>NZ_DASSCL010000106.1:0-43452 GCF_035697785.1 Nocardioides sp.
TGCGGATCACGATCGGGCTGTCGATGATCGGCAGCCCGTCTTCGTCCCGGCCGATCACCGCGAGCGCGGCGCCGTAGTAGCCGCGGCCCTCCGGCTCGTACTGCTTGATCAGCCGGCACGCGTTCTCCACCGGCGAGCCGGTCACCGTGGCGGCGTACATCGTGTCGCGCAGGATCTCGCGGGGGTCGCGGTCGCTGCGGCCGGCGAGGAGGTACTCGGTGTGGATCAGGTGGGTCATCGGCTTGAGGAAGGGTCCGAGCACCTGGCCACCCTCGTGGCAGATGTCGCACATCATCTTCAGCTCCTCGTCGACGACCATGAAGAGCTCGTAGATCTCCTTCTCGTCGCGCAGGAACGCCAGCAGGTCACGCCTGAGGTCCGCGGCCGGCTCCCCGTCCGGGCTGGTGACCGGGCTGGCCGGCAGCCGGAAGGTGCCGCTGATCGGGTTCATCCGGACGTCCCCGCCGTCGGGGCCGCCGTGCACGCTGACGTGCCGCTCGGGGCTGGCGCCGACGAGGTAGCGGTCGCCGGTGAAGAACAGGAAGGTCCAGTAGGCGCCGCGCTCACGCTCCAGCAGCCGCCGGTACACGGTCAGCGCGACGTCCGGCGTCCAGTCGGCGAGGACGGCGCGGTAGTGCCGCCCGACCACCAGGTTGGCGCCCTCGCCGCAGCCGATCTCGTCGTCGATGATCGCCTCGACGGTCTTGGCGTACTTGTCGTCGTCGACGTCGAAACCACCACGGTCGGTGAACTCGACAGGTACGTCGGGGAGCAGCTCGAGAGCCTCGGCGACCGAGATCTCCCACTCGTCCTCGACGTCGACGACCACCAGCGGGGTGCCGTCGTCATGGGCCTCGAAGCCGCGCTCGGTGACCTGGCGGAACGGCACCGCGACCAGGCGGTCGCACCGGCGGCCGAGCTCCGGCGGACCCTCCTCCAGAGGGATGTCGAGGATCGACTCCGCCACCCAGGGCCGGCCGCCGACCAGCCCGATGGTGTCGCGGTCCCCGACCCGGGTCGACCGGCGGATCAGGGCCCACGCCTCGTGTCCCATCACCGCGTCGAGCGCGGCCCGGGGCGTCGTCGCGGCATCGGCCATGGCCGGAAGCCTACGACGCCACGGCGCCGCACCGGCCCGGCGTATCAGGCGCTGACGGTGACCATCCGCTGGGTGGCCCGGGTCAGCACGACGTACAGGGTGGACCGACCGGTGGCCGACTCCCGCTCGATCTCGTCGGGCTGCACGACGACGATGCCGTCGAACTCGAGGCCCTTGGTGTCGAGTCCGGTGAGCACGACGATCCGGGCGTCGTTGCGACCCTCGCCGCGGATGGCGCCCGCGAACTCGGGCCAGGACTCGAGCCAGCCGGTGACCTCGGCGCGCCGGTCGACGGGGACCACGACCGCGATCGTGCCCTCGACTCCCCCGGCGAGCTCGGTGACCGCCGCGCGCACCCCGCCGTGGAGGTCGTCCACGCGGCGCTCCTCCGGGGCTATCCCGGTCGACCGCACCGCGTTGGGCAGGTCGGCGTCGAGACCCACGCGCCCGGCGTACGCCGCGGCGAAGTCGTAGATCTCCTTGCTGTTGCGGTAGTTGGTCGACAGGTGGAAGTCGTGACGGGCCTTGTCGCCGAGCGCCTCCTCCCGCGCCGCGGCGGCCTCGGCCGGCACCGGCCAGGAGGACTGCGCCGGGTCGCCGACGATGGTCCAGGTCGCGGCGCGCCCGCGCCGGCCGACCATCCGCCATTGCATCGGGGTGAGGTCCTGCGCCTCGTCGACCAGCACGTGCGCGTAGCCGTCGTCCTCCGTGCGTGTCATCGCACGGCCGCGGGAGAACTCCCGGTCGGTGATCGTGGTCAGCTCGGGCATGTTCTCGTCGACCAGGTGCGCCAGCGGGTCGTCCTCGTGGGGGTGCTCCGGGGCGTCGCCGAGCAGGTAGCGCACCTCGTCGAGGAGCGCGACGTCCTCGACCGACCAGTCGCCCCCGTCGCGGTCCTTCCACGACTTGCTGAGCAGCGCCAGCTCGTCGTGGCTCAGCACCCCCTCGCCGACCCGGCCGAGCAGCTCGGGGTCGCGCAACCAGCCGAGCACGTCGGTCGCGTCGAGGGCCGGCCACCAGGACAGCGCGAACTCGACGAATGCCGAGTCGCCCAGCATCGTGTCGACGAACTCCTCCTTGCCGCGCTCGCGGCCACGCTCGCCGCGGACCTGCCGCCAGAGCGCGTCGAGCAGTGTTGCGGCGACCCGCGGGATCTGCCGGTTGCGCTTGCCCTGCGAGAGCAGCTGCCGGCGGAGCCGGTTGAGGTCCCGACCGGACAGCACCAGGGTGTCGTCGCGGTAGAAGACCCGGAACTCGCGCGGCGCTCCGGGGACGGCCTGCCGTGCGGCCCGGCGCATCAGCTCGGCCATCCGGGCGGCGCCCTTGACGTCGGCGACGGCCGGGGCGTCGTGGCGGGTGCCCTTCACGCCGTCGACCACCTCGCCCAGCGACCGCAGCGCCACCGCGGTCTCGCCGAGCGACGGCAGCACCCGCTCGATGTAGCGCATGAAGACGCCCGACGGACCCACGACCAGCACGCCGCCGGTCTCGTAGCGGCGGCGGTCGGAGTAGAGCAGGTACGCCGCACGGTGCAGCGCGACCACGGTCTTGCCGGTGCCGGGACCCCCGGTGATGGTGACGACGCCCTTGCTGGGCGCCCGGATCGCCAGGTCCTGCTCGGCCTGGATGGTGGCCACGATGGAGTGCATGGTGCGGTCGCGCGCCCGGGACAGCTGCGCCATCAGGGCGCCCTCGCCGACCACCGGCAGGGCGTCTGCGGCCGGGTGGTCGGGGTCGAGGAGGTCGTCCTCCACGGCGGTCACCCTGGCGCCCGCGCACCGCAGGACGCGCCGTCGTACGACGCCCTGGGGGTCCGCCGCCGTAGCCTGGTAGAAGACGGCCGCGGCCGGTGCGCGCCAGTCGACCAGCATCGAGTCGCGGTTCTCGTCACGCAGGCCGATCCGGCCGACGTAGCGGGGACCGTCGCCCTGGCTGATGGAGTCGTCGAGGTCGAGCCGCCCGAACACCAGCCCCTCGTGGGCGGCGTTGAGGGTGGCGATCCGCTTGGCCGCCTGGAACACCATCGCGTCCCGCTCGACGAGACCGCCCTCGTGGCCGAGGCTGCCGCGGCCGTAGCCCTCCTTGGCGAGCGCCTGGGCCTGCTGGGTCGACAGCTCGAGCTGCCGGTAGACGCGGTCGACGAACTCCTGCTCGGAGGCGATCTCCTGCAGGGCTACGTCGTCGCGTGCGACATCGACGGACAAGTCGTTCACCGTTCCTGGGTGCTGCGGGTGTGCGAATCAGGCAAGTCGGTAATCCTACAACCGTGACCGAGCGCCCTCGGCGGGTTTCCCGACACGGTGCGGGTGACCGGGGCCCGGAAGGTCATGCCGGTGAACCCTCGGCCGTCGCGCAGCGGGCCCCGGGGTTTTCCGGCGTGGCCTAATCTGCAAGTACACCGTCCGGGTGCTGTGTCGCAGGGAGCCCGCCATGACACCGATGATCCTGCTCCTCCTCGTGGTCGTCGCCGGCGTCGCCGGTTTCTCGATGGGTCGCAACGCCGCCGGCCAGTCCGCGGTCGACGCGGCCTCGCTCGACCGGATGCGCCACGAGACCGCGGCGCTGCGAGAGCTGGTGTCCCGGATCAAGGACACCGCCTGGGACCACCGGGAGCTGGACTCGCCGCTCTCCACGATCGTGATCGACGAGATCCGGGCCTACGAGAAGAAGGAGCTCGGCCCCTGACCGTCCTCTGCCCTCCGATGTCGGTATGCGTCGCGTGGTCCCCACGTCACGGTTCGGCTACCGATATCGGTAGCTCGGGGGTGGTCCCCAGATCACGGTCGAGCTACCGACATCGGTGGGGGTACGACGGTCAGCGGCCCTTGGCGGTCGCCGCGCGGGAGGCTTCGTACCGGGCGATGTAGGCGTCGGGCGGCACCCTTCGGATCACCTCTCCGATCACGTCGAGCGGCACCTGGTCGAGCCGCTTGAAGCGCACGCACGACTTGCCCATGTCGAGCTTGAGCCCCCGCTCGTCGTACTGCTGCCGGAACCACTCCTCGAGTCCCTCGTCGGCGTAGACGCCCAGCAGGTAGAGCGACATGTAGTTCTTCTGGGACGCGAGCGCGGCCACCCCGAGCGGTTGCCCGTTGTAGGTGTCGGGGTAGTCCTCGAGCGGGATGACCCAGCTGATCATCCCGGAGGCGATCACCTCGTCGTACCCCTCCGGGAGGTGCTCGTTGACCACGTCGCGGACGGCGCTGATCGCCTCACGGCGCTCGGCGGGCAGCTCGTCGAGGTACTCCTCGACCAGGGAGGCATCGCTTCTCATGCGCCAAGTATCACGCGGACAGCCACCAACCTCATCCCCTGAGGGCGCCCGGAGGTGGGCGCCGACTGACCAAGGGGGAAATCGTGCGCAACTCCATCCGTCTCGCCGCTGCCGGCACCGCAGCGGCGTGCATCCTCGTCCCGGCAGGGCCGGCAGCCGCGCAGGAGCACGTGCAGCCCGACCGTCGCGACGACCTGTCGCGGGTCCTGTGGGACTCCGACGTCTCCGTTCCGGCCCCGGGACGCCGGTACGCCGACGTCGTCCGCACCCGGTTCGACCACCGCGACGACCGGGTCGTGGTCCGGGCGTCGTTCGTCGAGCTGGCGCGGGCCGGGACGTTGTTCGCCGGCGTCGAGACGCGTACGCCGAGCGGCCGGGAGACGTTCACGGTCATGGCGACCGGGCGGGACCGCGCCGGCTTCCTGTTCCAGGAGAGGAAGCACGCCTGCCCGGTCGGCATCCGGATCGACTACGCCGCCGACCACCTGCGGGTGGCCGTCCCGCGATCGTGCCTCGGCGACCCGGACTGGGTGCAGCTCCGGTTCGGCGCGTCGGTGATGCAGCGCGACGGCGACGAGATCATCGACAACTCCGGGGCGCCGCGGTTCGGCAACCGCTCGCCGCACCCGTGGACCCCGCGGCTGCGTGCCGGCTGAGGCCTCAGCCCTTCTTCCGGTTCAGGAACGCGAGCATCGCGGCCTTCGCCTCGTCGGAACCGAACAGCCGCGCCGACAGGGCGGCCAGGTCGGCACCGTGACGGTCGATCCGCTCGACGAGCGGCCGGCCGACCAGGGCCTTGGTCTCACGCAGTCCCTGCGGGTTGCCCTTGGCGAGCGAGGCGCAGATCTCGTCCACCTCGCTGTTGAGCTCGTCCTCGTGCACGGCCAGCGTGACCAGGCCGTGCCTCTCCGCGGCGCGGCCGTCGAACACCTCGCCGGTCAGGAACGTCAGCGCCGCTCCACGGTCGGTCATCCGCGGCAGCACCGACAGCGAGATCGCTGCGGGCGTGAGGCCGAGACGGACCTCGGTGAAGGCGTACGTCGCGTCGGTCGCGCTGACCGCGATGTCGGCCGCGGCCACGATGCCGATGCCGCCGGCCCGGACGCTGCCGTGCACCCGAGCGACCACCGGCTTGGCGAGGGTGGCGATCCGGCGCTGCAGGTCGACCAGCACCCCAGCGGCCTTCTCCATGCCCTCCCCGCTGGCCTCGGAGAGGTCCGCGCCGGAGCAGAACGTGCGGCCGTCGGCCCGGATCAGCACGACCTTCACGTCGTCATCGGCCTCGGCACGCTCGAGCCCCGCGAGCAGCTCCCCGACGAGCTGCTTCGACAGCGCGTTGCGGTTGTGCTGGCTGTCCAGCACCAGGCTCGCGACGTGGTCGTCGACGCGGTAGTGGACCAGCTCGTCGTACTCGTCGCTCACGTGTTCTCCCTCAGTAGGACTTCGGCAGGCCCAGCGAGTGCATGCCCACGTAGTTCAGGATCATCTCCCGCGTGACCGGGGCGATCCGGCCGGCCCGGGCGGCGACCAGCAAACCGGCCACACCGTACTCCTGGGTGATCCCGTTGCCGCCGTGTGCCTGGACGGCCCGGTCGGCGGCGTCGCAGGCCGCCTCCGCGGCGGCGTACTTCGCCATGTTCGCCGCCTCCCCCGAACCCACGTCGTCGCCCGCGTCGTGCAGCGCGGCCGCCTTCTGGGTCATCAGCCGGGCCAGCTCGATCTCGATCTTCGACTGCGCCAGCGGGTGCGCGAGTCCCTGGTGGGTGCCGATCGGGGCACCGAAGACCTCGCGCTGCTTCACGTAGGCGACCGCCTTGTCGAGGGCGTAACGGGCCAGACCGGTGGAGAACGACGCCGCCATGATCCGCTCCGGGTTGAGGCCCGCGAACAGCTGGACCAGGCCCGCATCCTCGTCGCCGACCAGTGCGTCGGCCGGCAGTCTCACGTCGTCGATGAAGACGGTGAACTGCTGCTCGGGGCTGACGATCTCCATCGCGATCGGCTGGTACTCGAAGCCGGGAGCGTCGGTGGGCACGACGAACAGGCAGGGCTTGAGCCTGCCGCTGCGCGCGTCCTCGGTGCGGGCGACCACGAGCACGTTGTCGGCCTCGTCGACGCCTGAGATGTAGATCTTGCGGCCGTCGAGCACCCAGCCCGCCTCGGTACGGCGCGCGGTGGTGGTGATGTTGTGGGAGTTGGTGCCGGCGTCGGGCTCGGTGATCGCGAACGCCATGGTGGCGGTCCCGTCGGCGATCCCGGGCAGCCACCGCCGCTTCTGCTCGTCGGTGCCGAAGCGGCTGATGACCGTGCCGCAGATCGCGGGCGAGACCACCATCATCAGCAGCGGGCAGCCCTGCGCCGCGAGCTCCTCGCAGACAGCCGCCACGTCGCCGATGCCGCCGCCACCCCCGCCGTACTCCTCGGGGATGTTGATCCCGAGGTAGCCGTGCTTGCCGATCTCCAACCACAGGTCAGTGGTCTTCCCGCCGCTGCGCGCCTGCTGCACGAAGTAGTCCCGGCCGTAGCCGCTGGCCAGCTTCGCCACCGCCTGTCGAAGCGCTCGCCGCTCCTCGCTCTCGCTGAACGCGGGCTGCACTGTATCGGTCATCGGTCCTCTTCCTCTACGACGGCCAGGACGTCCCCGGCGGCGACCTGGTCGCCGACGGAGACGTTGATCTCGGACACGACGCCGGCGTGCGGCGCGGTGACGGTGTGCTGCATCTTCATCGCCTCGAGCACGAGCACCGGCTGCCCGGCGCCGACCTCGGCGCCCGGTGTGACCGAGACGCTGACGACCGACCCGGGCATCGGGGCGAGCAGCGAGCCCGACGCGACCTGGTCGGCTGGGTCGACGAAGCGCGGGGTACGACGAAGCGCGATGTGCCCGAGTGCGGAGTCGACGTCGACGGAGCGCTCGGTCACGGCGACCGCACAGCGGTGCCGCACGCCGTGGCGCCCGACCACCACGGTCGTCGGGGACGCTTCGACGACGGTCATGGTGCCGTCGGCCGATGCGTAGCCTGCTCCGCCGAGCCACGCCACGACGACCTCGCCGCCGCGGTGCCCGAACAGCGTCGTGTGCGGCGAGGACACCACGTTGCGCCAACCGACGGGGATGCCGCGCTGCACCACGCGCGTGGCGGCACCGTGCTCGGCCAGCGCGACGGCCGCCGCGAAGGCGCTGAGGGCGACGTGGTCGCGCTCGGGCTCCTGGCCCAGCAGCAGCCCGTGCCGGTCGAGGAGGTCGGTGCTCACGTCGCCGGCGCGGAACGCCTCGGCCCGCAGCACCCGGAGCAACAGGTCGCGGTTGGTGGCCACGCCGTGGATCCGGGCGCCGGCCAGCACGCTCGCGAGCAGCCGGACCGCCTCGTCCCGGGTCGGCGCGTGCGCGACCACCTTGGCCAGCATCGCGTCGTAGTGCGTCGTGACGGTGCTGCCCTCGGCGTACCCGGCATCCACACGCACGCCCGGCAGCACCGGGAAATCGAACGCGGTCAGCACACCGCTCTGCGGCTGCCAGTCGCGCGACGGGTCCTCGGCGTAGAGCCGCGCCTCCATCGCATGCCCGCGAGGAGTCAGAACTTCAGGCACCTCACCGGCGTGGCGCTGCACGAGTGACCCCTCGGCCACGCGGAGCTGCTGCTCGACCAGGTCGACGCCGTGCACCAGCTCGGTGACCGGGTGCTCGACCTGCAACCGGGTGTTCATCTCCAAGAACCAGAACTGCTCGTCGGCCGGGTCGAGCAGGAACTCGACGGTGCCGGCCCCGCGGTAGCCGATCGCCTCGGCAGCGGCGCGGGCGGCGGCGTGCAGCGCGCGCCGGGTCGTGTCGGTGAGCCCCGGCGCAGGTGCCTCCTCGACGACCTTCTGGTGGCGGCGCTGCACCGAACAGTCCCGGTCGCCGAAGACGACGACGCCCTCGGCGTCCCCCACGACCTGCACCTCGACGTGCCGGCCGTGCTCGACGAAGCGCTCGACGAAGACCGTCCCGTCGCCGAACGCGGAGAGCGCCTCGGCGGATGCCGCCTCGACGGCGCCGGGCAGGTCGCCGAGGTCGCGCACGACCCGCATGCCGCGCCCGCCACCCCCGGCGGAGGCCTTGACGAGCACCGGCAGGTCGGCGTCGGAGACGGCCGCCGGGTCGAGGTCGGCGAGCAGGGGTACGCCGGCGTCGGCCATCCGCTTCTTGGCCTCGACCTTCGAGCCCATCAGCTCGATCGACTCCGGGTCCGGGCCGACCCAGGCGAGACCGGCGTCGATGACCTTCCGTGCGAAGGCGGCGTTCTCCGACAGGAAGCCGTAGCCGGGGTGCACCGCGTCGGCCCCGGCCGCGAGCGCGGCTTCGACGAGCAGGTCGGGGCGCAGGTAGGTGTCCGCGGGGCTGTCGCCGGGAAGGCGTACGGCGAGGTCGGCCTCGGCGACGTACGGCAGGCCGGCGTCGGCGTCGGCGTGCACGGCCACCGTGCCGATGCCGAGCCGGCGGCAGCTGGCGAACACACGCGAGGCGATCTCGCCGCGGTTGGCGACGAGCAGTCTCTGGATGGTCACGATCTCCCTCTCCTGGCAGGTCTCGACGGGCTCGACCACCGCGTTACATCCGGAAGACACCGAAGCGGTCGGTGCCCTCGATCGGTGCGTTCTCGATGACTGACAGGCAGATGCCGAGCACGGTGCGGGTGTCGCGCGGGTCGATCACGCCGTCGTCGTACACCATCCCGGACAGGAAGAACGGCAGGCTCTGCTCCTCGACCGACTGCTCGACGAAGGCCCGCATCTGCGCGTCGCCCTCGTCGTCGTAGGGCTGGCCCTTCGCCTCGGCCGCCTGACGCGCGACGATCGACAGCACGCCGGCGAGCTGGGCCGGCCCCATCACGGCGGACTTCGCCGACGGCCAGGTGAAGAGGAACCGCGGGTCGTAGGCGCGGCCGCACATGCCGTAGTTGCCGGCGCCGTACGACGCGCCCATCATGATCGAGAGGTGCGGCACGGTGGAGTTGCTGACCGCGTTGATCATCATCGCGCCGTGCTTGATGATGCCGCCCTGCTCGTACTCCTTGCCGACCATGTAGCCGGTGGTGTTGTGCAGGAAGAGCAGGGGTACGTCGATCTGGTTGGCGAGCTGGATGAACTGGGCCGCCTTCTGCGACTCCTCGCTGAACAGCACGCCCTGGGCGTTCGCCAGGATGCCGATCTGCCGGCCGTGCACCTTGGCCCAGCCGGTCACGAGCGACGGCCCGTAGAGCGGCTTGAACTCGTCGAACGCGATCTCGTTGCCGGACCCGACCCCGTCGCAGAGCCTTGCGATCACCTCGCGCGGGTCGAACGGCTCCTTCAGGTCCTCGGGGATCAGGTCGAGCAGCTCGTCGGGATCGTGATCGGGTTCGGCGTACGCCGCGGCCGGCGCGGCGACGGCCTTGCGCCAGTTGAGCCGCGCCACGATCCGCCTGCCGAGCCGGATCGCGTCGGGCTCGTCGACCGCGAGGTAGTCGGCGAGGCCGGACGTGCGCGCGTGCATCTCGGCACCGCCGAGCGACTCGTCGTCGGACTCCTCACCGGTCGCCATCTTCACCAGCGGCGGGCCGCCGAGGAACACCTTCGCCTGCTCCTTCACCATCACGACGTAGTCGCTCATGCCCGGCACGTAGGCGCCGCCCGCGGTGGAGTTGCCGAACACCAGCGCGATCGTCGGCGTCCTGGCCGCGGACGCCTGGGTCAGCCCGCGGAACAGGGCCCCGCCCGGGATGAAGATCTCCTTCTGGGTGGGCAGGTCCGCGCCCCCGGACTCGACGAGGTTGATGCTCGGCAGACGGTTCTCGCGGGCGATCTGAGCCGCGCGCTGCACCTTCTTCAACGTCCACGGGTTGCTCGCGCCGCCACGCACGGTCGGGTCGTTGGCGATCACCATGCACTCGACGCCCTCCACGACGCCGATGCCGGTCACCACCGATGCGCCGACCGCGAAGTCGGACCCCCAGCCCGCGAGCGGGGATAGCTCGAGGAACGCCGACCCTTCGTCGACGAGCAGCTCGATGCGCTCTCGGGCGGTGAGCTTGCCGCGACTGCGGTGCCGCTCGACGTACTTCTCACCGCCTCCGGCGACCGCCTTGGCGTGTTCGGCGTCGAGGGCGGCCAGCTTCTCGAGCATCGCGGCCCTGTTGCTCATGACGCGGCCCCCGATGCTTGCGGTTTGGTCCCCAACGGCAGGTCTTGGGGGTCGGGGCCTGTCGTTGGGGACCAAACGGCATACCCCAGGAGCTTGGCGTTCAGGTCGGTCAGCACCTCGGTGGCTCCTCCTCCGATTCCGAGGATCCGGGCGTCGCGGTAGTGCCGCTCGACCTCGGTCCCGTGCATGTAGCCGCTGCCACCGAACAGCTGGACGGCCTGGCTGACCACCCACTCGGCGCACTCGACGGCGGTCGCCTTGGCGTGCAGGGCCTCCGCCAGCGGGTCCTCCCCGTCGACGAAACGGCGCGCGACCTGACGCGTGTAGGTGCGCGCCACGTCGACCCGGCGGTGCATCTCGACGAGCCGGTGCCGCACCACCTGGTTGGCGAGCAGCGGGCGGCCGAACGTCTCCCGTTCGCGGCAGTACGACGCGGCGAGGTCGAGCGCGCGCTGGGCGATCCCGTACCCGTGCGCGGCGAGCGCGAGCCGCTCGACCACGAACGCCTGCGCGATCTGCGCGAACCCGCCGTTCTCCTCGCCCACGAGGTTGACCGCCGGCACCCGCACGTCGGTGAACGACAGCTCGGCGGTGTCGGAGCAGTGCCAGCCCATCTTCGCCAAGGCCCGGGTCACCTCGAAGCCGGGCAGCCCCTTCTCGATCACCAGCAGGCTGATCCCGCCATAACCGGGGCCACCGGTGCGCACAGCCGTCGTCACGAAGTCGGCGCGCACGCCCGAGGTGATGAACGTCTTCGCACCGTCGACGACGTAGGCGTCGCGCTCGCGTCGTGCGGTGGTGCGCAGGGCGGCGACGTCGGAGCCGCCGCCCGGCTCGGTGATCGCGAGCGCGCCGATCGCCTCGCCGGCCAGGGTCGGCCGCACGAACCGGTCGATCAGGTCGGCGTTGCCGGACGCGATGATGTGTGGCAGCGCGATGCCGCCGGTGAACAGTGCGGCCAGCAGCCCGCTCGACGCGCCGGCGTCGGTGAACGCCTCGGACACCGCGAGCGCGTCGAGGAACGTGCCGCCACTGCCGCCGTACTCCTCCGGGACTCCGAGCCCGAGCAGCCCGAGCTTCGCGGCCTTCAGGTGCAGGTCGCGCGGGACCTCGCCGGCGTCCTCCCACGCCTGCAGGTGCGGCGCGACCTCGGTGCGCACGAACGCCCGCGCCGACTCGCGCAGCGCCTTCTGCTCGTCGGTCCAGAACCCGCTCACTGTGACCTGCCTCCGCTCGGTCGCTTGCTCGTACCTCGCTCGCCTTCCTCGCGAAGAACCCCCTCCGGGATGTCGAGGTGCCGGGACCGCAGCCACTCGCCCAACGCCTTGGCCTGCGGGTCGAACCGGCTCGAAGCCGCCACCCCGTCAGCCAGCAGGCCGTGCAGCACCACGTTGACGCCGCCCAGGTTGGCCAGGGGGTGCACCTCGACGTCGAGCTCCGCGGCCTCCGGCACCAGCCGTCGTACGACGTCCGGGGTGAGGGTCGCGAGCAACCAGGCCACCCGGTCCGGGCGGCGGGCGGCGTCGATCGCCCACAGGCCGACGTTCGCGTCGCCGCCCTTGTCGCCGGAGCGGGCGTGCGCGACCAGCCCCAGCGGCGCCCGTCTCGTCGGCCCGTCCGGGACGTCGGAGGTCGGTGCCTGTCCCACGGCCGCGCGAGGGGTCACCGGTGCAGCGACACGCCGGTGAGGGGCCTGAGTACCTGACTCCTCGCCGGTGGGGCCGGTGACGAAGGTGGCGCTCGGGGCGACGGCGTCGCGGGGGACGTAGCCGGGGCGGTAGACGGCATAGGGGGTCGCGGGTGCGGGGGGCGCGGTGAGGGTGAAGCCGGGGTAGGAACCGAGGGCGAGCTCAACGAGCGGGGCCGTGAAGCCCTTGCCGACGAGGGCCTGGTCGGCGTCGCGGACGGTCACCCGGAGCAGGCAGGAGGCGGCCTCCTCGGTGTCGGCGTCGGCGTGCTCGGTGCGGGCGAGCGACCACTCCAGGTCGGCGGGCCGGCGCCCCGCCAGCGCGGTCTCGACCTGTGCCTTGGCCCACTCCGCCTTGGCGTCGATGTCGAGCCCGGTGAGCACCAGCTCGGCGCTGTTGCGGTAGCCGCCGAGGAAGTTCAGGCACACCTTGAGCGCCTGGGGCGGCGCGGACCCGCGCACCCCGGTGACCCGGACGCGGTCGGGGCCGTCGTCGTCGAGCCGGATGCTGTCGAGGTGCGTGCTGACGTCGGGGCCGACGTAGGTCGGACCCTGCACCTCGTACATCAGCTGGGCCGTCACCGTGTCGACCGTGACCGCGCCCCCGGTGCCGGCGTGCTTGGTGATGACGCACGAGCCGTCGGCCTCGATCTCGGCAACCGGGAAGCCGAGCGGCTCGGTCCCCCCGGAGGCGACCAGGTCGCGGAAGCCGGAGAAGTTCCCGCCCGTCGCCTGGGTGCCGCACTCGACGACGTGCCCCGCGACGGTGGCGCCGGCCAGCGCGTCGTACTCCGTCATCTCCCAGCCGAAGTGCGCGATCGCCGGCCCCACGACGACGGACGCGTCGGTGACCCGGCCGGTGACCACGACGTCCGCTCCCGCGACGAGCGCCTCCGCGATCGCACTGGCGCCCAGGTAGGCGTTGGCCGTCAGCGGCCGGCCGAACCGGTCGTCGACCAATCCCAGGTCGTCGATCCGGGGCCGCAGGTCGTCGCCGTGCACGTACGCGATCGCCGGCGACAGCCCGAGCCCCTTCGCCACCTCGGCCACCCGCTCCGCGAGGCCGCGTGGGTTGAGGCCGCCGGCGTTGGAGACGATCCGGACACCGCTCTCGAGCGCGAGCCCGAGGCAGTCCTCGACCTGGCGCACGAACGTGCGGGCGTAGCCGAGCGTGGGGTCCTTGAGCTGGTCCTTGCCGAGGATCAGCATCGTGAGCTCGGCGAGGTAGTCGCCGGTGAGCACGTCGAGCGCCGGCCCCGCAGGCGGCTCCAGCATCTCCCGCATGGCGGAGAGGCGGTCCCCGTAGAAGCCACTGCAGTTCCCGACCCGGAGCGTCATCGGGCGTCCCGGGGCGGCCGGCCCTCGCCGGTGGGTCCGGCGAACGCCTGGGCGATGTCGAGCCACCGGTCGGCGTCCGGACCTACGGCGACGAGGTCGGTGTCGGCTCGGTGCACGCGCTGGGTGACGAGCAGGGCGAAGTCGTACGCCGAACCGCGCACCGACTGCGCCGCGTCGGCGGGACCGTCCTCGTGCACCCCGCCGCCGGGCAGGACCAGGGAGACGTGGATCGGCTCGCTCGGCACCTCGAGACCGCGGCCGGCGAACGCGAAGCCTCGAGTGCGGATCCCGAGGTGCACCACGTGGCGCACCCGGTCCGCGCGGGGCAGCTCGACGCCGAGCGCGTCGGCGACGTCGCGGGCGTGCGCCCAGGTCTCCATGAACCGGGCGGTCGCCATCGAGGTCGGGCTCATCGGCGGGCCGTACCAGGGCAGCTTCTCGCCGCTCGGGTAGTCACGCAGCGCCTTCTCCAGCTCGGCCCGGGCAGTGCGCCAGCGGTGCAGCAGCTCGTCGTGCGGGGCGGCCGCGCCGCGGGCCGCCTCGACGTCCACGAACCCGTCGGGGTCGGCGAGCGCGGCCAGCACGCTGGCGTCCCACGCGTCCTTGTCGGTGGCCGCCTTGACCGCGGTCTCGTCGGTCCAGGCCAGGTGCGCGATCTGGTGGGCGATATCCCAGCCGGCCGCCGGGGTCGGCGTACGCCAGCCGCCAGTGTCGCTGCCGTCGAGCCCGGCCACCAGGTCGTCTAGCTGGTCACCCTCGGCCCGCAGGTCCGCGAGCACCTCGTCCAGCTTGCTCATCCACGGCTCCTCGAACGATTCGTCTGCGACTTATGGGGTGATTCACGGAGCGCCGTCGCAGACGAGTCTCGACGGGCTCGACCACCGGACAGTCGGGCGTCGAGCACCCGCGCCCACTCGTCGAGGATCCGGCCACGACGAGCGGTGTCGTCGGTGATCGTGTTGGCCAGCCCGAGCCCGCGAACCAGGTCGAGGGTGGCCTGCACCAGCTCGCGCATGCCCGGTTGCGACTCGTCGACTCCGAGGAGCTCCACGGTGTAGCGATGGGTCTCGCGGCCGATGCGCTGCTCGAGCGGGCCGACGGCCTCGTGCAGCGCGGGATCGGTGCGGCCGGCGACCCACAGCTCGAGGGCCGCGGTGAACACCGGGCTGGTGAAGTGGTCGGCCAGCACGCCGAGCACCGCACGGGTGCGACGCCGGCCCGAGGGCAGGCCGTCGGCGGCGGCGCGCAGCTCCACCCCGCGGACCTCCGAGAGGTGCTCGACCGCCGCCAGCACCAGCGCGTTCTTGCTCGGGAAGTGGTGCAGCTGCGCGCCGCGGCTCACCCCGGCTCGCTGCGACACCAGCGTGGTCGACGTACCGCTCCAGCCGCGCTCCACCAGGCACTCGACGGTCGCGTCGAGGAGCCGCTGGCGCATGGCCCGGGTGCGCTCGCCCTGCGGGACGCGGCCGTTGGCCTGGGCGGTGGTCACCGGGCCATCCTGGGACCTGCGAAACAAACAGTCAAGCCTGACTGTTAATTGTCTTGGCTGCCGTCCAACCGGCTCGACCGTTGTCAGTGCCGGGTGTCACGATGACCGGGTGTCGACGGCATTCCGGGAGGCGACCCCGGACGACCTGGCCGCGCTCCGCGACCTCGAGCGCGAGGCCAGCCTGGCCGCACTCGGTCACGTCTTCCCGCCCGAGCGGTACCCGTTCCCCGACGACGCCGTGCTCGCGCGGTGGAGCCTGGTGCTCGACGACCCGTCGGTGTCGGTGCTCGTCGCTCCGGCGCCGGAGCACGGCACCCTGATCGTGCTCGCGGCGTACGACGACACCACGCTGCGGCACCTCGCGGTGCACCCCGCCCACTGGGGCAACGGCCTCGCCTCGACGGCGATCGAGGCCGTGCTGCGGGCGCTGGAGCTGCGCGGCTGCACGACCGCGTCGTTGTGGTGCCTGGAGGAGAACCACCGGGCGCGCCGGCTCTACGAGCACCTCGGCTGGCGCCCCGCGCCCGAACGCCGCGAGGCGCCGTGGCCGCCGCACCCGACCGAGATGCGCTACACCCGCGCGGTCGGACCCTCGACATGACCGTGACCACCGGGGGCTGCCAGGGCACCGGCGAGCCGTTCATCCGCTCCGGCACGCCCGCCGGCCGGTGGGTCCTGCTCGCCGCCATCCTCGGCTCGGGCATCGCGATCCTCGACGGCTCGGTCGTCAACGTGGCGCTGCCCGCGATCGGCGCCGACCTCGGTGCGGAGATGGCACAGCTGCAGTGGGTGGTCAACGCCTACCTGCTCACGCTCGCCTCGCTGATCCTCGTCGGCGGCGGGCTCGGCGACCGGTGGGGACGGCGCCGGGTGTTCCTGATCGGCATCGCCTGGTTCGGCGCGGCGTCGCTGCTCTGCGCCGTCGCGCAGACCGCCGACCAGCTGGTGCTGGCCCGGCTCGCCCAGGGCGTCGGCGGGGCGCTGCTCACGCCGGGAAGCCTGGCGATCATCCAGGCCTCGTTCGCCCCGCAGGACCGCGGCAAGGTGATCGGCCAGTGGGCCGGCCTGGGCGGCGTCGCCGCCGCCGTCGGTCCGGTGCTCGGCGGCTGGGTGGTGGAGGTCTCCACCTGGCGCTGGATCTTCCTCGTCAACGTGCCGATCGCGGCGCTCATCGTGTACGTCGGGGTCCGGCACGTCCCGGAGAGCCTCGACCCCGACGCCCCCCACGGCTACGACCTCACCGGCTCGGCGCTCGGGGTGCTCGGCCTGGGCGGTGTGACCTTCGCCCTGATCGAGGTCTCGTCTCCCTACGCACTGCTCTTCGGAGTCGGTGGCACCCTCGCGCTCGCGGCGTTCCTGCTCGTGGAGTCGCGCAGCCCGCACCCACTGATGCCGTTGCACCTGTTCCGGTCCCGGATGTTCAGCGTGGCCAACGCAATGACGCTGCTCGTCTATGGGGCGCTCGGCGCGATGACGTTCTTCCTGGTGCTGCAGCTGCAGGTCGTCTCCGGCTACACGCCGTGGCAGGCCGGCTTCGCCACGCTGCCGATCACCCTGTTCATGCTTTTCGGTTCCTCAAAGTCGGGCGAGCTCGCGGCGCGGATCGGCCCGCGGCTGCAGATGTCCCTAGGGCCGATCGTCTGCGGCGTCGGCGCGCTGATGCTGGTGCCCCTCGGCGCCGACGCGAACTACTGGCTCGACGTGCTGCCGGGCATGTCCGTGTTCTCGCTGGGGCTCGTCGCGCTCGTGGCACCGCTGACGACAAGCGTGCTGGCGGCCGCGCCGGACCGGTTCGCCGGAGTCGCCAGCGGCATCAACAACGCTGTCGCCCGCACCGGCTCGCTGCTGGCCGTCGCGGCGCTGCCCGCGCTGGTCGGGCTCGCCGGCGCCGACTACGCCCAGCCCGAGGTGTTCCAGGCCGGCTACCGGAGCGCGATGCTCATCTCGGCGGGGCTGCTCGTGGCCGGCGGCCTGATCACCTTCGTCGGGCTCGGCCGAACGACCGGAGTCGCCCGGCAACCGTCGCCGGCTGCCCCGTAGTCCGCCCCGTAGTCCGCCCCGTAGTCCGCGCCGTGACGCGGGCCCGCCCGGCGCGGCGCTCCCGGGTGATCTCCGAGCGGTACTTGGCGAAGTCCACCTCGATGGTGTGCCGCTTCGATGCCACGAACCGCGCGCGGATCGCCTCGTCGTACTGCCGGATCTGACGTCGCATCTCGTCGTACGACGGCAGCGCCGCCGCGCCGGTGACGAGGTCGGCCACCCAGTGCGACTGCGCCTCGGCGAGCGGCATGATCGCGCCGATCGGCTGGATCAGCCCGACGAAGTACAACCCGTGGTGGTCGGGGTCCACGACGCGGCGGTAGAGGTCCACGTGGTTGTCGGCCGCGCGCACCACGCGTTCGTCGAGGAACGGGAAGCTCACCTTGTAGCCGGTGCAGTAGACGACGACGTCGACCTCGTGGGCGGACCCGTCGACGAAGAACACCTTCGAGCCCTCGAAGCGGTCGATGTTGGGCAGCACCGTGAGGTCGCCGTGGCCGAGCCGGGTGAGCAGGTCGTCGCTGACGGTGGGGTGTGCGTGCAGCACCCGGTGGTCGGGACGCGGCAGCCCGTAGTCGGTGATCCTGCCCTGGGTCACCCGCAGCAGCGCGGCCATCGTGGTCTGCTGCACCACGGTCGGCATCCGGGCGATCGGGCCGTCGGTCAGGTGGTCGGTCGGCACCCCGAAGACGAACTTCGGCACGATGTGCGCCCCACGCCGCATCGCGAGGTAGGTGCGCTCCGCGACCAGCGACGCCTCGACCGCGATGTCGGTGGCGGAGTTGCCGATCCCGAGCACCAGCACGCGTTTGCCCTCGAAGACCTCCGGTGTCTTGTAGTAGTGCGCGTGGATCTGTGTGCCGGGGAAGTCCTCCGCGCCGGGGAAGGACGGCTCCGGCCAACGCGGGTCCCAGTGGTGGCCGTTGGCGACGACCACGTGCGAGTACCTGCGGGTCTCCGGCTCGGACGACTCGCCGTGCTCGTTGCGCGACCGGACCGTGACGTCGTACGCGAACTCGGCGACCGGCTCCACCTTCACGACCTCGGTGCGGAACCGGATCCGGTCGCGCAGGCCGAAGTGGTCCACGAAGTCGTCGAAGTACCTTGCGATCTGCCAGTGGCTCGGGTAGTCCGGAAGGTCCGCGGGCATCGGGTAGGCGGCGTACTCCATGAGCTGCCGTGAGGTGTTGATGTGCAGCGAGCGGTACGCCGAGGACAGGCCGTTGTCGTTGCCGTAGCGCCAGTTGCCGCCGACGCCGCTGCCCATCTCGTAGACGTCGACGTCGACGCCGCGGGCGGTGAGGACCTGGGCGGCGGTGATGCCCGACGAGCCGGCTCCGATGATGCAGACCGGCTCGGACATGCGTGCTCCCCTGGGTGCGTGGACGGACGAGTCCCAAGGGTGCCAGAACTGGTTCTAGTGCGACAGGTCCGGCCGTATCCTTCGTGCGTGCCGTTCCCCTCCCCGCCCTGGCAGCTGTCCGCACAGATGTGGCTCTCGGTGTTCCGCGTCGGCGAGACCGGTCGTCCCGACCGACCGCCGGGTGTGTACGGCGCGGCGTTCGTCTCGTACGAGGAGCCGGGGCCGCTGACCTACCGGGAGCTCGTGGTCGCGCGGCTGCTCGACGCGCGGCGCCGGAGGATGCGGATCACCGACATCTGGGTGGACTCCGCGACGTCGCGCGACGGCGGCCGGGTGCTGTGGGCGATCCCCAAGGACCTCGCCGACCTCGACCTGGAGGAGACCCGGGTCGGGCCGACGTCGCACACGTCGTTCGCGGCGCGCGTCGACGACGCCGAGGTGGCGTCCGGCCAGTTCGCCGCCGCGCCGGGGGCCGCCTTGCTGCGCACGCCGTTCGGTGCCACCACGTCCCAGCTCCGCGAGTCGGGCGACGAGGTCGTCACGCCGATCCGTGGCAGCGCGAGGACGCTGCCCGCGCTGGGCTCCTGGGACTTCGCCGCCGACGGGCCGCTGGGGTACCTGCACGGGCGCCGGCCGGTCGTCTCGTTCCGGCTGTCCGACGTACGGCTCCGGTTCGGCTGACCGGCCCGCCCCCCGCATGCAAAGCGGAGTTATGGGGACACCGCGGCCCGCCGGCACCACGTCAAGTAGCCACAACTCCGCTTTCCATGGGGATCCGGGTCGCGGGTCAGGCAGCAGCGCCGAGGCGTGCGACGGTGTCCGGCGTACGACGACGCCCCGGCAGCGCCAGGCGACAGATCTTCCGCGCCACGCTGCCGAGCTGACGGGAGAGCGGGCCGGTGTTGTAGGCGAGGCCGTACTTCTCGCAGATCGCCTTCACCTCGGGCGCGATCATCGGGTAGCGCCGCGCGGGGACGTCGGGGAACAGGTGGTGCTCGATCTGGTGCGACAGGTTGCCGGTGAGCACGTGGAACAGCCTGCCGCCGGTGATGTTGGCGGAGCCGAGCAGCTGCCGGACGTACCAGCGCCCACGGGTCTCGTCCTCGGTCTCCTCCTCGGTGAAGGTCGCCACCCCGGCCGGGAAGTGGCCGCAGAAGATGATCCCGAACGCCCACACGTTGCGGACCAGGTTGGCCGTCGCGTTGCCGACCAGCGTCGTCAGGAAGAACGGCCCGGTCAGCGCGGGGAAGAGCACGTAGTCCTTCAGCGTCTGGTTGCGGACCTTGCGGATCATCCCGCGATGCAGGTGCCGGGTGTCCGCCCAGGTGCGCCGGCCGGCCGCGATCTCCTCGATTTCCAGGTCGTGCAGCAGCACACCCCACTCGAAGAACAGCATCAGCAGCGTGGCGTAGAGCGGGTTGCCGAGGTAGTACGAGCGCCACTCCTGGTCCTCGTCCATCCGCAGCACGCCGTAGCCGATGTCGCGGTCCTTGCCGAGGATGTTCGTGTAGGTGTGGTGGATGTAGTTGTGCGAGTACTTCCACTGCTCGCTCGGGCACATCGTGTCCCACTCATACATCCTGGAGTTCAGCGCCGGGTCACCCATCCAGTCGTACTGGCCGTGCATGACGTTGTGGCCGATCTCCATGTTGTCGAGGATCTTGCTGATGCTCAGCGCGGCGACGGCGAGCGGCCAGGCCGGCGGCAGGTAGAACAGCGCCCGGCCGGCGACCTCGAAGGCGCGCTGGGCTTTGACGACCTTGCGGATGTACGCCGCGTCCTCCTCGCCGAGGCTCTCGACGAGGCGGGTGCGCAGGGCGTCCAGCTCGGCGCCGAACTCCTCGACCTGCCCGGGGGTCAGGGTGACGTGCGTGGACGGTGTGGTGGTCCGTGTGGTGGTCCGTGTGGTGGGCATGGTGGGTCCTCCTGTCGGAGTGCGGGAAGGTCAGAGCTCGACGGCGCAGCTGCCGACGGGCTGGTTGACGCAGACCTGGATGTCCTCGTCGGGCAGTGCTGACTCGGCGCCGGTCACGACGTTGCGCACCGTGCCCTCGGTCTTGCGGGCGGTGCAGGTGAAGCAGATGCCCATCCGGCAGCCGTAGTCCGGCGTCAGCCCGGCCGCCTCGGCCTGCTCGAGCAGGGTCGCGCCGGTGTTCGCGGCGACGGTCCCGCTGCGCGAGAACGACACGTCGCCCTCCGCGTCACCGGTCGCGACAGTCGGCGTCTTGAAGTACTCGAGGCGGAGCCGGTCGGAGCCGTCGTACGCCGCCCGGACGGCCTCCATGAGCCGAGCCGGGCCACAGGCGTAGGTGAGCACGTCGCGGTAGCCCGGGACGAGCCGCTCCAGGTACGCCGGGCTGAGGTAAGGGTCGCCGGCGCGGGTGTGCAGCACGTGCACGTCCACGCCGTACCCCGAGCGCCGGACTGTCTCGAGCTCCTGGGCGAAGATCTGCTGCTCCGGGCCGCGCGCGTAGTGCAGGAACGTGACCCGGCCCCGGTGCGTGCGCCGCTGCAGGCTGCGCAGCATCGACATGACCGGGGTGATCCCGGAGCCGCCGGAGATCATCAGCAGGTGGTCGGGCACGCGATACGGCAGGACGAAGTCGCCCTCGGCCTGCGACAGGTGCACGACCTGCCCCGGCGGCGCGGCGGCCAGGAAGCGGGTGACGACACCGTCGGGGTTGGCCCGCATGGTGATCGTGAAGCGGTCGCCCGGGCCGGAGTCCGGGCTGGAGAAGGTGAACACGCGAGTGCAGCGACGGCCGCCGGGCACCTCGACGCCGAGCCGCACGTGCTGGCCGGCGGTGTGCCCGCGCCAGGTCCGGGTCGGCTGGAGCGTGAGCGTGACCACGGGCGGGTGGCCGGGCACGTCGACCTCGCGGTGCACGTCGACGATCCGGGCGCGCACGTCGTGGGCGGCCCACATCGGGTTCACCTGCTCGAGGTAGCGGTCCACCCCGTGCGGCGACGTGAGCGCGGCCAGCACCGGCGACCGGAGAAGGGTCTGGGTGATGCTCATCCAGGTCATTCCTTTCAGTGAACAACCGTGCACTCAAACGGTGACATCCGTACCGTCGGTATGTCAACGTGTCCCACACCACCCCCTGGCCCCCGTTTCCACTCAGGTACAGGGAGTCGGCCGACCCCGACGGTGCGTGTCGAGGCGACCCTGACCTGAGACTCGACGGATGAGCAGAACGGGTGTGCACCGGAGCTAGGCTGGCGACGTGGCCGAGCAGCAGGTGCGAGGGCAGCAGGTGCGACAGGCGCCGGGAGAGACGCGCAGCGCCCGCAAGGACCGCACCCGGCGCGCGATCCTCGACGCCACCCTGGCCGCGGCGGGTGAGGGCAGCCTGTCCACGGTGTCGTTGCGCCGGGTCGCCCGGGAGGCGGGGATCGTCCCGACCGGCTTCTACCGGCACTTCTCCTCGCTCGACGAGGTGGGGCTCACCCTGGTCGACGAGTCGTTCGCGTCGTTGCGTCAGATGCTCCGCGACGTACGACGCGGTAGTCCGGACCTCTCCGACGTGATCCGCGGCTCGGTGGCGATCCTCGTCGAGCACGCGCACCGGCAGCAGGCGCACTTCCGGTTCATCGCCCGCGAGCGGGTGAGCGGGCCACCCGAGGTGCGGGTAGCCATCCGGCACGGGCTCGAGCTGTTCGAGCGCGAGCTGGCGACCGACCTGGCCCGCCTGCCCCGCTCGGCGTCATGGTCCTCCGAGGACCTGCGGGTGATGGCCGACCTGATCGTCACCGTGATGGTCTCCACCGCGGAGTCGGTGCTGGACGCACCCGTCGGGCGCCCGGAGGCAGAGCGCGAGATCGTCCGCACGGCGGAGCTGCAGCTGCGGATGATCGTCGTCGGCGCCGCCAACTGGCGCTCCCGCGACTGACCGGGGGCGGTCCCGAGGCGCTCGGTCAGGCGTTCTGCCAGAGACCGACGGCGTTGCCCTCGGGGTCGCGGAAGTATGCCGAGAAGCCCATGTCGCCGACGGGGGTCTTGGTCAGCAGCGTGGCCCCGCCGAGGCTCTCGATCTTCTTCAGCGCCTCGTCGATGTCCTCGACGTCGACCACCACGGTCGGGGCGACGAACGAGTCTCCGCGCTGAGCCATGCCACCGTTGACGAAGCCGGGCTCGGTCGGCCCCGCATCCGCCGTCGGACCGGTCGAGACCATCGTGTAGTCCATCTCCGGCATCTCGGAGACGTCCCAACCGAAGGCCTCGCTGTAGAAGGCCCGGGCCCGTTTGCCGTCGTCGAAGGGGATCTCGAAGTGCACCACGCGTCCGCTCATGAAGGTGACTATCCCATCAGCCTGCGGGCCAGCGGAAGCGGCAGATGGCGCAGCGCGAACCCGACCGGCACCCACGGCCACGGCGGCACGTAGGCCCGCGTCTTCTCCTTCTCGACCGCCTCCACGATCGCCGCCACCCCCTTCTCGGTCGCGACGATGAAGGGGATGTTCCTGCCCGACTCGTTCATCTCCGAGCGGATGTAGCCGGGGTAGATCACCGAGACCTTGATCGGCGTGCCGTAGAGGTCGGCCCGGACCCCCTCGGCGAGGTGCGCGACCCCCGCCTTGGTCGCGGCGTACGTCGTGACCCCCTTCGGCATCCCGCGCACCGCGGAGACCGACGAGATCATCACCAGGTGCCCGGAGCCCTGGTCGCGGAAGACCTCGACCGCCGCCTCCGTCTGGGCCAGCGCGCCGACGAAGTTGGTCAGCGCCGTGTCCCGGTTGGTCTCGAAACCGCCGGTGCCGAGCGGCGCGCCCCTGCCCAGCCCGGCGTTGACCACCACCCGGTCGAGGCGCCCGAAGTCGGCGTGGAACGCACGGAAGACGGCGAACACGGCGTCGTGGTCGTTGACGTCGAGCGCCCGCACCTCGACCCGGACGTCGGGGTGAGCCGTGATGATCTCAGTCCGCAGCGACTCGAGCCGGTCGGTACGACGGGCGCACAGCGCGAGGTCGTGCCCGCGCGCGGCGAACTGGCGCGCCATCTCCGCGCCCAGGCCCGAGCTGGCACCGGTGATCAGGATCGTCTTGGCCATGGGGTCGAGGTCCTACCTGTAGGTCGTGAGCTGCCCGGACGGCAGCTCGAGGTGGCTGTGGTCGTTGAAGGAGACGAGCGTGGTGCCACGCTGTCCGACCACGACCTTCGTGACGGAGGCGTTCACGACAACGGGGGCGATCCGCCGGTGCAGGTCCGCGCCGCCACCGAGCAGCTCGGCGGTGATCCGGGCGATCGGTCCACCGGACGTGACCACCACCGCTGTGGCACTCGGGTCGAGCCGGCTCGCCAGGTCGTCGAGCGCGCCGAGCACCCTGTCGCCGAAGGCGGAGAAGGACTCGGTGTACTCGTGGTCGTGCCGGCCGGCAGTCCACCGGTCGGTCGCGGCCTCGAACCAGGCCTGGAACTCTTCGCGCGTCGGGCTGTCGCCGGCGAACGTGTGATGCTGGCGCTGCAGCACCTCCTCGTGGTTCATCTCGTCCCAGGCCTCGTCCTCCTGCCACCCGGGCCACCCGGCTGCGTCACCGAGCAGGCGGGCGGTCTCGCGTTGCCGCGTCATCCGGCCGTGCACGAGCACGTCGGGTCGGCCCCCGCGGGCCCGTAGTGCCCGGCCCAGCACGGTCGCCTGTTGCTCCCCGAGCTCGGAGAGCTTGTCGTAGTCCTCGGCACCCCACGAGGCCTGGCCGTGCCGGACCAGCAGAAGCACGCTCATGGAGCCGTCACGACGCTTCCATGACCAGCCGGGTGCAGCGCTCGTCGAGATAGCGGACCATCGGCAGGAACTCCGCGTAGGCCGGGTTGCTGGTCTGCCCGAGGTGGAACCGGTAGTAGATCTGCTGGGCGATCACGGCCAGCCGGAACAGTCCGAACACCTCGTAGAACCGCCACTGCTCGGGGCTGACGCTCCGTCCGCTTCGCTCGGCGTACGCCCGCACCATCTCCTCGCGGGTCAGCATCCCGGGCAGGTCGGACGGCTGCCGCCTCAGCCGCCGGAACACGGCGTCGTCGTCGGCCTGGATCCAGTACGCCAGCGCGCCGCCGAGGTCCATCAGCGGGTCGCCGAGCGTGGCCATCTCCCAGTCGAGCACGCCGCGGATCCGGAGCGGGTCCCCCGGGTGCTGCCAGTCGAGCACCACGTTGTCGAGCCGGAAGTCGTTGTGGATCACACAGTTCGCGACGTCGTCGGGCTGGTGCGCGTCGAGCCAGGCCATCACGGTCTCGAGGTCGCCGACGTTGTCGGTGCGGGCCCTGCGGTAGCGCCCGGACCAGCCGCCGACCTGGCGAGCGACGTAGCCCGTGCCCTTCCCGATGTCGGACAGACCGGCGGCGTCGACGTCGACGGAGTGCAGCTCGACGAGCACGTCGAGGAAGCGGCCGCACAGGGCGCGCGCGTCGTGCTCGGTGAGGGACATGTCGTCGGGCAGGTCGGCGCGCAGGATCGTGCCGGGCAGCATCTCCATCACGTAGAAGTCCGATCCGATCAAGGACTCGTCCTGGCAGAAAGCGACCATCGCAGGCACGTAGTCGAACACCGGCGCGAGGCGCGACTGGATGGTGAACTCGCGGCCCATGTCGTGGGCCCCCGGCGCCTTCGTGCCCCCGGGAGGCCGGCGCAGGATCAGCTCGCGTCCGGGATAGCTGAGCTGGAAGGTCAGGTTGGAGGCGCCGCCGGGGAACTGCCGGACCTCGGGCGTGCCGTCCAGCCCGGTCGGGTCGCCGGCGTGCTCGCGCAGCCAGGCCGCCACCGCGGCGACGTCGAACGCGTCCTCCTCGCGGACGGCGCCAGCCGGGTTGTGCTCGTTCACCCGTCGCTCCTGTCCTTGAGACGCGCGGCCGTCCTGCGCATCTCCGCGTCGTAGGCCGCCCGTTCGGTGCGCTTCAGGTGGTACGCCGCCCGCGCGGGTTCGTCCGGCACGACCAGGTCGGCTCCCTCGTCGATGCCGGCCAGCACCGCCTCGGCGATCTGGTCGGCGGTGAGCGGCGACTGTTCGACCAGCGCGCTCACCTTCGCCGCGACGTCGGTGTCGGCACCGCTCAGGGACTGCATCAGGTTGGTGCGGAAGTACGACGGGCAGACCACCGTGCAGCCGACGCCGTACGGCGCCAGCTCGTGCGACAGCGTCTCGGAGAACGCGACGACCGCCGCCTTCACGGCGTTGTAGGAGCCCATGCCGGGCGGGTGCACGAGCCCGGCCAGCGAAGCGATGTTGACGATGCGGCCGCCGCCCTGGCGCTTGAGCAGCGGCGCGAAGGCGCGGCTGCCGCGGACCACGCCGAGGAGGTTCACGTCGAGGAGGCGCTGCCACTCCTCGATCGTGCAGACGTCGACGCGGCCGCCGCCGGCGATGCCGGCGTTGTTGACCAGCACGTCGAGGCCGCCCCACTGCTGCTCGACCCAGGCGACCGCCTCGGCCCAGGCGTCGTCGTCGGTGACGTCGAGCGCGAGGCCGCCGGCGGGCGCGGTGCGGTCGGTGGCGAGCACCTCGTCGCCGCGGGCCCGGAGCGCAGCCGTGAGCGCGGCGCCGAGACCGGAGGCCGCGCCGGTGACCAGGACCCGACGGGTCACCGGGGTCCCCGCCGCGGGCACGAGCGAAGCGAGTGGCGGGGTGGGGTGGCTCATGAGTACTTCTTGAGCTCGAGCTTGGCGATCACGCCGCGGTGCACCTCGTCGGGGCCGTCGGCCAGCCGCAGTGAACGGGCGCTGGTCCAGGCCGCCGCCAGCGGGAAGTCGTCGGACATGCCGCCGCCGCCGTGCAGCTGGATCGCCATGTCGATGACCCGTTGCGCCATGTTGGGCACGGCCACCTTGATCTGGCTCACCTCGGCCAGCGCACCCTGCGGGCCGGCGGTGTCGAGCTTCCAGGCCGCGTGCAGCACCAGCAGCCGGGCCTGGTCGATCGCGATCCGGGCGTCCGCGATCCGCTCCGCGTTGCCGCCGAGCTTCGCGAGCGGGCGGCCGAAGGCGACGCGCGTGGTCGCTCGCCGACAGGCAAGCTCGAGCGCCTTCTCGGCCAGCCCCACCAGGCGCATGCAGTGGTGCACGCGTCCCGGACCGAGCCGTCCTTGCGCGATCTCGAAGGCGCGGCCGGGGCCGAGCAGGAGGTTGGCGAGCGGCACCCGGACGTCGTCGAACTGCACCTCGGCGTGCCCGAGCGGCTCGTCGTACATCGCCATCGCGGTCAGCTTGCGTACGACGGTGACCCCAGGGGCGTCGCGCGGCACGAGCACCATCGTGTGCCGGGCGTGCCGGTCCCCTGAGTCGTGGGCGGGGTCGGAGAGCCCCATGAACACGAAGATCTTGCACTCCGGGTTGCCGGCCCCGGTTGACCACCACTTCCGTCCGTTGATGACGACCTGGTCGCCGTCGACGACCGCGGTCGCCGCCATGTTGGTGGCGTCGGAGGAGGCGACGTCGGGCTCGGTCATCGTGAACGCGGAGCGGATCCGCCCGTCGAGCAGCGGCTCGAGCCACTGCCGCCTCTGCTCGTCGGTGCCGTACTTGAGCAGCACCTCCATGTTGCCGGTGTCGGGCGCGTTGCAGTTGAGCACCAGCGGCGCGAGGAACGAGCGGCCGGTCTGCTCCGCGACCGGCGCGTAGTCGAGGTTGGTCAGCCCGCGGCCCCCGTCGGTGCCGAACCGCTCGGCGTACTCGCCCTCGTGCCCGGCGGGGAGGAAGAGGTTCCACAGGCCCTGGGCGCGCGCCTTGGCCTTGAGCTCCTCGACGATCGGCAGCGGGGTCCACGGGTCGCCCCCGGACTCGCGCAGCCGGGTGATCTCCGCCTGGTAGCCGGCCTCGATCGGCTCGACCTCGGTGTCGACGAAGGTACGGACGCGCGCGGCGAGATCGGCGGCCCGGGGCGAGGGGCTGAAGTCCATGCGGTCGACCCTAGAGGGTTCCCGGACAGGCTCTACGCTTCGGTCATGAGAAGGACTCTCGCTGTCACCGCGATCGCGGCCCTGACCCTCACGCTGACCGGCTGCGGCGGCGGCTCGGAGGACGACGAGACCGCCGCGAAGGCGATCTCCGACTCGATCATGAGCGAGCAGGAGGGTGGGACGGCCGATGTGTTCGCCATGGAGCGCTCGGAGGCCGACTGCATCGGCGACGGGTTCGTCGAGGAGATCGGCGTGGAACAGCTCCAGGAATATGGCTTCATCACCGAGGACCTGAAGGCCGAGCCGATGACCAGCGTGACGATGGAGACCGCCGACGCCGAGGCGGCGACCGGAGTGCTCTTCGACTGCGCCGACGTGACCGAGCTGATGTCGGAGGCGTTGGCCGCCGGTCAGCAGGTCGACGAGAAGACCCGGGAGTGCCTGGAAGAGGTGCTCACCGAGGAGAAGCTGAGGACGATGTTCACGCTGATGTTCAGCGGCAAGCAGGACCAGGCCAACGAGGAGGTCGTCCGCCCGCTGATGGAGTGCGCCGCGCCGACGCAGTGACGCGGTCCGGGACGCTCAGCTCGCGACGACGGCGACGACCCGCGAGCGGACCGCCGGCAGCGCCCAGGCGCCGGCGGTGCCGACCAGCTTGTACGACGAGAACAGCAGGAACGGGATCGCGACCATCACCGACCACTGCCACGGGGCGAACGTCGCACCGCCGAAGACCATCCCGGTCAGGGTCGTCGACAGGGCGAGCCGTGCCGAGTAGCCGACCATCACGACCGGGGGCGCCGGCGTCGCCCGGGCGCTGCGCATGTCGACGGCGTACGGCGAGCGCACCGACCACCGCAGCGAGGTGGCGACCACCTGGACCGTGACGACGACGGCGCAGGTGACGACCGCGACCACACGCGAGGTCGTGGGCGGACCGGCCCGCAGCGCCCCCATCAGGAGGGTCAGCGCGGTGACCACGAGCAGCACCTCCGTCAGCACCATCACGCGGGAGGTGAAGGCCAGGCGCGGGTTCACGGGAAGGCTGTCGCGCCAGAGCGCACCCCGCCCGTCGAGGCACCAGGAGTTCACCCCGAACAGCAGCGCGCCGCCCGAGGCCACCAGCCCGGGCAGGATGCTGAGCATCACCCAGTCGAGGCCGCCGGCCAGCGCGACCAGGCCGGGCAGCAGCGCGAGCACGGCGAGGCCGCGACGCAACGGCACCGAGCGCCAGATCGCGGCGCGGTCGGTGCGCAGCAGCGCGACCAGGTCGGAGGCGGGGTTGGCGCGCGGGGGGCGTGACGAGGTCTCCTCACGCAGCTCGTCTCGGGGCGGCCGGCGTACGACGGCACCCGCGGTCAGCGCGCCCCCGACGACGGCCACGAGTCCCACCGCGGCGATGCCCAGGACCACCCGGAGCCACGGCAGCATCTGCGCCTCGGACCCGTAGAGCAGGCCGAGCGCGACGGTGAGGGTGGGGCTCTCGTCGAGCAGCGGCACCAGCTCGTCGGTGACGATGAGGATCGCCAGCACGAGACCCATGAAGATCGTCAGCAGCCGCACGGTCAGCACGCCGAAGGCGCCGCGGCGTACCCACTCGACGAACCAGGCCAGCGCCTGCGCGATCGCCGTCGCCGCGAACAGCCAGAGGAACACCGGCAGCAGCGCCAGCGGCAGCGTCCAGCGCGGGCCGACGACGTAGGCGCTCGCCCCCAGCAGCGTCCAGGACTGCACGATCCAGGCGATGTTGAGCGGCGCCATCAGCAGGGCGCCGAGGTGGTCGGTGGTCGGACTCACCGGGTAGGCCACGCCCTGGTCGCGCGGCAGCAGCTCGCGCCCGCCGCCGGAGGCCGCGGCCGAGATCATCGAGATCACCAGCACCCCGATGTACGCCGAGGGCAGCAGCAGGAGCACGTCGGAGCGCCGCTCGTCGCCCTCGGGCAGGTACGCCGGCAGCCAGCAGGCGATCACCGTGAACGCGAGCAGGAACGCCAGCGCGAGGATCAGCGTGGTGCGGGAGCGTCCGCGCACGCCGGACGAGCGGAACCGCAGCAGCGGACCGACGTCGCCGACCGCGCGGCGGGTCTCGGCACGCCAGCCGCGCAGGACGTCACCGATGCCGGGGCGCGCGGGGCCGGGTGTCGTGTCAGTCGAGGAGAGCGCGGTAGGCACCGGCACCCGCCTCCCCGGCCATCTCGTGGGCGGGCAGGGCCGCCACTGCCTGTCCGCCGCGCAGCACGATGGCGTCCTGGCAGGCCTCGACCGCGAGCTCCCGCAGGTGGGTGGACACCAGGACCGCGCTGCCCTCGGCGCGCGCGTCGGCGATGACCTCCATGGTGGCCTCGACGCCGAGCGGGTCGACGCCGTCGAACGGCTCGTCGAGGAGCAGCACCCGCGGCCGGTGGAACGCCGCCAGGATGACCGACATCCGACGGCCCATGCCGTGGCTGAAGCCCGACGTCACCCGGTGCGTGGCGGCGCCCAGGTCGAAGCGCTCCAGCATCTCCCGGGCGCGCTCCTCCCAGCCGTGGTCGAGGCGGCGCAGCCGGGCGGCGAGCTGGAGATGCTCCCACGGGGTGGCCCGCGGGACCAGGCCGCCGACGTCGGGGCAGTAGCCGATGACCCGCTTCACACCCAGGGTGTCGTCGCGGATGTCCTTGCCGTCCACCGTGACCACGCCGCCGGTGGGCGGGATGACGCCGGCCAGCACGCGCATCGTCGTCGACTTGCCTGCGCCGTTGCGGCCGAGCAGTGCGGTCGCGGTGCCGGCCGGGACGGACAGGTCGATCCCGCGCACGGCGTCGACCGGACCGAACCGGACCCACAGGGCGTTGACCTGGACGAGCGGTGCGTTCACCGGCCCATTCTCCCCCGCAGGCGCGCTGGGGTGCCCGGAAACGACGGATTCGTCTGTCCTCGGCCTCCGTGATTCACCCCAAAGACCGCAGACGAATCGTTGTCAGGCGGGGAAGTGGCCGCCGTTCTCGGCGAGGTCGACGAGGTACGCCGGGGGCGCGAAGCGGTCGCCGTAGGTCGCGGCGAGCTCCCGGGCCCGGGCGACGAAGCCGGCGAGCCCGCCCTCGTAGCCCTGCATGAACTGCACGGCGCCACCGGTGTTGGCGGGGTAGCCGATGCCCATGATCGAGCCGATGTTCGCGGCGGCCGCGGACTCGATGACGCCCTCCTCGAAGCAGCGCGCCGTCTCGATCGCCTCGATGAACAGCATCCGGTCCTTCAGATCGACCAGGTCGTCGAACTGAGGCGCGCGGTCGCTGATCGGGAACGTGTCGGCGAGGCCCTTCCAGAGCCCTAGCCGCTTGCCGGACTCGTCGTAGTCGTAGAAGCCCGCCCCGCGCAGGCGGCCGGGACGGCCCGCCTCGATCATCGTCGTGACGACCCGGTCCGCGGCGTGCGCCGGCACCTCCTGGCCGGCCGCCTCCAGCGCGTCGACGGTGGCCTTCCGGATCTTGGCCATCAGCTCCATGTTCAGCTCGTCGGAGAGCTGCAGGGTGCCGACCGGGTAACCCGCCTGGGTCGCGGCGCGCTCCACGCTGATCGGGTGGAAGCCCTCGGCGAGCATCGCCAGGCCCTCGTTGACGAAAGTACCGATCACCCGCGAGGTGTAGAAGCCGCGACTGTCGTTGACCACGATCGGCGTCTTCTTGATCTTCTGCACCACGTCGACCGCGCGGGCCACCGTCTCGTCCGACGTCTGCTCGCCGCGGATGATCTCGACGAGCGGCATCTTGTCGACCGGGGAGAAGAAGTGCAGGCCGATGAAGTCCGCCGGCCGGTTGACGGCGCCCGCGAGCTCGGTGATCGGCAGCGTGCTGGTGTTGGAGCACAGCAGCGCGTCGGCGTTCACGACGTCCTGCACCTCGGCGTACACCTGCGCCTTGAGCTTCGGGTCCTCGAAGACCGCCTCGATGACGAGGTCGCAGCCGGCGAGGTCGGCGGGGTCTCCGGTCGGGGTGATCCGGCCGAGCACCTCCGCCGCCTTCTCCTCGCTGAGCCTGCCGCGCTGCACCTGCTTGTCGAGCAGCTTCTGCGAGTAGGCCTTGCCCTTCTCGGCGTTCTCCACCGAGACGTCCTTGAGGACGACCTCGATGCCGCTGCGGGCGCACGAGTACGCGATGCCGGCGCCCATCATCCCGGCTCCGAGCACGCCGACCTTGGTGGGCTCGAACCTCTCGAAGCCCTGCGGACGCAGCGACCCGGCGTTGATCGCCTGCAGGTCGAAGAAGAAGGCTTGGATCATGTCCTTGGAGTTCTGCCCTGTGACCAGACCGGTCAGGTAGCGGGACTCGATGCGGCTGGCGGTCTCGAAGTCGACCTGGGCACCCTCGACGGCGGCGGACAGGATCGCCCGCGGCGCGGGGTAGTCGGCACCCTTGAGCTGCTTGCGCAGGTTGGCCGGGAACGCGGGGAGGAACGCCGCGAGCTTCGGCGACGACGGCGTACCGCCGGGCATCTTGTAGCCGGGCCGGTCCCACGGCTGGGTGGCCGCCTCCTGGTCGTCGCGGTGCGCGTTGATCCAGCCCTTGGCCGCGGGCAGCAGCTCCTCGGGCTCCTGCACGAGGGCGTCGACGAGACCCTTCTCCTTGGCCGCGACCGGCTTCAGGCGCGGGCCGAGCAGCAGCACGTCCATCAGCGCGCTGGACAGGCCGAGCATCCGCACGGTGCGGGTGACCCCGCCCCCGCCGGGCAGCAGTCCGAGGGTCACCTCCGGCAGGCCGAGCTGTACGCCGGGGGCGTCGACCACGATCCGGTGGTGGCAGGCGAGCGCGATCTCCAGGCCGCCGCCGAGCGCGGTGCCGTTGATCGCGGCGACCACCGGCCGGCCGATCGTCTCGAGCCGGCGCAGCTGGGCCTTGATCTCCTCGACCTCCGCGAAGATGGTCGCGGCGTCGTCGGGACCGGCCTGAACCATCGTCTTCAGGTCGCCGCCGGCGAAGAACGTCTTCTTCCCGCTGGTGACCACCACGCCCGCGATCTCGTCGCCCGCGGCGATCTCGGCGGCGAGCCGGTCGAGTGCCGCGCCCATCGACTCCTTGTAGCGCCGGTTCATCATGTTCGCGCTCGACGTGGGGTCGTCGATGGTGAGCACGACGATGCCGTCGGCGTCCTTGTCGTAGCGCACCGCGGTGCCGGCGGTGGTCGAGCCCGTCGAGAACTCGGTCTGGATGTCAGTCATGGTGCTCCCGTAGTCGGAGTGCGTGCGTGGAGGGTGTGAGGTGGTCTCGACGAGCTCGACCAACCGGTGTCGGGTCAGATCCGCTCGACGACGGTGGCGATGCCCATGCCGCCGCCGACGCAGAGCGTGGCCAGGCCGTAGCGGAGGTCTCGGCGCTCGAGCTCGTCGACGAGCGTGCCGAGGATCATCGCGCCGGTCGCACCTAACGGGTGGCCCATCGCGATGGCGCCGCCGTTGACGTTGACGACCTCGTGGGAGATCCCCATGTCCTTCATGAACCGCATCGCCACCGCGGCGAACGCCTCGTTCATCTCCCACAGGTCGATGTCGTCGACCGTGAGGCCGGCCTTGGCGAGCGCCTTGCGCGACGCGGGCGCCGGCCCGGTGAGCATGATCGTCGGGTCGGCGCCGGACACCGCCGCGGCGAGGATCCGGGCGCGCGGGGTCAGGCCGAGGTCGGAGCCCACCTGCTCGGTGCCGATGGCCACCAGCGACGCACCGTCGACGATGCCGGAGGAGTTGCCGGCGTGGTGGACGTGGTCGATCCGCTCGACCCAGTGGTACTTCTCCAGCGCAACCGAGTCGAAGCCGCCCTGGTCGCCGATCGCCGCGAACGACGGCGGCAGCCCGGCGAGGGTCTCGACGGTCGTGCCCGGCCGGATGAACTCGTCCTTGTCGAGCACGGTCAGCCCGTTGCGGTCGCGCACCGGGATCACCGAGCCGTCGAAGTAGCCGTTGGCCTGGGCCTTGGCGGCACGCGCCTGCGACTCGGCGGCGTAGGCGTCGACGTCCTCGCGGGTCCAGCCCTCCAGGGTGGCGATCAGGTCGGCGCCGATGCCCTGGGGCACGAACGACGTGGTGAGCGCGGTCGCCGGGTCCATCGCCCAGGCCCCGCCGTCGGAGCCCATCGGCACCCGCGACATCGACTCGACACCGCCGGCGAGGATCAGGTCCTCGAAGCCGGACCGGACCCGGGCCGCCGCCTGGTTGACCGCCTCGAGGCCGGAGGCGCAGAACCGGTTGAGCTGCACGCCCGCGACCGTCTCCGGGTAGCCGGCGGCGAGCGCCGCGGTCTTGGCGATGTCGCCGCCCTGGTCGCCGAGCGGGGAGACCACGCCGAGCACGACGTCGTCGACGCGCGCCGGGTCGAGACCGGGGTTGCGGGTCCGCACCTCGTCGAGCAGCCCGACCACGAGGTCGACGGGCTTCACCTCGTGCAGGGATCCGTTCTTCTTGCCCTTGCCGCGCGGGGTTCGGATCGCGTCGTACACGAAGGCCTGGGGCTCATGCGCCATGTCGCCCATCCTCATCTGGTCGGGGGGTGGGAGTGCACTTCGATTGTGACACTCCTACTGTTAGCGTCGTCAACCGATGTGATCGGCATCTCCCCGCGAAGGAGCACCTTCCTTGTCGGCTCCCGACCCCACCAGCGGCCCCGGCGACGACCCGGCCGGGCTGCTGACGCTCGACGAGCTCACGCGTCGCAGCGGTCTGAGCGTGCGCAACATCCGGTTCTACACGAGCCGTGGCCTGGTGCCGGCGCCGATCCGGCGGGGCCGGTCGGGCTACTACAACGCCGACCACCTGGCCCGGCTCGAGCTGGTGCGAGAGCTGCAGGCGCACGGGTTCACGCTGGCCGCGATCGAGAAGTACGTCGCCCGCATCCCCGCCGACGCGACGCCCGAGACGATCGCCCTGCACCGCAGCCTGCTCGCGCCGTGGATGGCCGAGCTGCCCGAGACCCTGTCCCGCAAGGAGCTGGGCCGACGCGCCGGGCGGGACCTCACCGACGACGACCTCGACACCCTCAACGCGCTCGGCATCGTGTTCCCCACCAAACAGGGGAAGTACCAGGTCGCGTTGGCGCACCTGTCCGTCGGCGTGAGCCTGCTCGACCTCGGGATGCCGTTCGACGCGGCCCTGGCCGCGCAGGACATCTTCCAGGCGCACGGCCGGGCGATCGCCGACGAGCTGACCGAGCTGTTCCGCACCAAGGTGTGGCCGGCCTACGTCGAAGGCGGCGCGACGCCCGAGCAGATCCGCGAGGTCGTGGAGAAGTTCAAGCCCGTCACCGTTGCCGCGCTCGTGACGGCCTACGAGTCGGCCGTCGACGAGGCAAAGCGCGAAACCGTCGCGCGCCGGGTCCGGTGAGCCCGGACGGCGCCGGTCTCGGGCGCGGCACCGGGCCGCTGCGCGGTGTCCGCGTCGTCGAGATCGCCGGGATCGGGCCGGGGCCGCACGCGGCCACCCTGCTCGCGGACCTGGGCGCTGACGTGGTCCGCGTGGAGCGACCCGGCGGCGCGCTCAGCGCGGGGCCCCGCGAGACCGACCTCCTGACCCGCGGACGCCCCAGCGTCGCGCTCGACCTCAAGCACCCGCGCGCGGTCGAGACCGTGCTCACGCTCGCGGCGCGGGCCGACGTGCTGCTGGAGGGGATGCGCCCGGGGGCGGCCGAGCGTCTCGGCATCGGTCCCGATGTCGCGCTCGCCCGCAACCCGCGGCTCGTCTACGGGCGGATGACCGGGTGGGGGCAGGACGGCCCGCTGGCGCAGGCGGCCGGGCACGACCTGAACTACATCGGGCTGGCCGGCGCCCTGCACGGCCTGGGCCAGACGGCCGACCGGCCGCAGTTCCCGAGCAACCTGCTCGGCGACTTCGGGGGCGGCTCGACGTACCTCGTCGTCGGGGTGCTCGCCGCCCTGCTCGAGGCGCGTTCCAGCGGTGCGGGTCAGGTCGTCGACGCCGCGATCGTCGACGGGACCGCGCACCTGACGGCGATGTTCGCGAGCCTGCTGGCCGGCGGCGCCGCCCACGAAGCGCGCGCTTCGGGACTGCTCGACGGGGGCGCGCCGTTCTACGACCTCTACGAGACCGCCGACGGTCGGCACATGTCGGTCGGCGCCCTCGAGCCGCAGTTCTTCGCCGAGCTGGTCCGGCTGCTGGAGCTCGAGGACGCCCCCGGTCGGCTCGAGGTCGACCGCTGGCCGGAGCTGCGCGAGCGGCTCGCGGCCCGGTTCAGGGAGCGCACGCAGGCGGAGTGGACCGAGGTCTTCGACGGCACCGACGCTTGCGTCGCTCCGGTGCTGCCGCTCACCGAAGCGGCTGCGCACCCGCACCTGGCAGCCCGAGGCACGTACGTCGACCGCGACGGGCTGCTCCAGCCGGCGCCGGCCCCGCGCTTCTCCCGCACCGAGGCGACGCTGGGAACGGGCCCGAGCGTGCCCGGTGGCCAGACCCGTGCTGCGCTCACCGCCTGGGGGGTTCCCGACGTCGACGGCCTGATCGAGTCCGGCGCTGCCGTCCAGGCCTGACAACGATTCGTCTGCGGACTTTGGGGTGATTCACGTCGGTGGACCGCAGACGAATCGGGTTCAGTTAGCGGCTCCTGACCTTCCTCGGCTTCTTCGGGCCCTTGCCCTTCTTCGGACCCTTGCCCTTGCCCTTCTTGGACCTTGGCTTCTTCTTGGGCTTCTTCTTGGGCTTTTTCTTCCGGGTCCGGGGCGGGGCGACCGGGGCGGCCGGAGCGCTGGGGCGATCCTCGGCGGAGCCGTGGTCCGACCGGTCGTCATCGTCATCGTCGTCATCGTCGTCGTCGTCGCGCGGTGGGCGCCGCGGCTCGCGCGGCGGCCAGGGGTCCGGCGAGGTGCCCACGTCGCCGTCGTCGTCTCGACTCGCCGGGTCGCTGCCGATCGGGTCGTGCGGGTCGACCTCGTCGGGACCCAGACCGATGCTGTACTGGAGCATCATGTCGTGGTCCTCGTGCGGCAGGTTGTGGCAGTGGATCATGTAGCGGCCACGGTGCGGACCGAACTTGATGATGACGTCGATGACCTCCTTCTCGCCGACGTAGATGGTGTCCTTCGGGCCGAGCTCGTAGTCGAACGGGGCACGCCCGTCACGGGAGAGGATCTGCTGGTCCACCAGGTGCGCGTGCACAGGGTGGAACCACCCGCCGCCACCGGTCTCCAGGGTCCACACCTCGATGTCACCGAGGTCCGGGTTGGCCACCACCTCGCGGAAGCCACTGGCCACCACGTCGTCCCAGGTGCGGCCGTTGATCGTCCACTCGTCGTCGAGCCCGTCCTTCTTGAACTCGAGGTGCCGCCGCCGCTTGGCCATGTCACGGGTCAGCGTCATGACCTCGTGGGTGACCAGGGTGTCCGGGATGAAGTTCCAGGTCGGGTCGGAGGGGTCCACCGGCTCGTCGGTGACGTCGAAGGCCATGATCTTGTCGGTGTTGTCGAAGTCCCGGTTGTTCTCGTTGCTGAGGTTGCGCAGCTCGACGCGCTGACCGGCCGCGTAGTCGCGGAAGTCGATCAGGAACTCGTAGCGCTCCGCAGAGCCGTGCCGCCACGACCCGACCTCGCGAGAGCGCGGCATCATGCCGGCGTCGGTGGCCACCATGTGCACGGAGCCGGCGGGGAACAGGGTGGGCCGGTAGGACCGGGAGATGGAAGCGTTCAGCATCCGGAACCGGTAGACGCGACGCTGCACCGGCAGCACCGGCCAGGGCACTCCGTTGACGAGGATGACGTCGCCCCAGAGTCCGGAGGTGGCACGGTCGTCGTACGCGAGGCTGCCGTCGGCGGCGAACATCACGTCCGTCACCGTCAGCGGTACGTCGAACCGTCCCCCCGTCGGGAGCAGCGCCCGCTCGGCCGCGTCGTGCACGTGGAACTGGCCCGCCAGGCCGGTGTACGCGTTCTGCGCGGTGTGGTGCACCGCGTGGTCGTGGTACCAGAGTGTGCGCGCGCTGGTGAGCTCCGTGGGCCACTGGTAGACCTTGCTGCTTCCCGGCGGTGTGATGTCGCTGGCGTAGCCGTCGTACTCCGGCAGCGACGGGTTGCCGTGCAGGTGCGTCGAGGTGACGAACCGGTGCCCGAACATCGGATGCACCTCGGGCAGCAGGTTGCGCACCTTGGCCACCACCCGGGTTCCTCGCTCGACGTGGATCGTCGGACCCGGGATGCTCCCGTTGTAGCCGAACCCGTGCATCAGCTGGCCGGACGGCAGCACCTGGGCGGTGGCCGGCTGCTGGTTGATGACGTACGTGGCGAACCTGCCGAACTCGTCCTCTCCCGTCTGGCTCGGCGCGAGCACCGCCGGTGGCACGAACCCGCGACGGTAGGGGCGGGGCAGCAGGCTCTCGTCGAGCTCACTGGCCGACTTCGCCACCACCGCACTGCTCCACGGCACCGTCAGGCCCCCCACGGCCAGCGCCCCCAGTCCACCGAGCTGGAGCACGCCTCGACGCGACACCTCCATAATCGGACCCCCTCAGTTCACGATTTCGCGTCACAGTGCCAACGCGGCGTGAAGAGAACGCAAAAGCGGATCCGGGTCTCGTTTCATCCACCTTCGAGGTGTTATCGATGCATGTACTGATGCACCGCGGCGTGGCCGAGCCCGCGGCCGATCATCCACTTGTTGACCGGGACGGTGACCACGAACGCGACCGCCAGCGAGAACGCCAGCGATCCCCAGAACAGGATCGACACCAGCCCGGCCTCCATCGCGCCAGGTACTCCGACGAGCACCGCATTGTCGACGATCTCCATCACCAGGATCGAGACGGTGTCGGCGGCCAGCGCCACCCGGACCGCGGCCGCGAACGCGAGCCCGGACCGGAGCACGGACTGCATCGTGAGCAGGTAGCCGAAGAAGAAGGCCAGGACCACGGCGAGCGCCACGCTCGGCCAGGTCGACCAACCCCACCAGGTGGCGAGCACCATGCCGAGCACCTCACCGATCGCACAGCCGGTGAGGCAGTGCAGGGTGGCGCTCGCCGCCACCCCCCAGGTCGCCTTGAGGGCCGCATGCCCGTGCTCGTGGGCCGCCTGGTCGGTGACGGCGTGCTCGCTGTGATGGTGCTGTCCCATGCCTGACGTTATACCCCATGGGGGTATGAGTCACAAGACCCTGCGCAGGAACTGCCGGGTCCGTTCCTGGGTCGGGTCCACCAGCACCTGTTCGGGCGGACCCTGCTCGAGGATCACCCCGTCGTCGAGGAAGCAGACCGTGCTGGCGACCTCGCGGGCGAACGCCATCTCGTGCGTCGCCAGCACCAGCGTCGTACCCGCCTCGGCCATGTCGCGGATGATGTCGAGCACCTCGCCGACCAGCTCGGGGTCGAGCGCCGACGTGACCTCGTCGAGCAGCACGAGCTCCGGCTCGGTGGCGAGGGCGCGCACCATCGCGACCCGCTGCTGCTGGCCGCCGGAGAGCCGATCGGGGTGCTCGTCCGCCTTGCCGACGAGGCCGAACCGGTCCAGCAGGTCCCGCGCCCGCTGGTCCGCGGCGTCGCGGGCGAGGCCGTGCACCTTGCGCGGCGCGAGGGTCACGTTGTCGAGCACGGTCATGTGCGGGAACAGGTTGAACGACTGGAACACCATCCCCATGCGGGCCCGCACCCGTCGAGCGTCGACGCGCGGGTCGGTGACCTCGTCGCCCTGGAACCAGATCTCCCCGTCGTCGACCGGCTCGAGGAGGTTCAGGCAACGCAGCAGCGTGGACTTGCCGCTGCCCGACGCACCGATCAGGCAGACCACATCATGTCTCGCGACGGTCAGGTCGACGTCGTGCAGCACCACTTTGGGGCCGTAGGCCTTGCGCAGGCCAGTGACCCGCAGCAGCGCGGGACCCGGCGCCGCGTGCGACGGGGTGGCCGTCACCGCGCGCCCGCCCGCTCGCGACGCGCGTACCGGCGGCCGAGCCAGTCGGTGAACCGCGCCAGCGGGACCGTGAGCACGATGAAGAACACCGCGGTGACGAGGTACGGCGTGTAGTTGAAGTTGAAGTTCGCGTAGTCGCGCGCGGCGAACAGCGCCTCGAACACACCGACCGCGCCGATCAGCGCGGTGTCCTTCTGCAGCGAGACGAAGTCGTTCAGCAGCGGGGGTACGACGCGGCGCACGGCCTGCGGCAGCACGACGTACCGCATGCTCTGCGTGGAGGACAGCCCGAGCGCGTCGGCACTCGCCACCTGGGACGGGTGCACGGACTCGATGCCGGCGCGGAACACCTCGGCGACGTACGCGCCGTAGGACAGCACCAGGGCGGTGACTCCGAGCCACATCAGGCTGTTCGTGACGCCCTGCAGCTGCAGCGCGGGGACGCCGAAGCAGAACACGAACACCAGCAGGATCGTCGGGATGCCGCGGAACACGTCGGTGTAGACGACCGCCAGCGCGCGGACCGGGAACAGTGCCGGGGCGTGCGTGCTGCGGGCGATCGCCACCAGCGCTCCGAGCACAAGGATCAGCGGCTCGGCGACGAGGAACATCAGCACGTTCTTGCCGAAGCCCTCCCAGATGGTGGGCAGCGCCGCACGCGCGTCGTCCCACGACAGGAAGGTCTCCTTGAACGTCGGCCAACCGGGCGACGAGGTGACGACGACGACGAGCAGGCCGACGACCACGACGGTGGCCAGCGTGGCGACCAGCGCGGAGCGCAGCCGCAGCCGACGGCGGACGGCCTGCCGTTCCAGCTGCCGCTCGCTCGGGGTCCAGCCCTGGCGGGCCGCGGTCACTGCAGCACGGGCACGTCGACCACGTCGGACAGCCACTGCTGCTCGAGGTCGGCCAGGGTGCCGGAGTCGCGCAGCGACGCGAGCGCCTCGTTGACGCACGGGACCAGCTCGCTGCCCTTCTCGAACAGCAGGCCGAACTCCTCCTTCTCGCCCCCGGCCGGCTGGAACTGACCGACGATCGTCGCCTTCGGGATCTCGACCGCGGTGATGAAGAACGCCGTCGGTAGGTCGGCGAGGAAGCCGTCGACCTGACCGTTGTTGAGCGCCTGCTTCGCGGCGTTGGTGTCGTCGAAGACGGCCTCCTGCTGCTCGGGCTGGATCACGTCGCGGATCACGGTGAGTGAGGTGGTGCCGGTCTGGGCGCCGAGCTTGAGACCCGACAGCTCCTCGACGGTGGTGGCGCCGGCGGCCGGCGAGCCTTTCAGCGCGATCAGCGCCTGGGACGCCTCGTAGTAGCCGTCGGAGAAGTCCACGACCTCGGCACGCGCCGGGGTGATCGAGATCTGGTTGATGTCGAAGTCGAAGCTCTTCTCACCCGGTGCGTACGAGTTGTTGAACGGCACCTTCACCCAGTCGACCTGGTCGTCGCCGAAACCGAGCTCCTCGGCCACGGCGTAGGCGACCGCGGACTCGAAGCCCTCGCCGTTGCTCGGGTCGTTGTCGGAGAACCAGGGCTCGAAGGCCGGGCTGTCGGTGCCGATCGTGAGTCGGCCGGCGTTCTTCAGCGCGAGCGTGTCGGTCGCGCAGGCGTCGTCCGACGGTGACTCCTCGGCGGACGTCGTCTCGGGGGCGGCCGGCTCGGTGTCCTCCTCGACCGGCGCGCAGGCCGCGAGCAGGAGGACCGAGGCGGCAAGAGCGGGGAGGACTCCGTGCAGGCGCATGGCTTGATGCTAGAACCGTTCGGCTCGATGGTTTCGGGTTTCTCACCGGCGTGAACGACGTCACCTCTGCAACTAGTTGCATACTCCGGTGCGAGCGGCCACAGTGATCCCCATGGCCCTCGAGCACGCGCTCCTCGTCTCGCTCAGCGAGTGCCCCGCGTCCGGACTCGAGCTGACCCGCCGGTTCGACCGCTCGATCGGCTTCTTCTGGAGCGCCACCCACCAGCAGATCTACCGGGTGCTCGCCCGGATGGAGGCCGCCGGCTGGGTGAGCCGCGAGGACGTCGCGCAGTCCGGCCGCCCGGACAAGAAGGTGTACGCCGTGACGCCCGTCGGCCACGACGAGCTGCGCCGCTGGCTCGCCGAGCCCGGCCCGGTCGAGTCCTTCCGCAGCGAGCTCGCGGTGCGGCTCCGCGCCGCGTCGTACGGCGACCGGCGGGTTGTGCTCGACCAGGTCGCCGACCATCTCGCCGACCACCGCACCAGGCTGGCGCACTACGAGACGCTCGCCGCCCGCGACTTCCCGGACGGCGCCGTGGGCCTGCCCCCTCAGCGGCTCGACGTCTACCTGGTGCTGCGCGGCGGCATCCGGCTGGAGCAGTTCTGGGTGGACTGGCTGACCGAGTACCTGCAGGCACACACGACCCAAGGAGCATCCGCATGACGCCGTACCCGCACCTCCTCGCACCGCTGGAGGTCGGCGGCCTGACCCTGCGGAACCGGGTCGTGATGGGGTCGATGCACACCGGCATGGAGGACCGCGCCCGGCACCTCCCCGAGCTCGCGGCGTACTTCGCCGAGCGCGCCCGCGGCGGCGTCGGCCTGATCGTGACCGGCGGCTACTCCCCCAACGTGCGTGGCTGGCTGCTCCCGTTCGGCTCGATGATGACCCGCGGCCGGCACGCCGACCGGCACCGCTGGGTGACCGACGCGGTGCACGCCGAGGGCGGTGCGATCGCCCTGCAGGTGCTGCACGCCGGGCGCTACGGCTACACCCCGCTCAACGTCAGCGCGTCCGCGACCAGCAGCCCGATCACGCCCTTCAAGGCCGGCGCGCTGAGCGGCCGCGGCGTCGAGCGGACGATCGAGGACTACGTCGACGCGGCCCGGTTGGCGCGGCGGGCCGGGTACGACGGCATCGAGATCATGGGCAGCGAGGGCTACCTGATCAACCAGTTCCTCGCCCCGCACACCAACCGGCGCACCGACCGCTGGGGCGGGAGCGCGGACCGGCGGATGCGCTTCCCGGTCGAGATCGTCCGGCGTACCCGCGAGGCACTCGGCGACGACTTCCTGGTGATGTTCCGGATGTCGCTGCTCGACCTGATCCCCGACGGGCAGACCTGGGACGAGACCGTCGCGCTGGCGAAGGCCCTCGAGGAGGCCGGCGCGTCCGTCATCAACACCGGCATCGGCTGGCATGAGGCGCGCGTCCCGACGATCCTCACCCAGGTGCCGCGGGCGGCCTGGGCCTGGACCACCGAGCGGCTGCGGCCCGAGCTCGGCATCCCGGTGTGCGCGTCCAACCGGATCAACACGCCCGAGGTCGCCGAGCGGATCCTCGCCGAGGGGCAGGCCGACCTGGTGTCGATGGCGCGTCCGCTGCTGGCCGACCCGGCCTTCGTCGCCAAGGCGGCCGAGGGCCGCGCCGACGAGATCAACACCTGCATCGGCTGCAACCAGGCGTGCCTGGACCACACCTTCTCCAACCAGCGGGCGTCGTGCCTGGTCAATCCGCGGGCCGGACGCGAGACCACGCTCGTGCTCGCGCCGACCCGCACGACTCGTCGCGTCGCGGTCGTCGGCGCCGGGCCCGCCGGGCTGGCGAGCGCGGTCACCGCCGCCGAGCGCGGACACCGGGTGACCTTGTTCGAGGCGGCCCCGGAGATCGGCGGCCAGTTCCGGCTGGCGATGCGGATCCCGGGCAAGGAGGAGTTCGCCGAGACGCTGCGCTACTACGCGCGCCGGCTGGAGGTGCTCGGTGTCGACGTGCGCCTCGGCACGCGTGCCGACGTCGAGTCGCTGCGGGAGTACGACGCGGTCGTCGTCGCGACCGGTGTGGAGCCCCGGGTCCCCGACCTTCCCGGCATCGACCACGCGAAGGTGGTGTCCTACCCGGACGCGATCACCGGCGCGGTGCCGGTCGGCGCGAAGGTCGCGGTCGTCGGCGCCGGCGGCATCGGCGTCGACGTCAGCCACCTGCTCACCCATCCAGAGGGTGAGGGCGACGACGACTGGCTCGCGCACTGGGGCGTGGGGGACCCCGCGGTCGACCGTGGCGGGCTGAGGGAGAAGAAGCCGCGCACCTCCCCGCGCGAGGTGCACCTCCTGCAGCGCAAGGCCTCGTCGATCGGCAAGGGGCTGGGCAAGACCTCCGGCTGGGCGCACCGGGCCGTGCTCCGCGACTCCGGCGTACACCTGGTGCCGGGGGTGCGCTACCACCGCATCGACGACGACGGCCTGCACGTCACGGTCGGGGAGGGCGACGAGGCCGAGTCCCGGGTGCTCG
>NZ_DASSCL010000107.1:0-22190 GCF_035697785.1 Nocardioides sp.
ATCCGTGACTTCGCGTGCCTTCCCGCGTCGTACGCCGACGCGGCGGACGTCCGCGCCGGCGACGACGCCGACGATCTCGGCTGGTTCACCGTCGACGAGCTGCGCGCCCTCGACACCGCACCGGGACTGGTGGCAGCCCTCGAGGAGTGGGGCCTGCTGTAGGTCTCGACTTCAGATGGGTCTACGCGTTCCAGCGCAGGATGACCGGGGTCTCCCGCTCGTAGCCCAGGACGCTGACCGTCGCGGTGTCCAGGCGGAAGAAGCGGCCCTCGCCCACCGGTTGGCCGATCCACCGGGCCGCCAGCGCCCGCAGCGCGTGGCCGTGACCGAACAGCAGCACCCGTCCCCCGTGGGCGCGGGTCTTGCCGACCACCCGGTCCAACCGCGCGGACACCTGCTCGGCGGTCTCGCCGCCCGGGGTCGGGTGCGTCCACACGGTCCAGTCCGGCACCGTCTCGCGAATCTCCTGGGTGGTGACGCCTTCGTAGTCGCCGTAGTTCCACTCCACGAGGTCACCCTCCAGGTGTGCCTCCGGGTAGCCGGCCAGCTCGGCCGTGCGCCGCGCCCGCAGTCTCGGACTGGTCAGCACGAGGTCGAAGCGGTCGCCGGCGAGCCGCGCGGCGAGCTCCGCGGCCACCCGGACCCCGACCTCGGTGAGGGGCAGGTCGGTCACCGAGGTGTGCCGGTGGTCGCGGCTCCATTCGGTCTCCCCGTGCCGGACGAGCCATACTTCTGGGGCATCGCCACCTGAGTGGCTGCCGGCGGGTGCCGTCATGCCTCAGATCCTGGCACGAGGGGCCGATTTTGAAGTTCACCTTTACAAACCGCTACGGCGTGGCACACTTGACACTTGTGTCCCACAGGTACCTTCAGTTCACCCAGGTAACGGCCAACGCCTCCCGGGTGACGCGCTCCCTCGCCCTGACCAGCGCCATCGTGATCACCGCACTGGCGACCGCCCTCACCCTGGGCGGCCCGGCCGCGACCGGGGCGACGACCCCGCCCGCTGGCTACGTCAGCTCGACGGTGCCGGTGGAGTTCAACCTGAGCACGTTCAACGTGCTCGGCAGCAAGCACACGATGGGCCGCGGCAAGAAGGCCCGCTTCGCTCCCGGTCCCAAGCGGATCCGGATGGCGGCGCGGCTGCTCGACAAGCACGGGGTCGACGTCGTGGGCTTCCAGGAGCTCCAGATGGACCAGTGGGCGGAGTTCATGCGGGTCGCCGGCACGCGGTACGGCGTGTACCCCGGCGGCTGGTCGCGCCGGATGGTGCAGAACTCCATCGCCTGGTCCCACGCCACGTGGGAGCTGATCGAAGGACAGATGATCCAGATCCCTTACTTCGAGGGTGTCCTATGGGACATGCCGATCGTGAAGCTCCGTCACAAGCCGACCGGCGCCCTGGTCTACTTCGCGAACTTCCACAACGCCGCGACCAACCGCAAGCGCGGCAACAACGCGCACCTGCGGGCCGATGCCACCACGCGTGAGATCACCGCGGTGCGCAACCTGGCCTACACGACCGGCCTGCCGGTGTTCGTCACCGGCGACATGAACGAGCGCGCGCCGTACTTCTGCAGGATGACCGGTGAGGCGCCGATGAAGGCGGCGAACGGCGGCCGCAACAAGGCCGGCATCTGCACCCCGCCCCCGAAGCCGATGCCGGTGGACTGGATCTTCGGCACCCGTGGTCGTGGCAAGTTCAGCAACTGGGTGCGCGACGACAGCCGGCTGGTCCGGAAGATCACCGACCACTTCGTGATCCGCACCGACGTGACGATCAAGAACGCCCCCGTGCCGATCGTCCCGCCGACGCCGATCCCGCCGACGCCGCCCGCGCCGCCTACACCCACGCCGAGGCCGACCCCGACGCCCCCGCCGCCGACCGTCACCCCGACGCCGACCCCGACTCCGACTCCGACGCCGTCGTCCACGCCGACAACCTCGGCCCCCTCGCCGACGTCGACGCCCGTCACCCGGCGATAGCGCGGCAACGCCCGCCGGTCACCTGATCGGCGGGCAGGTCCCGCCCACCCCGAAGATGACGGTGCCGGTCAGGTCGGCACGATCTACCGGGCCGAAGTCGCGCGAGTCGACCGACTGCTCGCGGCCGTCGCCCAGCAGGAACACGGCTCCCTCCGGTACGACGACCGGGCCGAAGAACGTCCCGTCGACCGTGCGCTGGTCGACGTAGGGCTCGCGCACCGGCTCACCGTCGACGCGCAGCACGCCGTCGCGGACCGCCACGCGTTCGCCGCCGACGGCGGCCACTCGCTTGAGAAGGGTGCCGTCGCCGCGCGGATCCCGGGCGGTGACCACGTCACCGCGGTCGGCACGCTCCGAGGCGCCCGGGGACCAGACGAGAACCCGGCCACCGGGGCAGTACGTCGGCGACATCGAGTCCGACTCGATCGAGGCGATCGACAGGATGCCCGTGAAGCCGGCGACCGCGAGGAGTGTGCCGGCCGCGATCGCGACCGACCACCCCAGGCGGTGCGGGAGTCCGGACCCCGTGCGCTCAGGCGCTACGACGACGTCCACGTGGCGGCCTCGGCTTGCCCTTGCCCTTGCCGCCCTTCTTTCCCTTCTTCCCCTTCTTGCCCTTCTTGCCCTTGGGGTCCTTGCCCTTGCCCTTGCCCTTCTTGCCCTTCTTGGGCCGACGGCGACGCCGCCTCGGCGGCTCGTCGTCGTCATCGGACCCGCCACCGGAGCCACCGGACCCGCCGGAGCCTGGGCCCGAGCTACCGGACCCCGGTCCGGAATTGCCCGGGCGCGGACGTCGCGGCACCTTGGGCGGCCACGGGTCGGGGGAACGACCGTGGTCGTCGTCATCGTCCCGGCTGGCCGGGTCGGACCCGATCGGGTCGTGCGGGTCCACCTCGTCAGCACCGAGCCCGACGCTGAACTGGACCATCATGTCGTGGTCCTCGTGCGGCAGGTTGTGGCAGTGGATCATGTAACGGCCGCGGTGCGGACCGAACTTCATGATGATCTCGACGATCTCGTTCTCACCGGTGTAGATGACGTCCTTGGGACCCATCTCGTAGTCGAAGGGCGGTCCCCCGTCGCGGGACAGGATCTGCTGGTCGACCAGGTGCGTGTGCACCGGGTGGAACCACCCGCCACCGGTGTTCTCCAGCCGCCAGATCTCGATCTCGCCGAGGTCGGGGTTGGCCACCACCTCGCGGAACCCGCTGGCGATGACGTCGTCCCAGGTGCGCCCGTTGACGCTCCACAGGTTGTCGAGCCCGGTCTTCTTGAACTCGAGCGTCCGGGTCCGGGCGGCCATGTCGCGCGTCAGCGTCATGACCTCGTGCGTGTGCAGCGTGTCCGGGATGAAGTTCCAGGTGAAGTCGCCGACGTCTACCGGGTCGTCGGTGACGTCGAAGGCCATGATCTTGTCGGTGTTGTCGAAGTCGCGGTTGTTCTCGTTGCTGAGGTTGCGCAGCTCGACGCGCTGTCCGGCCGCATAGTTCCGGAAGTCGATCAGGAACTCGTAGCGCTCGGCCGTGCCGTGCCGCCACGTGGTCACCTCGCGCGAGCGCGGCATCATGCCGGCGTCCGTGGCCACCATGTGCACGGAACCGCCGGGGAACAGCGTGGGCCGGTAGGACCTCGAGATGGACGCGTTCAGCATCCGGAACCGGTAGACCCGGCGCTGGACCCGCATCACCGGCCACGGCACTCCGTTGACCAGGATCACGTCGCCCCACAGGCCCGAGTGCTCGCGGTCGTCGTACCCGAGGCTGCCGTCGGCGTTGAACATGCAGTCCCCGACGATCAGCGGTACATCGAAGGGCGACTGCGTCGGGAGCAGCGCCCGCTCGACGGGGTCGTGCACGTGGTACTGACCGAACAGCCCGGTGTAGACGTTCTCGGCCGTGTGGTGCACGCCGTGGTCGTGGTACCAGAGGGTCCGCGACCCCGTGTGCTCGCTCGGCCACTGGTAGACCTTGCTGTTGCCGGGCAGCGTGACGTCGCTGGCGTAGCCGTCGTACTCCGGCAGCGACGGGTTCCCGTGCAGGTGCGTCGACGTGCCGAACGTGTGCCCGAACATCGGGTGCACCGCGGGCAGCCGGTTGCGCACCTTGGCCACCGCCCGGACGCCGTGCTCGACGTGGAGCGTCGGCCCCGGGATGGACCCGTTGTAGCCGAACCCGTGCATCATCTGGCCAGACGGCAGCACCTGCGCGGTCGCCGGCTGCTGGTTGATGATGTAGGTCGCGTACTTCCCGAACTCGTCCTCGCCCGTCTCGCTCGGGTTGAGCACGGGTGGGATGGCGAACTGCCGCCGGTACGGCGTCGGCAGCAGTGACTCGTCGAGCGCACTGGCGGACTTGGCCACCACGGCGTTGCTCAGCGGCAGTGTCATGCCGCCCACGGCGAGCGCGCCCAGCCCCCCGAGCTGAAGCACGTTTCGACGCGAAATATCCATGAGAAAGACCCCCCTCGAGTCCCCAAGGTGTTTCAACGGTCACACGACCGCGTGAAAGAAGCGCAAACAGTAAAGATTTGTTGAGCTGTACAACTAAGCCGTGTGCGTCAGCGTCACCGCGAGCCCCATCGCCGTCGCCATCAGCACCAGCTCACCGGCCGCCACCAGCACCAGCAGCAGCGGGCCACGCTTGGCCAGGTGCGGCAGAACCGCGCGCCGTTGCAGGTAGCCGGCGCACCCCAGAACGGCGAGGATCCCCACCTTCGCCGCAAGCAGGGCCAAGTGCGCCGGGCTCTCGAAGAGCTCGTCCCAGGTGCTCTGGGTGAACACCGTTGCCACACCCGAGGCGGCGACGCCGACGTAGCAGACGAGCGCGACCCGGCTGAACCGCGCCACGGTCGCCGTCCCAACGCCGGTGGTCCACAGACCCCGTGCGTGCGTCACCAGTCCGAGCAGGGCCCCCACCCACACAGAGACCGACAGGACGTGCAGCAGCAGCACGCCCACGACGAGCCAGAACGAGCCGCCGCCCGCGGCGTGGCCGGTCACCGTCGCGGGAACCAGGCCGGCGGCGGCCACCGCGAACAGGATCCACGCGTCGACGACTCCGCGCACCGACCGCGCCAGGATGCGCGTCGCCGCCGCGAGCACCACGCCCGCCACCAGCCAGCGCAGCCGGGTGTCGAGGTCCCCCGCGTCCGGGCCGACACCGCCGTGCGCCACCGCGGTGGCCGGGTCGAGCGCCTCCGCGGCGAAGGTCCCGGTGAGCAGGAGCGTCCACCAGCCGGCCCAGGCAGCCGCCGAGCGCACCACGGCGGGAGCCGCGGGCGAGGCGGGACCGGCGGGCAGGCAGAGCAGCAGGACGATCGCCCCGATCGTGCCGAGCGCGGCCATCGTGGTCGTCGTACGCACGGCGAGCAGCACCAGCAGCAACGGGCTGTCGGCTCCGTGGGACGGGTCGGTGAGCGACGCGCTCACCGTGGTGACGGCCGCGACGACGGCCAGGACGATCGCGGGTGTCCGGGCCGGTGCAAGCGTGCGCAGGGCAGGGGTGCTGGGACTGAGGACGCTCATCGCACGCCCTCCAGGTCCCGGGCCAGCCGCGGGGCCATCAGCAGGTAGCCGCCCGCCGCGACCAGGACGATCAGGGCGCCGGCGGCCAGTGGCGACAGCTCGAGGCCACCGAGCGCCGGCGAGGCCTCACCGACGCTGAAGTCCACGCGCCCCGAGACGACGTGACCGTCGAGGCCGAGCACGCGGTAGCGCACCTGCCAGCTGCCCTGCTTCTCGTTGGGGTCCATCGCCACCGAGACCAGGCGTCCGGTGTCGGACCCGAGGACGCCGATCGCGCGGTCCTCGCCGTCCGGTCCGATGACCTGCACCGAGTCCGGGTCGACCCCGACCGGCTCGACGAACTCGAGCACCACGTGGTCGGGGACGAAGTCCATCACGGACCCGTCCGACGGGTTGCTGGACAGCAGGTCCGTGTGCGCGGACGCAGGCGTCGGCATCATCACCAGGACGGCGACAAGCGCCGCTACCGGTGCCAGAAGCCGCGCGAGAACGCGCCGAGAGTTTTCCCACCCCATGGCACCGAGCATGGACCGGCAGCGTCACACGTGCGTGAAATGCCCTGCGATCGCAGGGTTTCAGTCCTGGCGTTCCGGGCTGCGCGACCAGTTCTTGTCGGGCTGCGGGACCGGCCGGGCGGGCTGCTCACCGCCACGGTCGTGCAGGTAGCTGTCCTTCGGCACCATCACCTTGCGCCGGAAGATGCAGACGACCTTGCCGTCCTGGTTGTAGCCGATCGTCTCGACGTGCACCACGCCGCGGTCGTCCTTGGACTTCGACTCCCACTTGTCGAGGACGGTCGTCTCGCCGTAGATCGTGTCGCCGTGGAAGGTCGGCGCCACGTGCCGCAACGACTCGATCTCGAGGTTGGCGATGGCCTTGCCGCTGACGTCGGGCACGCTCATGCCGAGCAGCAGCGAGTACACGTAGTTCCCGACCACGACGTTCTGGCCGAACTGGGTGGTCTTCTCCGCGTAGCTGGCGTCCAGGTGCAGCGGGTGGTGGTTCATGGTGAGCAGGCAGAACAGGTGGTCGTCGTACTCGGTGACCGTCTTGCCGGGCCAGTGCTTGTACGTCGCACCGACCTCGAACTCCTCGTAGCTGCGGCCGAACTGCATCTGGTCTCCTCGTCATCGGTCGATCGGGCCCGTGCCACCGTGGTCCAGCCCGTCGAGACCCGCTCATCCTGCCCAACCAGAGCCCGGAGCGGGAGGTCATGCCCGCGTGGGAAACCTCACGGACGTCCCGTCCGGTTGGGACGAACGCCCCTCCTCCCCTCGTCCCGCTCGCGGCAGGGTGGAAACGACAGCAGGAGGGACCGTGACCACGACTGCGGGCCGTACGACGACGCGCCCGACGAGCACCTCGTCGACAGGGTTCGGCCTCCTCCTGCTGTCCCTCGCCGGGCTGCTGGCGCTGAACACCGCCCTGGGCCCCTTGGGGGTCGGCCTGATCCGCTACGACTTTCCCGACACGATCGACCACCAGCTCTGGGGCCTGGAGATCGTGACCGTGCTACTGGTCGTTCCGGTCCTGGTGGCCGCGGCGGTGCTCACCATCCGCGGACGGCCGGGTGGGCCACTGCTGGCGATCGGCCCGGCCGCCTACACGACGTACATGTTCGTGCAGTACGTGCTCGGGCCAGAGTACGACCACTACTCGCTCACGGTGCTCTTCCACCTGGCGCTGGTCACGCTGTCCGGGGCGCTGGCGCTCTGGGCCTGGCGGCTGTCGGCGGACGTCGCTCCTCCCGCGGCGACCGGTCGGCAGCGTCGAGTCCGCGGTGCACTGCTCCTTGGCTTCGCCGCGTTCGTGCTGCTGCGGTACACCGGCGGACTGGTCGGCGCCTGGAGCGGCAGCGCGATCGGTGCGGAGTTCGCGGCGTCCCGGACGTTCTTCTGGTCGATCTTCCTGCTCGATCTCGGTGTCGTCGTGCCCCTCACCGTGGTCGCGGGCGTCGGCGCGGTCGCCGGGAGGCCATGGGCGGATCGGGCGGTCCTCGCGGTGCTCGGCTGGTACGCGCTCGTGCCCCCGTCAGTCGCGGCGATGGCGGTCGTGATGCTCGTGCGCGACGACCCCCACGCGTCCATCGCCTCGGTCACCCTGCTCTCGGTCGCCTCACTGGTCTTCGGCGCGGTCGCGTACCGAGTGTTCCGGTCGTCCGTGCAGCGCGAGGAATGATCAGGCGCCGCCCCCGCCGGCCTTGCGGCGGTGCATCTTCGGGGCCGCGCCGCCGGTGACCTCCGGACCGTGCGCCTTGGACTTCGAGTCGGCCGAGTCGTCGGGATGCTGGTGCGCCTGCTTGCGCTCGAGGGCTTCGCGCATCTTCGCCTTGAGGTCCTCGTTGCCGTTCGAGTCAGCCATGGGGGTGCCCCCTCCGGGTGCGTTGCGTCAGCGGACCCGTCCACCCTTGCACGACGCCCGAGGCAGGGTCGAGGGGGTTTCCTAGTCCCAGACCGTCGGGAGGCCGTGGCCGGTGGAGCTGCCCAGCACCCGTCGCCCGCCCGTGGGCCACAGCTCGAGCACGACCAGGAACTCGTGCGGTCCGTCGGAGGTCCGGCGCATGGGTTCTAGGAACAGGTGGGCGAAGGGCGCCTCGTCGGTCGCCTGCGCACCCAAGGCGCCGATGCGGGCCGTGACGGCCTCCTGCTCGGCGGCATCGAGGTACTGCCACATGACGCTGTGCCACAGCACGGTGGTGAGGCCGGGGCGCAGGTCGATGCCGTCGACGAAGCGTGCGGCGCCCTCCCGACGTACCGCGACGGGGGTGTGCTGGGCCAGGTCGAGGGCACCGCGCAGGCGTTCCAGCCGGTGGGTCTGGTCGGGCCAGACGTACGCCGTGAGGACGAGCCGTCCCTGCGTCGTACGCACGTCCACGGGCATCACGTCGCTGCCGACCCGCTCGACGATGTCCAGCTCGGGCCACGGCGGCACCGGCCGGCCCTGCCAGGCCACGTCGAGCCGCACTGGCGACGCGGGGTCGCCGTAAGTGGTCCCCCACTCGTCGACGTACCCGAACCGGTCGGCCAGCAGGTTGAGACCGCCCGACGAGCCGATCTCGAAGAGCCGCACGGGGTGGCGGAAGACCTGACCGACGTGCAGCAGTCCGCCCATCAGCGCGCTCGCGCGGCCGACCTCGTTGGTCTGCGGCGGGCGGTCCAGCCACTCCCGCACGGCCTCCGGCTGCTCCGACAGCAGCCGCAGGAACGCCTCCCACCCGCCTTCGACGGACCAGGTCCCGCCGACGCTGGGGTAGTACGCCGCCAGCTCCCCCGCCGCCGAGTTGTCAGAGCGTCGGCCGGTCAGAGCCGGCTGACCCTCTGACAACACAGCGTCGGAGGTGAGGACGAGCCGGTGCACGCTGCCCAGCAGCCGCAGGGCGAGCGCCGACGGGCCGGGGTCGTCCTCGTGGCCGGCCAGCACCCGGCCGACCTCGCCTCCCGCCCGGAGGTCGGCCGCGGCCCGCTCGAGCAGCTCGGCGTACATCGGTGAGCCCAGCTCCGCACAGGCCTGCGCCTGGCGGCTGAACGCCTCGTGCTGCTCCATGCCGGAAGGATGCCAGCCGATGCCTTCAGCCCGGTCGGCCTCCCTCCACTAGCGCGAGGTGACCTTCGCCGACCGCTCGGACCACGGGCTCGTGCCGGCGGCGCTGACGGCTCGCACCTGGAACCGGTACTTGCCGGACCGGAGCGTCATCTTCAGCTTGGTCACGTCCGAGGCGACCGACTCGACTGCGCGGACCTTCGCCGAGCGACCGGGCCGGACCTTCAGCGCCCGGACCTGGTACCCGTCGACCACGGCGCCGTTGGCCAGCGGGACCCGCCAGCGGATGGTGGCCGTGTGGTTGCCACCACGCTTGCCCGACTTCGCCTTCGCGATCCCAGGAGCGAGCGGAAGGATCGTCGCCGCTCCGGTGTCCGGCGGCGGCGGGACCTGGGGGGTCACGATCGGGCCCGACGGCACCGTCGGCACGTTGCGCGTGAAGGTGCGGGTCAGCACCGGGCTGACGTTCTCGGCTGCGTCCACCGAGACCGCTTTGATCGTGGTGGTCTGCGCGAGCAGGATCGTCCCGGTGTAGCGCCTGCCGGTCGTCGCCGTCGGGGCGGGCTGGCTTCCGTTGCCCTCGGTGTAGCGGATCTGATCGGGGCCGGCCAGGAGCACCTGGATCGAGCCGAAGAAGCTGGTGCTGCCGGGGAAGGACTGCGGCTCGGCCGGCGCGACGGTGTCGCGGAGCGCGTGCCGGGTGTTGGCCGGGGCGGTGCCCTGCCCACCGCTGTGCTCGGCGGTCACGTCGAGGTCTCCTTCGAGACCTGTGAGCGGACCGGGGAACGTGGTGGTCCACGTCCCGTTGGTGTTGACGTCGACCGACGTCGTCAACGAGTCGTCGCTGTCCTCGTCAGCGTCGGCCACGTCGACCATCACCGACGTCGCTTCGGAGACGCCGGACACCGTGAGGCCCGAGTCCTGGTTGGCGATGTTGATCACGGACGGCGAGACGTGGCCGATGGCCGACCCGTCGCGGGCCGGGCAGCCCTCCGGCAGCGGTTCGGCTCCGAAGGTCGCGGTCGTGTTCTCGTTGCCGCCGTGGTCCTCACCCACCGGCGGGGTGCCCACGCTGTACGTCGCCTCGAGCACGCGCGGGTTCGCCGCGGCGGCCAGCACCTCGGGGGTGACAGGGGCAGCGTCCTCGTCCCCGTCGCCCGCCGTGAAGGTCGCGGTCCAAGTGGTGCCGTCCGCACCCAGCTCCAGGGTGTTGCCGGGGTCGGAGCTGCTGGCGCGCCAGTCACCCGAGTCGTCGTCCGGGTCCTCGACCTCGGGCTCGTCGTCATCGTCGTCGTCCCCGGGAGCCGGGGGTGTCAGGTCCAGCCGGACGAAGACGTCCAGGTTGGCCGGGTCCAGGCCCTCGCCCAGCGTGCCGGTCACGGTGAACGCGTTGTCGCCCAACGGTTCCGGGTTGCCCGCAACAGTGACTTGCTGCACGGTCGTCGAGTCCGCGACCCCGGGGCCAGCCACGTGAACCTCGTCGCCCGGCAGGATGCGCGGAGTGACGCCGTTCCAGCAGAAGGTGCCGGCCGCCTCGCCGTCGTGGTTGAGCTCGAGCGTCCCGAAGACGCCGAAGGTGGTGGGACTCCCGGTGGCGCTGCCGACCGCGACACCGTCGCGGACGACCGTGATCGTGTACGTGTCGGCGTGGTTGAGCCCCTCGACCATCACGATCGAGTCCGCCGGACTGACCGTGATGCTTCGCGTCGGCCCGACCGCCGCCTCCACGGGAAAGGCGAGCATGCTCGCCGACATCGCCGTCACCGCCGTGACGGCAACCCCCCACTTGGCACGTCGTCGCGCGCCACCCCATGTCCCCATCGCCCCGGTGCTCCCATCGAACCTCTTGCCCCTGGCAGGAGGGTGCATCCGGATCGTCAAGGCAGCGCAAAAGCCGCATGCAGCCATGCACCGCCCAGACGGCATGACGCCGCCGCCGATCCTGGGATCGACGGCGGCGTGAAGGGTCGAGCCGCTGGATCCTACCGCGACCTGACCTGGTTGGACCGCTCAGACCACGGGCTCTTCCCCGCGGGGCCGAAGGCACGCACCTGGAACCGGTATTTGCCGGCCGGCAGCGACAGCTGCAGCTTCTTCGCGTTCCGATCCTCGACCACGACGGCCGGACGGATCTTCGCCGACCTGCCCGGCCGCGTCTTCAGCGCGCGCACCTCGAAGCCATTGAGCACGGCGCCGTTGGCCAGCGGAGCCCGCCACTTGGCAGTGGCCGTGTCGTTGCCACCGGGCTTGCCGGACTTCGCGCTGCCGATGCCGGGAGCCAGCGCGATGATCGCCGCCGACCCACCACCCGGAGGCCTCACCACCGGCGGTGGTGTTGCCGTCTGGGTGAACGACGCCGTCGTCGTGCTGCTCTCGTTGTCGGCCGCGTCGACCGCAATCGCCTTGACGGTCTGACCAGGAACCACCGTGAACGGAGCGGCAAAGAGGATCCCGCTGTTGAACGCTGGTCCAGGTTGGCCTCCGTTGCCGACCGTGTAGCGCAACCTGTCACCACCACCGCCGGCAAGGAACACCGACGTCGGACCACTGACCGCCCCACCGTTCGGCGACACCGTCGGGGCGGCTGGGCGGACCGTGTCCTTCAGCAGTGTGCGCGTGTTCTGCGCGTCGCCACCGGTGACGGGGCCATGAGTGGCCTTGACGGCGAGGTTGCCCTCGAGGCTCGCGAGCGGTCCAGGGAACCTGGCTGACCACGTGTTGTCGCCGTTGACCACCACATTCGCCGGAGCGGCCGTCACGGTGTCAACGCCATCCGAAAGCGTGACAGAAACGGTGGGTGCACCCGAACCCGCAGGAGCATCAGCCGTGACCCCGGACACGATGACATCGGCGTTCGCGTTGGCCGCGTTGATCCTGGCTGGGCTCACCGTGGTGATTGCGCGACTGGCCAGCGCTGGACACGCGGCGTCTTCGGGTCCGAAGGGTCCTCCGAACATGCCCGCTGTGCCTCCGGTGATCTCCCCGGCGGCGTCCCGCGACGTGATGTGCTGAGCCTCGAGCACGATGGGACTGGCCGCGGCCGCAATCACCTGCGGGGTCACGGGTCCGTCGTTCTCACTGTTGGTGAACGTCGCAACGAAGTCACCAGGAGTCGCCGGGTCGTAGACGATTGTGTTGCCGGCCTCGGTGGCTGTCGTTCGCCACCGGCCGTTGCTTGGCAGCCCCGCGACACCCAGGAGCCGGACCTCCACGTCAAGCTCGCTGATCGGCGGCAGGGGGTTCGCATTGATGTGTCCCCTGACGGTGAATGACTGACCACCAACAGCAGGCACTACCTCCGTCAGGAGATCGATGTCAGAGACCACGAGATCGTCCGTCGGGAAATTGCCTTCCACGCGCACCACGTCGCCCGGCACGATCTCGGGAGTCACGCCTTCCCAGCAAACCGTCGGTGCCGCCGCGTGGTTGATCTCGAACTGTCCTACGCCATTGCCCAGCAGGTCCTCTGCTTGGCCGGTGACGGTCCCAACCTCCACGGTGCCGCGTATCACAGAAACGGTGACGGTCTCTCCAATTTGGAGTCCGTCCAGCAGGACGATCGAGTCGTCCATGCTGACGATCATGGTGTGCGGCGCATTGACCACGCCGCTAGCCGGGTACGAGAGCATGCTCGCCCCCAACGCCGCTACCGCTGTCAGCGCCAGACCCAACCTGGCCTTGTGAAGCCTGTTCTTCCCTGAATGCATCGCCCTCACCGCTCCCCTGGTGTCGACTGGTGGGCTAGGCGATGCAGCGTGCGCCCGGATCGTAAAGGGAATGTAAAAGCCTCACCCCCTCATATGTGGGGGGACTGAATGGCCTGACCGCGTCCAAATGCGTCATGGGTTCTGGTGCGATCGAATGATCCTTGGCCCGCATCGGTATCAAAAAGCCGAAAGCCTCTTCATTTGTCAGCGACCGGGCAGCAAGGTTGCAGCACTTCCTCCTCGTAACGGGGATCCGGGGGAAGTACGGGAATGAAGGGGCGGGGCGCAGCATGGGGAGCTGCATCGAGATTCGAATTCTGGGGCGTCTGCGAGTACGGCGTCCCGACGGCAGCATCGTCGACAACACAGAGTGGCGGACGGGGAAGACGGCCGACCTGGTGCGACTGCTCGCACTCGCGGGGGGAAGGCCGGTCCGTGTCGACACGCTGCTCGACAGCCTGTGGCCATCGGTCGAAGAGACGAAGGCTCGGGCCAGTCTTCGCACCGCCGCGTCGCAGATACGCCGAACGCTCGGCGTCGACTGCATCGAGCGCGGCTTCGACGGCCTGGCGCTCAACGACGCGTGGATCGACGCAGAAGCCTTTACTGTGCTGGCAAGTGAGGGTCGGGCGCACGCCCGCGGTGGACACCACGCGCAGGTCGTGCGGATCGCTCGAGAGGCCGAAGCGCTGTACGTCGGCGACCTGGACTGTCACGTCGCCGGCGAGGAGACGTGGGTCTCCGAGGCGCGCGAGAATCTCGCGTCGTTGCGTCGCGACTTGCTGACCGAGGCCGCGGAGAGCGCCCTCGCACTGGGCTGGTTCCGGGACGCTGAGGACCTGGCCACCCGTGCCCTGCGAGCGGACGGAATGGCCGAGCGACCGCACCGGCTCTTGATGTCCGCGTACGCCGGCCTCGGTGAGACGGACAAGGCACTGCGTGTCTTCGACCGCTGCCGACGGTTGCTCGCCAAGGAGCTCGGTGTCGACCCGTCACCGCTGACCCAGGCCGTTCACCTCCAGCTCCTCACGGGCGCTCCGACACCGCGAGCATTCACCGCGGTGATGCCTCCGGAGTGCGCCGTCACGGCGATGGAGCGGACGGTCGCGGCCGCCGTCCGACGCGACGGTGCGCACTTCGTCGGCGTCCGTGGGCTCCCGGGCTCGGGTCGCTGCGAGGTCATCACCGCCATGTCACAGCGGCTGTCCGACCAGGGCTGGCAGGTCATTCGGTTCGAGCCGAGCGATGCCACGCTCCCAGTTCTGTCGGGACATGATGACGGGCGACCCGTCCTCGTTACGATGCCGTGCGTCGACGAGCTCAGCTGGCACCGCCTGGAGCAGGTGACCGAGACCCTGGCCTCGCTGCGGCACCGCCGCGCGGTCGCGATCGCACCGGTCTCCTTCGACGTGCTTTCGCGCATGCACGCGCTGGACGGCACCGGCGTGGCTATCTCCGAGCACGAGGTGGGTCCACTGAGTCCGGACGAGCTGGAGAAGCTCGCTAACACCATGCTCGGCGGCGACGTCACGGACGATCTCGTCGACGAGCTGAACGCAGCAGCCGAGGGGCACTTCGCCGGGGCGGTCGCCGCACTCCAGCAATGGCTCGCCGAGGGTCGGATCGTGAGCTCCGCTCGCGGTCTTATCGTCACCGGCGCCGACGGGGTCGCGCCGTACGGCACCGGCACCGGCAGCTGGGCGCCACTGCACCACCTCCCCGCTGCCGCAGCGGAGCTGGCGGCGACGTTGGCCGCAGTCCAGTCGCCCGCGAGCACGGCCCGTCTGGCCGCGGTGATGTCCGACCTCGGTCGCACCGTGGACCTGTGCGACCTCCAGGAGAAGCTTGATCGCCTCGTCGACGCCCAGGTGCTGCAGATCGGTGAGCACGGCTACGAGTTCCGTCACCCGCTGGTGCGTGACGCGGCCGAGAGCTGGCTGCGTCCGGCGGACCGGCGACAGCTGCACCGAAGCCTGGCCGGTTCGTCCCGGCTCGGTGCCGAGGAGCGCGCGCTTCAGTGGACGCTCGCCGGCGAGCCGGCCGAGGCGCTCCGGGCACTTCTCGACGCCGCCGCCTTGGCCGTCGACAACGGGTACGACGCCCGCAGCACCGCCCTGGTCACCCACGCCTTCCGGCTCGCCGGTGGCGGGTCCTGGGCTCCGGACGAGCAGCTCGAGGCGTTCGAGTCGGTGGGACAGGCCGCTGCCCGGCTCGGCTGCACGAGCCTGGCGCGGCGCGCGTTCGAGCGGGGCGCCGAGGTGGCCGTCACGTTCGACCCCGCGGCTGCGCGCCGGCTGGCGACCGCGATGGAGGCCATGGAGGCGGCCCAGCTCATGCCGGTGCAGTGGACTCCCACCGACCGGATCACCGCCTGACCGAGACCAGGTCCGGCCGCGGTCGCTCCGTCTGCAACAGCGGGTGGCCGCGGCCGAGTTGGGTTCAGCGCAGCTTGTAGTCCTCGAGGAGCCGACGCCCGATGATCATCTTCTGGATGTCGGTGGTGCCCTCGCCGATCAGCATGAACGCGGCCTCCCGGTAGAGCCGCTCGATCTCGTACTCCTTGGAGTACCCGTAGCCGCCGTGGATCCGGAAGGAGTCCTCGACGACCTCGTTGCAGTACTCGCTGGCCAGCATCTTGGCCATCCCGGCCTCGACGTCGTTGCGCTCACCGCGGTCCTTCATGCGAGCCGCCCGGACCATCATCGCGTGCGCCGTCTCGACCTTCGTAGCCATCTCGGCGATCCGGAACAGGATGGCCTGGTGCTGGGCGATCGGCTTGCCGAACGTCTCTCGCTGCTGGGCGTATGCGACCCCGAGCTCGAACGCCCGGTTGGCGATTCCACACGCCCGGGCGGCGACGTTGACCCGCCCGACCTCGACGCCGTCCATCATCTGGTAGAAGCCCTTGCCCGGCTCGCCGCCCAGGATCTGGTCCGCGGAGATCCGGTGTCCCTCGAGCACCATCTCCGTGGTGTCGACGCCCTTGTAGCCCATCTTCTCGATCTTGCCCGGCACCGTGACGCCCTGTGCGGTCTCGCCGAAGCCGGGCTCCTTCTCCACCAGGAACGTCGTCATCCTCTTGTAGACCGAGACCGAGTCGTCGTGGCCCTCGTCGGTCTTCACCAGCACTGCCACGAGGTTCGACGAGCCTCCGTTGGTCAGCCACATCTTCTGGCCGTCGATGACGTACTCGTCACCGTCCCGAACCGCCTTGGTCTTGATCGCCGCCACGTCGGAGCCCAGGCTCGGCTCGGACATCGAGAACGCGCCGCGCACCTCACCGGTCGCCATCCGCGGCAGGTACTTCTGCTTCTGCTCCGGCGTGCCGTGCTGGAGCAGCATGTAGGCCACGATGAAGTGCGTGTTGATGACCCCGGACACGCTCATCCAGCCGCGCGCGATCTCCTCCACGCACAGCGCGTAGGTGAGCAACGACTCCCCCAGCCCGCCGTACTCCTCGGGGATCATCAGCCCGAACAGGCCGAGCTCCTTGAGCCCCTCCACGATCTCGGTGGGGTACTCGTCCTTGGCCTCGAGCGCCCCGGCGACCGGAAGGATCTTGTCCTCGACGAACACGCGGACGGTCTTGAGGATCTCCTCCTGGATGTCGGTCAGGCCCTCGGTCTCACACAGGCGCCCCATGGCACGGGTCCTCTCGGTTCGTAGACGATCGACGGAGATCTCGACGGGCTCGATCACCGGATGCCCGAGTATGGCCCGCGCGCCCTCAGCGGGTCTGTGAACGGTGCCACAAACCCCGAGCCCGCCCTGCGGCCTTTCTCACAAGTCCGCGCCGCGTCCGGTTCCGCCGTCGTTCGTTGGTCAGCCGCCGTACGTCGGTCAGCATCGCCGCGATCGTGGCCGAGGCGGCCTCGACGAGCTCGGCGTCGGCGACCGAGTCGGGGTGCCGCCGCTGCGGTACGTCGGACGGGGTGCGCAGGTCCTCGAGGTCACCGATCACGTCGTAGCCGCGGGCGGCGAGCTCGTCGACGGCCCGGTCGCCACGTGCCCGCAGCTCCTCGACCCGTGCCGGCGACGGCCAGAACTTCTCGCCCCTGCGCGGGACCAGCTTGCCCTGCGCCAGGTAGCCACGGATCCACACCCCGCGGTCGACCGGGCGGCGGAAGCCCTGCAGGTCGGCGTTGACCCGGCGCAGCAGCTCCACCTCGACGACGCCGAGCGACTCGTTGGCCTCAGACCCGCTCGCGTCGCACCGCGCCGCGTCGATCCCGAGGACGTCGGCGAACCGCAGCCAGAGCGTCTCGCGAGGCTCGCTCGGCTTCGGCAGGGTGAGCACGTGCACCCGCTCGGGAGGCACCGCCGCGCTCCAGCGACGCAGCACGTCGGCGACGTCCATCGAGCCCCAGTCCCACGCGTCGTGCGGGCTGGTCTCCTCGCTCTCCGGGTAGTCGTCGATCGACGTGGTGGCGCCGTTCTTGACGTACTCCTGCCAGCGCGCGGTCACCAGGCTCAACATGTCGCGTGCGGTCACCACGACGTGCACCTCGGCGTCGTTGAGAGCCGCCACCGCGCGGGACGCTTGCTCGGGCGAGGCCCCGGCGAAGAACTCGTGGCTGATGACGGCCGGGCCGGCCCACGCGTTGACCTCGCTCGTCAACGCGGCCCAGGCCCGCGGCGCGTCGGCGTGCCGGTTCTCCAGGTTCGGCTCCTCGCGCACCACGCCGCTGGCCCACAGGTGCTGCCGCGGGCCGAAGCCCGGCAGCAGGATGCCCTGTCTGCGGAGCTCGTCGCGGTTGTTCCAGAGGATCGTCTGGAGGTACGTCGTACCGGTCTTCGGCAGGCCGACGTGGAGGAAGACTCTGCTCGCCACGGGCGGACTCACAGCCCCTTGCTGTAGCGCTCCATGAGCTCGGCCACCCTGGCCTCGTCGCGCTGGGCGACGGGCAGCAGCAGCTCCTGCACGACGTCGGTGAGCTCGGCGAGCCGCAGGTTGAGCTGCCGGCACTCCTGCACCTCGTCCTCGAGCACGGCGACGCGGTCGCGCAGCGCGTCGAGCTCGGCACCGTTGCCCAGGCGCGCCAACTTGCCGGCGCCATCGCGGAGCCTGGCCTTCATCGGCTTCATCGTTGCCATTCGACCACCATTCGACAGATCCGACGACTTGTCTCGTCGTCGCGGATGACCTTGCGCGACACGATCGTCGCCCCCCTCGCCCGCAGCTCGTCCTCGACCAGGTCGACGTAGAGCGGACGCAGGTTGTGCTGACGGGCGAACGGGTCGCCCTCCCCGCGGGTGTTGAGGAACTCGAGGTACAGCCGACCGCCGTCACGCAGCATCATGTCGGCGGCGCGCCAGAGGTTGCCGCGCCCCACCTTGTCGGTGGCGTCGGCGAGGTGCCGCGCGGTGACCACGCGGGGACCCGGCTCGTGCGCGACGCGGGCGCTCTCGGCCAGCATCGAGCGGAGCTCACACAGGTTGATAGCCCGGTACTCGACCGGGAGCCCTTCGGCCGCCGCGATCTCCGCGGCCGCGTCGCTGCCACGCGTGACGTAGTCGAGCCCGAGGACCCGGCCGCTGCCCTCGCGGGCGTGCCACAGGGCGTCGACGCCCCGGCCGCAGCCGAGGTCGACCACCTGCTCGAGCGCGCCCCCGTGCGCGCGCCGTACCCACTGAGCGAAGGCGGACGGCTCCTGGTCGAGCTCCTCCTCGAGGTTGCTCGTGGAGTAGGCGCGGTCCCAGTCGGCGCGCTTGACCCGCGTGCCACGGAACCAGCCGTTGAGCCGGCGGTGGGTCGCCAAGGGCGTCTCGAAGACGTACGCCGGGTCGGGGACCCGCCAGCTCGGCCCGTAGGTCGCGGTGAGGAACCGGTCGGTGTCGGCCGGCGCCGGCAGCTCGCGGCCCTCGAGGGTGGTTGTGCCGAGCGGGAAGATCCAGGTCTCCTCGAAAGGTGTGCGGATCTCACCCATCAGGTGCAGGTGGCCGTCGAAGAGGAAGCCGCCGAAGACGTCGAGGCCCCGAACCGAGCCGTCCGCCTCGATGACGTCGACCTTGAACGCGGCGCCGCTGTAGCGGGTGATCCGGTAACCCATGTCGGCCAGCGCCCGCTGCAGGTCGAAGGACTCACGGACGACGTCGACAGGGTGGCTGTGCCGGCTCACGTAGCCGAGGTCCGCGTCGCTGTCGTGCCCGATCAGCCTGCCGCCGCGCACCGCCCCGAGCAGCGTGCCGTAGGCGATGAACGGCTCGATCCCGGCCTTGCGGAGCGCGCCCAGCACCTCGTCGATCGAGTCCAGGAGGGGGGCGACGTGCTCGGCGCTGCGGGTGTCGAAGGTCTGCGCGAGCCGGAGGCTCTTGTCGATGCCGAGGGGCAGTCCGCGCTCGTTGACGACCGCGATCCGCCCGGCACCGGTGGTGGGCGCCTCGCCGAGCCGCACCTCCTCGTCGTACACGACGCTCTGGTCCACGTGGGCGACGACCTGCAGCCGGGTGGTGCCGTTGAGGAAGCGGCGCAGCGCCCCGGGCCAGCCGACGAAGTAGCCGTCGTCGATGCGCTCGGCGTCCCGGGGCAGCCAGAATGACCAGATGCGGCGCTCGTCGAAGAGCACGTCGAGGACCAGCTCGTCCTCGGTCCGGGCGAAGATCCCCTGGTCGTCGACGCGCACGTCGGTCACGGGGCTCGTCACGGCGCTCATGCTAACGGTCGACCCTCCGTCCCCCGGCGGGTGCCGCCGCGACAACTCCCCCAGGAGATCTCCTGGTTCCCGGGGCGAGTTCTCCCCGGGAAGCGGGCGATTACCACGGGACCGTGGTAATCCACCCCCGCACCCTCAGGACTCCGGCGGGCTCCACACGTCGGTGCGCTCCATGCCCGCGGCGCGCCCCTTGGCGGAGACGACCAGCGCCATCTTGCGGGAGGCCTCGTCGATCATCTCGTCGCCGAGCATGACGGCCCCCTTCGCGCCGCCCTTCTCGGACGTGTAGAAGTCGTAGGCGTCGAGGATGTTCTCGGCGTGGTCGTAGTCGGACTGCAGCGGGCTGAACACCTCGTTGGCGGCCGCGATCTGGTCGGGGTGCAGCGTCCACTTCCCGTCGAAGCCGAGGGCCGCCGAACGGCCGGCCACCCGCCTGAACCCGTCGAGGTCCTTGATCTGCAGGTAGGGCCCGTCGATGGCCTGCTTGTCGTGGGCACGGGCGGCCATCAGGATCCGCATCAGGATGTAGTGGTAGGCGTCGCCGACGTCGTACCCCGGCGGCTGCTCACCGACCACGAGGCTCTTCATGTTGATCGAGGCCATGAAGTCGGCCGGCCCGAAGATGATCGTCTCGACGCGCGGCGAGGCGGTAGCGATCGCGTCGACGTTGATCAGGCCGAGGGCGTTCTCGATCTGCGCCTCGATGCCGATGCGACCGACCTCGTACCCCATCGTGGTCTCGATCTGGGTGAGCAGTACGTCGAGCGCGACGACCTGCTCGGCGGTCTGCACCTTCGGCAGCATGATGCAGTCGAGGTTCGCACCGGCGCCCTCGACGACCTCGATGACGTCCTTGTAGGTCCACTGCGTCGTCCAGTCGTTGACCCGGACGGTCCGCACCTTCGCCCCCCAGTCGCCGGTGTTGAGCACCTCGACGATGTTCTTGCGCGCGTCCGGCTTGGCCAGCGGCGCGACCGAGTCCTCGATGTCGAGGAACACCTGGTCGGAGTCGAGCCCCTGCGCCTTCTCCAGGAACCGCGGGTTCGACCCGGGGACCGCGTGGCAGGAACGGCGGGAGCGCAGGGGGGTGGTGTCGGTGCTCATGCCGGGGAGCGTAACCAGCCCTCGTCACCCGCGGGGAGGCCCATGCGTGGTGGCATTTGTCACCCCCGACCCACCGATGTCGGTAGCGCGACCGTGGTCCATGGGTCACGGTGGCGCTACCGATATCGGGGGTCAGCCGACCGGTGCCTCCTCCGGCACCGGGCCGCGGTTGCTGACGATCACCAGCGCCATCCCGGCGACCATCACCGCGAGCCCCAGCAGAGCGGCGAGCGGCGGCTGCTGGCCGAGGATCAGCGCCGCGAGCAGGGCCGCCCCGGGGACCTCCAGCAGCAGCGCGAGCGATACGTACATCGGTGACGTCGTCGCGAGCAGGTGGTTGAGCACGGAGTGCCCGAGCAGCTGTGCCGTGGCCGTGATGAGCAGCAGCAGGCCCCACTGCTCGAGCGGGTACCCGCCCAGGTCCTGGCCGGCGACCAGGCATGCGACAGCGAGCAGCCCGGCGCAGGAGCCGTAGCAGACAAAGGTGTACGTCGTCGTGCTCGTGGTCTGGCGAGCGCGCGAGCCGATCACGGTGTACGCCGCGGCGGCAGCACCACCGACGAGCGCGAGCGCGTCGCCGACCAGCGCCTCGGTCGAGAGAGTGAAGTCGACCCCCGTGACGACGAGCACCCCGCCGAACGCGAGCGCCAGGCCGACCAGCACCCGCGTGTCGAACCGCTCGCCCCGGAGCAGCTGCCAGGCCACGATCCACGCGAGCTGCAGGCAGACCATCGCGGTCGCGGACGCCACGGACGTGAGCGTCAGGGACGTCACCCACGTCGCGAAGTGGATGGCGAGCATGACGCCCGAAACCAGCACCAGGCCGAGGCGACGGCCGGTGAGCTCGCGCAGCTCGTCGCCTCGTCGTACCACCACGGCCGGCGCGATCGCGACAGTGGCGAACGCGTTGCGCCAGAACGCGATCGCCAGCGGCGGAACGACCGCCAGCGCCATCAGCGGGCCGGACAGCGAGACCGCGACGACGGCGACCGCCATCAGCAGGAAGGTGCGTAGCGGGCCGGTCACGCCGGCCATCATCGCGGAGCCGGGTCAGCCGGCGACGAGCGGGACGGTGCGGGTGGCGAGCACTCCGCGCCGCGACCAGTGCAGGAAGTCGACGTTCAGCAGGTACCGGCCCGGGTGTGGTGCTTGGACCAGCAGGTCGTACCGCTCCGCGGCTCCGAACGCGACGACCGGCGTCACGAGCGGACGGCCGACGTCTCGCAGCAGCGGGGCGAAGTCGGCGCCGCTCAGGGTGTCGCGGAACTCACGCCCGTCGTGCGCGATGATCTCCGCCATCGCCACCAGGTTGCCCGCCTCGTCGGTGAACCGCGCCCGGCTCGGGAAGTAGTTGAGGTTCAGCATCCGGATCAGGGACGGGTGGCCGGTGTCCGGCGTCGTGACCCGCAGCTGGGTCGGCGACCAGACGTCCACCTCGGGCCGCGGCCGATTGAGCGGCCCGCCGAGCAGGTAGAAGAAGCGCGGCTCGAACCGGTTCAGGCCGGCGTCCTCGCCGGACAGGCCAGCCGCGTGGTTCAGCTCGTGCCATCGCGGGTCGAGTGCGTACGGCGCGATCAGCGCCTCCGTCGCGACGTCGTACAGCGGCCCGTCCACGAACGAGCGCCGCGCCCCCGCGGGCACCGGGTAGTCGGGATGCACCAGCGGGTCCACCACGAG
>NZ_DASSCL010000108.1:0-29359 GCF_035697785.1 Nocardioides sp.
CGACGCGGTCCACCTGGGCAGCTCGACGCCCCCCACGATCGTCTCCGGCCCGGCGGCCTCGGTCGCCACCCAGAAGCTCGAGGACATCAAGCTCGTCGGCTCCGACAGCGGCTGGGCCGCCCGGCGCCGCGGCCACCTCCAGACCATGTGGGGTGCGGGGGACAGCCCGATGGCGGTCGCCGCGCGGTCGGCGCTGTCGACGGTCGCGACCCTCGGCGCGGTCGCGGGTGGTTCCTACAAGCCCGCCGTGAGCTACCCGATGGCCTGGCCGGCCTCCGACCTCTCCGAGGCGCTCATCGACACCGCCCGGCTGATCAAGTCCGACATCGGCACCGAGGTCGTGTCGGTCGACTACGGCAGCTGGGACATGCACGACGGCTACGGCAACCTCGAGTGGGGCGACATGCAGAACATGACGCGTGCCTTCGCCTCGTCGGTCAGCGCGTTCATGAACGACCTGGGGTCGCTCCGCTCGCGGGTCACCCTGGTGACGATCAGCGAGTTCGGCCGCCGGGTCGCCGAGAACGGCAACCAGGGCCTCGACCACGGCTGGGGCAACATGATGCTGCTCATGGGCGGCGGCGTCGCCGGTGGCCGCTACCACGGCGCCTGGCCCGGGCTCGGCGGCCCTCAGCTCGTCGACGGCGACCTGGCCGTGACCACCGACTACCGCAACGTGCTCGGCGAGCTGGTGGCCAAGCGGTTCCCCGACCGGTCACCGACCTCGGTCTTCCCCGGGCTCGTCTACCGGCCGATCGGCGTGATGCGCTGAACCGGTGGTCGCGCTCGTCCAGACCCGGTCTCGTGCCAGCAGTCGGGGCCGACCTATCGGTGCCGGCTCCCGCGCGCTGGGCGGCGGTGCGGGAGCCGGCTGAACAGATGACGTCCGACGGCGAGGAACGGTTTACACACCTTTTGCTCCCTCCACTCGGAATCGCGCGCCGCAGTTGGTAGGGTCGTGCGCGCAACAGGTGCAAAGTTCCACAGGTCTTCCTAGGTCTTCATCAGAGGACCGACGTCCGCGGAGTTTTGTGATCCGACGGCGTTTTCTCTTGAGTCACTGCTTGAGGGGGCACGGCGTTTCACCGCACCTGTTGTGGGGCCGCCGAGGTGGCGGTCCCAAGCCCCATCAGTAGGAGTAAGTCAGCATGGCTCAGGGCACCGTCAAGTGGTTCAACGCCGAGAAGGGTTTCGGCTTCATTGCGCAGGAGGACGGCGGCGACGACGTCTTCGTGCACTACTCGGCCATCCAGTCGCAGGGCTACAAGTCCCTCGACGAGAACCAGAAGGTCGAGTTCGACGTCACGCAGGGTCCGAAGGGCCCGCAGGCGGAGAACGTTCGCCCCGTCTGATCTCGCCCACCGGCCCCACGGCCGGTCTGGTCGACCCAGGCAACAAAGGACCCCGTCGGGCTATCCGTCGGGGTCCTTTGGTTTGTCCCAAATGACTATGGGTATGCCTCCGAGGATCGGGGGACAATGGACGCGTCGGTTGCCGCGCTTTCCGTTGACAGGAGCAAGAGCCGTCATGATCCAGGGAGGGAGCGGTGTCGTGGATGACCAGCTGAACGTCCCGTTGGAGGACGCGGAGCTGCTCGCCGAGGTGGAGCTGACCACCAACCTGATCATCGCTGCCAGTGAGTCCGACGACACCTTGGCGCAGGACGAGGTCGATCGACTGCTCGGCCTGGACCCGCCCAACATCCCGAGTCAACCGGTCCGGGAGGACTGACCCACCGGCCCGCAGCACAGTGGCTCCGGTCACCCCGGGGGGTCCGGGTTGAGCGGATTCGTCGGGCAGCACCTAGCATGATCCCCGGTTCTGTCCCGTTCACCAGGAGTTCGCTGTGGCCTTGCGCTTCCGCCCTGCCGACACGACGTTCTACGACCTGTTCGCACAGCTGGCCCAGCACCTCGTCGTCGGCGCGGACCTGCTGGCGCAGATGCTCGGTGACGGGAGCGACCGTGAGGGCATCGCCCAGAAGATGCGGGACGCCGAGCACCAGGCCGACGAGTCGACCCACAACGTGATCCGACGGGTCAACACCACGTTCGTCACGCCGTTCGACCGGGAGGATATCTACGCCCTCGCGTCCGGGCTCGACGACGTCATGGACTTCATGGAGGAGGCCGTCGACCTGGTCCTCCTCTACGAGGTCGAGCACCTGCCGGCCGAGCTCGCCAACCAGGTCGAGGTCCTCCAGCGGTGCGCCGACCTGACGGCGGACGCGATGCCCCGACTGCGCACCATGAAGGACCTCGAGGAGTTCTGGATCGAGATCAACCGGCTGGAGAACGCCGGTGACAAGAGCTATCGGCGGATCCTTGCCAAGCTGTTCAGCGGCAAGTACGAAGCGCTCGAGGTGCTCAAGCTGAAGGACATCGTCGACTCCCTCGAGGCGGCGATCGACGCGTTCGAGAAGGTCGCCAACACGGTCGAGCAGATCGCCGTCAAGGAGTCCTGAGCGTGGAGCTCGCGATCGTCGTCGCGGTGGTCTTAGTCGCCCTTGTCTTCGACTACACCAACGGATTCCACGACGCGGCCAACGCCATCGCCACCTCGGTTTCGACGCGTGCGCTGACGCCACGGGTAGCGCTGATCATGGCGGCGATCATGAACTTCGTCGGCGCCTTCCTCGGCCAGGAGGTCGCCGACACCGTCGGCAGCGTCATCTCGCCCGACCCCGGCACCCACGGGCTGGTCGTCGTGATGGCCGGACTCATCGGCGCCATCTCGTGGAACCTCGTCACCTGGTACTTCGGGCTGCCCTCCTCCTCGTCGCATGCCCTGATCGGCGGGCTGGTGGGCGCCGCGGTCGCCTCCGGCTCCCTGGTCCAGTGGAGCGTGATCCTCGACAAGGTCGTGATCCCGATGGTGGCATCGCCACTGTTCGGCTTCCTGGCGGCCTTCGCGCTCATGCTGGGCATCATGTGGGCGTTCCACAAGCGCAACCCGCACAAGGTCAACCGTGGCTTCCGCCAGGCGCAGACCGTCTCGGCGGCGGCGATGGCGCTCGGCCACGGACTGCAGGACGCCCAGAAGACGATGGGCGTGATCTTCCTGGCCCTGCTCACCGGCGGTTACGTGTCCGAGGGTGACCCACTGCCGGTCTGGGTGATCATCTCCGCCGCGGGAGCGATCTCCCTGGGCACCTACTCCGGCGGCTGGCGGATCATGCGCACGTTGGGCCGGCGGATCATCCACCTCGACCCCGCGCGTGGCTTCGCGTCGGAGTCGATCGCCGCGGGCGTGCTCTACACCACGGCGTTCGTGTTCGAGGCCCCGATCTCGACCACGCACACCATCACCTCCGCGGTGATGGGTGCTGGTGCCACCAAGCGGTTCTCCGCGGTGCGGTGGGGCGTGGCCCGCTCGATCGTGATCGCCTGGGTGCTGACCTTCCCGATGGCCGGTCTGGCCGCCGCGCTCGTCTACTGGGTCTGCCGCTACGTCTTCCAGCTGCCCTGACCGCGGTCAACCGAAGCGGCCGGAGACGTAGGCCTCGGTCGACGGCTCGTCGGGGTTGGAGAAGATCTTCCTGGTCGGGTTCATCTCGACCAGGCGCCCCGGCCTACCGGCCCCGGCGAGGTTGAAGAAGCCGGTGTCCTCGGAGACGCGGGCGGCCTGCTGCATGTTGTGGGTCACGATCACGATCGTGTAGTCCGTCCGCAGCTCGTGGATCAGGTCCTCGATCGCTGCCGTGGAGATCGGGTCCAGGGCCGAGCAGGGCTCGTCCATCAACAGCACCTGGGGCTCGACGGCGATCGCACGGGCGATGCACAGTCTCTGCTGCTGACCGCCGGAGAGGCTGGAGCCGGGCTTGCCGAGCCGGTCCTTGACCTCTTCCCACAGGTTCGCGCCGCGCAGGGACCTCTCGACGATGGCGTCCGCCTCGGGCTTCGGCATCCGCTTGCTGTTGAGGCGGTTGCCGGCGAGGACGTTGTCGTAGATCGTCATCGTCGGGAACGGGTTGGGGCGCTGGAACACCATCCCGACCTGTCGACGTACCTGCACCGGGTCGACGTCGGAGTCGTACAGGTTCTGCCCGTCGATGACGATCTTGCCGTCCACCCGCGCCCCCGGAATCACCTCGTGCATCCGGTTCAGCGAGCGCAGGAAGGTCGACTTCCCGCACCCCGACGGCCCGATGAGAGCGGTCACCGAGCGTGCCGGGATCGTCATGGTGACGCCCTCCACGGCCTTGAAGTCGCCGTAGTAGAAGTCGAGGTCGGAGACGTCGATGCTCTTGGCCATGGTGTCTGGTTCCTTCGTGGTCGAGCGCGTCTGCGGGTCTGAGGAGGTCGTCAGGAGTTCGGGGCTCATCGCGCTCCCTTGGGTGAGAACAGCCGGCCGACCGCGCGGGCGACCAGGTTGAGGATCATCACGATCGTGATCAGCACCAGCGCGGCTCCCCAGGCGCGGGCCTGCCCGAACTCCGGCGGTACGCCGGGCTGGGTGAACGAGTAGTAGATGAACACCGGCAGCGTCGCCATCCGCTCCGAGAAGACGTTGAAGTTCACCTAGTCGGTGTCGCCGGCGATGATGAGCAGTGGTGCTGTCTCGCCCGCGACCCGGGCGACCGCCAACATCACGCCGGTGATGACACCGGCCAGCGACGTCGGCAGCACGACCTTGAGGATCGTGCGCCACTTCGGCACGCCGAGGGCGTAGGAGGCCTCGCGCAGCTCGTCGGGGACCAGCTTGAGCATCTCTTCGGCCGACCGGACCACGATCGGGATCATCAGCACCGACAGCGCGATCGAGCCGCCGAAGCCCATCCGCACGCCTGGGCCGAAGATGATCACGAAGAGGGCGTACGCGAACAGGCCCGCGACGATCGACGGGATGCCGGTCATCACGTCCACCAGGAACGTGACGGTCCGTGCCAGCCGGCTCTGGCCGCTGTACTCCACGAGGTAGATCGCGGCCATGATGCCGACCGGCACCGAGATCAGGGTCGCGACGAGCGTGATCAGCAGCGTGCCCATGATCGCGTGGTAGATGCCGCCGCCCGCACCGATGACGTTGCGCATCGAGAAGGTGAAGAACTCCGCGCTGAGCACGGGCGCCCCCTTGGCGGCCACCGTGTAGATCAGCGTGACGAGCGGCAGCATCGCGATTCCGAACGCCGTCCACACCAGGGTCGTCGCCAGCCGGTCGATGGCGCCGCGGGATCCCTCGACGACGTACGCCCACAGCGGCAGCGCCACGGCGAAGACCAGCACCGTGACGAGAGTCGTGAGGGCAGGACCCCAGCCGGCCAGCAGGCCGACCAGGGCGGCGGATGCGAGCGACACCACGCCGGCGAGCGCGGGGGCCGAGCGCGGGAGCGTCGGGTGGGTGAGCGGGAGGTCCTGCCGGGAGGCCGTCTCGGGACGGCGGCTCGTGGTCTGGGTGCTCATCGGCTGTCCCCCTTCACTCCGCGGGCGGCGATGGCGCGGCCGAGGAGGCTCACGCCGAAGGTGATCACGAACAGCACCAGGCCGCTGAAGATCAGCACGTTGACCTTGAGTCCGGACGCCTCGCCGAACTGGAGCGCGATGTTGGCGGCGATCGTCGACGGGTTGGAGGTTGAGATCAGGTTGAAGGAGACGACACCGGTCGCGGAGAGGACCATCGCCACGGCCATGGTCTCGCCGAGCGCTCGGCCGAGCCCGAGCATGGACGCCGAGACCATGCCGGAGCGGCTGCAGGGGAGGACCGTCATCCGGATCATCTCCCAGCGGGTCGCCCCGAGGGCCAACGCCGCCTCCTGGTGCAGGGTCGGCGTCTGCGCGAAGATCTCGCGCGTGATCGCGATGATGATCGGCAGCGCCATCACCGCCAGCACCACCCCTGCGGTGAGGATCGTGCGGCCGGTGGTCGAGGCGGGGCCGGCGAAGAACGGCAGGAAGCCGAGGTTGTCCTCGAGCCACACGTAGAGGCCGGAGATCCTGGTGCCGAGGTACCCGATGCCCCAGAGGCTGTAGACGACCGAAGGGACGGCGGCGAGCAGGTCGATGAGGTAGCCGATGGTCCTCGAGGTCCGGCGCGGCGCGTAGTGGGAGATGACCAGCGCGACCCCGAACGCGAGCGGGGTGGCGATCAGCATCGCCAGCACCGCGGCGAGCAGCGTGCCGAACGGCAGTGGCCACACGTACAGGACGATGTCGTCCTCGCCGCCCCTCGCCGACGCGGGGGCCGTGACGGCGGGCGCGCCCTCGAGGGTCAGGAAGATCGCCACCCCGGCGAGCGCCAGCAGGATGGTGACGGCTGCCGCCCGCGCCAGACCGGCGAAGAGGACGTCCCCTCTCCGCTGCACCGGCCGCGGGGCCGCTTCGGTCACTGCCACGTGACTACCTCTCCTGGTCGGGCGCCGGGTGCTCGGGTCGATCAGCCGACCGTGATCCCGTCGACGGTGGCCTGTGCCTCCTGGGCGATCGAGGGCGCCAGCGGGGCGGATCCGGCGTTCTCGGCCGCGGTCGCCTGACCGTCCTCGCTGATGACGTAGCCCAGGTAGGCCTTCACCAGCTCGCCCTCGGCCGTGTCGGCGTACGACGGGCAGGCGATCAGGTAGGAGGTCAGCACGATCGGGTAGACCCCGGCCTCCTCGGTCGTGTAGTCGAGGTCGTAGATCATCTGACCCTCGCCGGCGGCGTCGGCCGCGGGCGAGACCTCGAGGATCTTGGCCGCCGCCTCCGGGGTCGGCTCCTCGAAGCCGTCACCGACCCCGATCGCCGCCGTGCCCAGGTCGCCGGCCTGGCTCGCGTCGGCGTACCCGATGGAGTTGACGCCGTTCTGGACGGCCCCGACCACGCCTGAGGTGCCGCTGGCACCCTCGCCGCCGTCGACCGGCCACTCCTCGACCTCACCGTGCGTCCACACGTCCTCGGCCACCGTGGCCAGGTAGTTCGTGAAGTTGCCGGTGCTGGACTCGTCCGAGCGGTGCACCGGGTTGATGTCCTCGGCTGGAAGGTCCGCGTTCGGGTTGGTCTCGGCGATCGCCGGGCCGTCCCAGCTGGTGATGTCGCCGGCGAAGATCCCGGCCAGCGCGTCCGGACTCAGCTCCAGGCTGTCGACACCCTCGAGGTTGTAGATCACTGCGATCGGCGACACGTAGTTGGGGACCTCGATGGGGGCCTGGCCCCCGCAACGCTCCGTGGCCGCGTCAAGCTCGCCCTCCTCGTTGTCGAGGTAGGAGTCGGAGCCGGCGAACGGGAAGCCGCCGGAGATGAACTGCTCTCGACCGCCGCCGGAGCCGATCGGGTCGTAGTTGACGGTGACGTCGGGGTTCGCCTCCTGGAAGCCCGCACGCCAGGCGTTCTGCGCGGCCTCCTGGGAGCTCGCGCCGCCGCCGTTGAGCGTGCCGGCCAGGCTGCTGCCCTCGCCGGCGTCGGTGCCGCCGTCGGCAGCGGAGGACGGCTCCTCGTTCGCCGCACCGCACGCGGTCAGGCCGAGGCCGAGGACCAGCGCGGCGGCCAGCGCCGCCGGCCGGCGAAGGGAAGTGCTGTTCACTTCGTTCTCCTGTGATCTTTCGAGACACGTTGGTCAGTACGCGTTCGAAGCTAGGGAGCCGAGGTGAAGCGACCCACGGGGCTGGGTGAACGGTGCGTGAACGGTGGCGGCCGACTTGGTGGCGGCGGACGGGACGAGAGTCGTACGTCACGTGAACGGGAGCGCGTGACCGCCCGAAATGCCGCGGACTCCACCTCCGGGAAGGCTCAGACGGCGTGCTGCTCGACGGCGACGACCTGGCCCCGCCGGTGGTGCACGACGACCATCGCGCCGGGGTCGAGGGAGATGTTCGTGACCCCGATCGCGCGGAGCACGAGCGGGACGACCGGTCGGTGCGTGCAGAGGGCCGTCGGCGTCTTCGAGGTCAGCAGACCGTGCAGGACCTCCGTCACGGTCCCGTCGTCGGCGTCCTCTTCGGTGAGTGCGTCGGTGACGCCGAGGTCGACGTCCGCGGTGTGTGCGTACGGCGCCAGCGTGGTCCAGCAGCGGCGGCTGCTCGAGCTGACGATCCGGCGTACTCCGTAGGCGGCGAGCAGCGGGACGAGCTCGTCGGACTGCAGCTCCCCGGCCGGCGACAGCGGCCGCTCCCGGTCGTCGCCGCGCCAGGTCTTGCGTGGCTCCGCCTTGCCGTGCCGGACCACGAGGAGCGGCGTCGAGCGCCTGCGGACCGCGGTGAACGCGTCGAGGATGACGCGGTCGTGGTCGTGGCTCAGCTTCCGCCGGGCCTTGTCGAGGTCGACCCAGGCGACGTCGTCGACCTCGGCGTTGGGGCGGTAGGTCGAGACGTCGTCGTCGCCCATCGGCCGGCCGACCCAGTAGCGCACCCGTTTCGGTCGCAGCGTGCCGTTTCCGACCGTGTAGGTCTGGTCGGGCAGGGGCGGGCCGAGCCGGATGTCGACCCCGGTCTCCTCGGCCACCTCGCGGACGGCCGCGGCCACGGCGTGCTCGCCGGGGTCGAGCTTGCCCTTGGGAAACGACCAGTCGTCGTACTTCGGGCGGTGGATGAGCAGCACCTGGGGGCCCTTGCGGGACACCACCGCCCCGGCCGCGAGGATCTCCCGCTCGTCCACCGGGCTAGTCTCACACGCGGGGTGCCCGCGAAAACGGCTGTTTCGCGGGGTGTTCACGGGTCGGTCACGGAGAGGCGGAGCAGGTTGGGTAGACGTGCCGCGGTGGTCGCGGCGGCGGCCGTCGTGCTCGTCCTGCTGGTGGCTGCCGGGTTCGTCGCCTGGCGTGCGCTGGACTCCTCCAGCGACTACGAAGCCGCGATGGCCACCCTCCCGGACACCACGCTGCGGGCGACGTACACCGACTGGACCGGGGTGCGCGCGGCCGCGGACGGTGAGGGCCTCGACGCGGGCGCGGGGGACGACGAGGTGGCCGAGTTCCTCGACCGCGCCTTCGAGCGCGACCTGGTCAGCACCTCGGCGATCGGAGACAGCACGCTGGCGATGCGCGACCGCTACGGCGTGTCCCCGCTCGACGCCTCCTGGGAGGCGCTCGGGCAGAGCCCGTCCGGCCAGGTCGTCGTGCTGAAGGTGGGCGACGACGTCGACCTCGGCGGCGTCGAGCAGCGGCTGAGGTCGTTGGGCTACGAGACGCCTGACGGTGGGGTGGGGACCGGCGGAACCTGGGCCGGGTCGCCCGACCTCGTCGCCGCGCTGGACCCGGGGCTGACCCCGGTGTTCCAGAACCTCGCGGTGCTCGAGGACGAGCGGCTGCTCTTGCTCTCCGACCGGGCCGAGGCGGTCTCGGCGGCAGTGGAGGTGGTGCGTGGCGACGCCCCGGCGCTCGACGAGCCGGACCTGGCCGCCGCGGCCGAGGAGCCGGTGACGGCGGTGCTCTGGGGCTCGGACTTCGCCTGCGAGGACCTCGCGATGGCGTCGGCCGACGAGGAGGACCAACGCGTCGCGGACCAGCTGGTCCAGGAGGCCGGCGGGGTCAGCCCGCTCACCGGCCTGGTCGTCGCCATGCAGGACGACGGCAGCCTGCGGGTCGCGCTCGAGTTCGAGACCGAGGAGCAGGCGTCGGCGAACCTGCAGCCGCGGGTCGACCTCGCCGCTGGTGACGCGCCGGGCCAGGGCGGCAGCTTCGCGGACCGTTTCACGGTGACCAACGGGTCGGCCGACGGCGAGACTGTGCTGCTCGAGCTCGACCCGCGGGGTGCGGAGTTCGTGTTCAGCGACCTGACCTCGGGGCCGGTGCTGTTCGCCACCTGCTGATCCCCGCCTCCCGATACGACGCGACGGATTTGCTGTCGCGCGGGGTGGAGAACAGCAGTTCCGTCGCGTCGTATCCGGGGTTGGCGCGCGTCCGCCGGCGGCTGAGGTACGGCGGGCAGCGGATCAGGCGGTCGCGGACCAGGTGTCTGTCTCGGCCTCCAGGGCGGCCTCGGCACGACGGGCGAGCCGCTCGTCGAGGCTCGGGACGGTGCGCCAGCCGGGTGGCGGGACGATCGTCCAGTCCCGGTGGTCGTCGCGGAGCCATCGGGCACGCGCGCGGGTGCTGTGCATCCTGGCCACCACCCGCTGCGGGTGGGACAGGTCGTTGCCGGTCACGGTGAAGTACTCCAGCCCGACGTCACGCATGGTCTGCTCGCGAGCGACGTCGCGGGTGTGCCGCGCCGCCTCCCGGTGGTCGGCACCGTCGAACTCGCCGACCGTCCCCGAGTCAGGGTCGAGCAGGTCGGCGATCCCGAGGAGGTGCCCGTCGCGGGTCCAGATCGGCTGGTTGACCAGCGGAGCAGGCAGTTGCGCCTCGCGGACCCAAATCAGCCGCATCCGGGTCTCGGCGGGCGACCGGCTGTCCTCGTCGGCGAGGGCAAGGGCGGTGCGCACCTGCGGGACGCCGGTCCAGGCGGGGTGGGCGCCGGCGTACTCGCGCATCTGCGCGATCGAGACGACCTCCGCGGCGGCCATCATGTCCATGGCGACGACCGCGTCGACCAGGCTCGGGGCCGTGCGCATCGCGTCGAAGAGCGCACGCCGGGGCACCGTGCAGCTCACCCCCGCGACCACCTCGACCTCCTCCCAGGTGAGCCGGGCTCGGAGCAGCCGGCTCCCGGGCCACGGCCGCAGCTGCGCCTTCGCCCCGAGGGCGAGGGGCACCGCCAGCCGGGTGCGTCCGCCGTGGGCGAGACCGTCGAAGAACGCGGCGCCGTGCATGCGGCACGCCGCCCATCCGGTCACCCCGCTGTCGACGACGGGCAGACGCGCCGCATGCTCGAGGATCCGTTGCTCCGGCACGTCGTCGCCGACCGAGGAGGGTACGAACAGGCCGGGCGTCGTACGGCGCCAGTGCGGCCCTCGCGCCTGGGCCGGGGTGGGTCCGGCGCGGCCGGTCGGGTCGACGGGCACGGGCGCGACAAGGTCGTCCGGAGGTCGGCACTTGGGGTGCCAGCGATGGGAGTCGCGCGCCATCGCACCAGCCTGTCCCGACCGCGCAGCTGGCGTCGCGCGCCGTCCACAGCCGGAGTCCCGCGTCCCCAGGCGGATACGACGCGACGAACTTGCTGTCCCGGTACCCCGATCACAACAGATACGTCGCGTCGTATCGGGGGATGGGGTCAGCGCGGGGGCGGGGCGGCGCTCGTCGAGGCGGTCGTCGTACGACGGCGGCGGCGGGTGGCGATCAGGGTGGCCTGCAGGTCACGCAACGGGTTGCCCTCGTCGTCGAGGTGGTGACGCACCCACTGGCCGGAGGACTCGAGGTGCCACGACGCGGTCCCGTCGTCGAAGGCCAGGTCGAGCATCCGCCCGACCTGCTCGACCGGCGCCGGGCCGGGCAGCTGCACGAGGCACTCGACCCGCCGGTCGAGGTTGCGGTGCATCAGGTCGGCCGACCCGATCCACGCGGTGGGCTCCCCGCCGTTCTCGAACCAGAACACCCGGCTGTGCTCGAGGAAGCGACCCAGCACGGACCGCACCCGGATCGTCTCCGACAGACCGGGCACACCGGGCCGGAGCGCACAGATGCCACGGGTGAGCAGCTCGACCGTCACGCCGGCCCGCGCGGCGTGGTACAGCGCGTCGATGGTGGCCTCGTCGACCACGGAGTTCGCCTTGATCCGGATCCTGGCCGGCCGACCGGCCCGGTGGTGCTCGACCTCGCCCCTGATGCCGGCGATGATGCCGTCGCGCACCGAGTCCGGCGCGACGAGCAGCCGCTCGTACGACGCGTTCCGCGAGAAGCCGGACAGGTTGTTGAAGAGGTGGGCGACGTCCTCCCCGATCGTCTCGTCACAGGTGAGCAGCCCGTAGTCCTCGTAGCTGCGCGCGGTCTTGGGGTTGTAGTTGCCGGTGCCGATGTGCACGTAGCGCCGGATCCCGTCCGGCTCGTCGCGCACCGCCATCGCGAGCTTGCAGTGCGTCTTGAGGCCGACGAGACCGTAGACCACGTGGCAGCCCGCGTGCTCGAGCTTGCGGGCCCACTGGATGTTGGCCTCCTCGTCGAAACGGGCCTTGATCTCGACGAGCACCAGCACCTGCTTGCCGGCCTCGGCCGCGTCGACCAGGGCGTCGATGATCGGCGAGTCACCCGACGTCCGGTAGAGGGTCTGCTTGATGGCGAGCACCTGCGGGTCGGCGGCGGCCTGCTCGATGAACCGTTGCACCGAGGTGGCGAACGAGTCGTAGGGATGCTGCAGCAGTACGTCGTGGCGCCGCAGCGCCGCGAAGACGTCGACCGGCGACGCCGACTCCACCTCGGCCAGGTGGGGGTGCGTGGACGGCACGAACGCCGGGTACTTCAGCTCGGCCCGGTCCAGGTCGGCGATGTCGTGGAGCCCCCGCAGGTCCAGCGGGCCGGGCAGCCGCACTACCTCGGCGTCCGACACCCCCAGCTCGGAGACGAGCAGGTCGAGGATGTGCGGGTCGATCGACTCCTCGACCTCCAGACGCACCGGCGGCCCGAAGCGACGGCGCAGCAGCTCCTTCTCGAGCGCAGCCAGCAGGTTCTCGGCGTCGTCCTCCTCGACCTCGAGGTCCTCGTTGCGGGTGACCCGGAAGGTGTGCACCGCCAGCACGTCCATGCCCGGGAACAGCCGCTTGAGGTGCTCGGCGATCACGTCCTCCAGCGGCACGAACCGCTGCTCGCCGACCGGCACGAAGCGACTGAAGATCGGCGGCACCTTCACCCGCGCGAAGTGGTCCTTGCCGGTCTTGGGGTTCCGCACCAGGACGGCGAGGTTGAGCGACAGCCCGGAGATGTAGGGGAACGGGTGGGCCGGATCGACCGCCAGCGGGGTCAGCACCGGGAACACCCGGTCGCGGAACAGCTTCTTGCAGTGCTTCTGCTCCTCACGGGTGAGCTCGGACCACCTCAGCAGCTCGATGTCGTGCTCGGCGAGGGCGGGCACGATCTCGTCGCGGAACAGCGACGCGTGCCGCTGCAGGAGCTCGCTCGCGTTCTGCCAGATCTGCTCGAGCACTTCGCGCGGCATCAGCCCGGACGCGGTCGGTACCGCGACACCGGCCGCGATGCGTCGTTTGAGACCCGCCACGCGGACCATGAAGAACTCGTCGAGGTTCTGCGCGAAGATCGCGGCGAACCGGACCCGTTCGAGCAGCGGCACCGCCGGGTCCTCGGCGAGCTCGAGCACCCGGTTGTTGAAGTGCAGCCAGGACAGCTCGCGGTCGAGGAACCGGTCGTCCGGCAGGTCACCCAGCGTCGCGTCGTACGGCGGCTCGACGTCGAACGTCTCCTCGGCCACCACGCTCAGTCGGCTCGCACTCTCCAAGGTCACCTCTGCATCGTGGCACTACCCGGCGAACGGTGGGTGAAGTTCTTTGCGTCCGTGGGACGGCCGACCCTCGGCCGGCCGGGGATCGGCCATGGCCTAGGTTGCGGGGCATGGCACCCACGGTTCCCCGACGGGTCGAGGCGACGGCGTTGCGCGGGCTGATGGCTCTGCCGGGGCCGGTGATGCGTCGGGTCGCCGGGCCGCCCGTCGTGGTCGATGGACAGACCCTCGACCTCGAGACCCAGTGGATGCTCCGGCTCCGAGAGGTGCTCCGGGTACCGGCCGCGGAGAAGCTGGCTGTCCCCGAGGGGCGAAGGGTGATCACCCACAACGCCGGACTCACCGGCGGCCGGCAGCCGATCGGGGAGACCCACGACCTCGACGTGCCCGGACCGGACGGGCCGCTCGCTGCCCGGCTGTACGTGCCGCGGTCCCGGGTGTCGGCGGGGTCGACCACTGCGAACGAGTCGCCGCTGCTGGTGTTCCTGCACGGCGGCGGCTTCATGTACGGCGACCTCGACTCCCACGACGCGGTCTGCCGGTTCCTCGCGGAGCGCGCCGACGTGCGCGTGCTCGCGGTGGACTACCGGATCGGGCCCGAGCACCGGTTCCCGGCCGCGGTCGACGACTGCTGGACGGCGTACCAGTGGGTCGTCGAGCACGCCGAGAGGCTGGGCGCGGACCCCGAGCGGATCGGTGTGGGTGGCGACTCCGCGGGCGGCTGCCTGGCGACGGTGACGGCGATGCGCGCGGCCAACGCCGGCGTGCCGTGCCGGCACCAGCTGCTCGTCTATCCGATCACCGACATGGTGAACGGCAGCGACAGCCGGCGCCTGTTCGCCTCCGGGTTCTACCTCACCCAGGAGTTCATCGACCTCGCGGACGCGAGCTATCTCTGCACGGCGGAGGAGAGGCGCCACCCCGACGTGTCACCGGCGCTCACGGAGAAGATCCCCGACGGGCTCGCGCCGGCTCACGTCGTCACCGCGGGGTTCGACCCGCTCCGTGACGAGGGCGAGGCGTGGGCGCGCCGGCTGGCCGACGCCGGTGTCGAGGTGCGGTTGAAGAGGTACCCGGGCTTCATCCACGGCTTCTTCAACGTGGTCGGGATCGGCCGCGCCCAGCGCGCCGGCGTCGCGGAGATCGCGGCCGTGCTCAAGGTCGCGCTGCACTGACACGGCGGTACTGCACATGGGTGTCCGCCGCCGCGTGCGTGAACCCCAGCCGCGAGTAGACCGCCACCGCCGGTGCGTTGTCGGACTCGACGTACAGCAGCACTTCGAGCAGTCCCTGCGCAGCCAGGTGGTGCAGGCCGGTGAGGGTGAGCAGCCGGCCCAGCCCCGACCCCTGGGCGCGCGGCGACACACCGACGACGTACACCTCCCCGACCGGGTGCCGGCCGTGATGCACCTTGGTCCAGTGGAAGCCGACGAGAGGCGCTGGCGCACCCGCGCGGCCCGTCGCGGAGCCCGCCTCTCCGACCGGTACGGCCTCGGCCACGAAGAACCCGGCCGGGTCGAACCACGGCTCGGCCATTCGCTCGTCCAGGTCGGCGCGGGTCATCCGGCCCTGCTCGGGGTGGTGGGCGAACGCCTCCGCGTTGACCGCGAGGAACGCGTCCTCGTCGTGCCCCGGCCGGAACGTGCGTACGACGAAGCCGCGACCCGGACCGGTCGACGCGTTCGGCAGCGGGGGCAGGTCGCCGAGCGAGCGCCGCATCACCCACAGGTCTCGGACCCGCTCGAACCCGAACGTCTCGGCGAGGGCCGCCGCCCCCGGGTGGTTCCCGTGCGACCACGCGGTGGTGCCCTCGGGTACGCCGTGGGTCATGGCGGCCGAGACCAGGGCGTGCCCCCGGCCCGCGGCCCGGGCCACCGGGTCGACCACGACCGCGAGGTCGTCGCCGCGCAGCCAGGCGAACCCCGCCACCGGGTCGCCCGTCACCAGCATCGTGCTGCCGGTGAGGCCGCGGTGCCGCAGCGCGAGCAGCGCCGCCTCGTCGAGCGCGGCCGCTCCGTCGTAGGCCTCCGCCCGCTCGAGGACCCTGTGCACCTCGGCGGCAAGACCGGTCGGGGTGGTCCCGGACCACTCGAACGGGGCATCGACGCGGCGTACCTCGTGGAGCATATTCGTCACTCTAGGGACAATCGCCTCACGAACCGGGGGACCCCGTCGTGCAGCTGGTGACGATGTTCGCGATGGTGATCACGTTCCCGCTGCTGTGCCTGGGCTTCCTGCTCTGGATGGCCCGCCTCGAGGACTCGCTGCCCGCAGCCGTGCGCAAGGCCGAGCGGCAGCCCGACCCGGCACCGATCCTGGCCGTCCCGGTGTTGCCCCGCGAGCCCGAGGCGGCCCGCGCCGCCACGCAGGTCGCCACCGGTGCCGTCGTCCCGGTGCACATGCCCGCTCAGCGCACCGAGTCCCTGCCGGGCCTCCAGCCGCACGGGGAGGGCGAGCCGGCCGCTGCTCCCGGGGTGGCGTGAACGGGTGACCACCGGCCCGTCCGATTCGGGCCGTCCTGCCGATGTGGTGGCACGCCCTCGGGGCTAGGTTCAGATCACAGGACGACGAGGAGCCCTCGGGGCCGCGGGGAACAACCGAGGCTCTCGTCGCTCCGAAGGGGGACGCCGAGAGGCGGGAGGACCACGACGAGGCGGGGTGGCGCCGTGTTCCTCCCGCCCAGGCGCGCCTCAGACGTCGGAGGGCTCGCGCTCGACGGTGCCCTCCTTGGGCGGCGTCACGAACCGGTAGCCCACGTTGCGCACGGTGCCGATCAGCGTCTCGTTGTCGGGGCCGAGCTTGGCCCGCAGTCGTCGTACGTGCACGTCGACGGTGCGGGTGCCGCCGAAGTAGTCGTAGCCCCAGACCTCCTGCAACAGCTGGTCGCGGGTGAACACCCGGCCGGGGTGCTGCACGAGGTACTTCAGCAGCTCGAACTCCTTGAACGTGAGGTCCAGCGCCCGCCCGCCGAGCTTCGCGGTGTACGTCGCGTCGTCGACCGTCACGTCGCCGGAGCGGATCACGTGGGCCTCGGGGTCGGAGGCGTCGCGGTGCGCGGCCAGCCGGCCGATGGCGACGCGCAGCCGGGCCTCGACCTCGGCCGGACCGGCGGTGCTCAGCAACACGTCGTCCATGCCCCAGTCGGCGCTGACCACGGCCAGGCCGCCCTCGGTGACGATGAGGAGCACCGGACCGTCCGAGCCGGTCGTGCGGATGAGGCGGCACAGGTCGCGGGCGTGGGCGAGCTCCTTGCGGCCGTCCACCAGCACCACGTCCACCTCGGGGGCCTCGAGCAGGGCGCTGCCCTCGGCGGGCAGGATCCGGACCTGGTGGGGGAGCAGCGCCAGGGCGGGCAGCACCTCGGCCGATGGCTGGGTGGTGCTGGTCAGCAGCAGCAGGGTGCTCATCGGGGTCCCCGCGGGACAGCGAAGCAAGCAAGTGGTCTCGTGGGGTGGTTCATGGGTGCTTGACGCACCTCCCGGAATCGACCGGTCAGGGTCCGTCCCGGCTCGCCGTTGAGCCGCTCCGCGTCGCCGGCCGCGGCCTGGGGCCGCGCGCCGGCATGAGGCAGGATATCTGACATGAGCCCCGCCCGGCCCGAGTCGTCCATCACCGCACCGGTGACGGTGCGCTACTGGGCCGCCGCCCGGGCCGCCGCCGGGGTCGACTCCGACTCGGTCGATGTCGGCGACGGTACGACGCTCGCCGTACTCCTCAAGACCGTCCACGACCTGCACCCCGACCGGCCCCGGCTGGCCGACGTGGTGGGCGTCTGCTCGGTGCTGGTAGGCGACCGTCCGGTCGGCGCGACCGACCCTGACGACGTGGCGATCGCCCCCGGCGACACCGTCGAACTGCTCCCGCCCTTCGCCGGCGGCAGCACCTGAGCTCGATCGCTTCGCACGGCAGACCACCCGGGAGATCTTCCCGGCCGGTTCGGGAAACCGCCCGATGTCGCCTCGCTGCCGCGACCGCACCCTGGTGTCACTCGCGCGGGCCGTCCGCGCCCGACCCGGGGGAGGCCCCATGTCCACCGTCATCGCCCGCCAGTCACCGACCACCACGCTGACGGATCCGCTCTGGCGGGTCGCCGGCGCGCTGGCCCTGGCCCACGTCGTCCTGATGCTCGTCGGCGTCATCACCAGCGGGTCCCCGACGATCCACCAGGGTCAGGAGGGCATCGAGCACTCCTACGTCGAGGGCAGCCTGACCAGGATCTTCACCGGCGGGTACGTCGAGACGCTCGCGTTCGTGCTCCTCGTGCCCGTCCTGGTGTTCTTGTCCCGTGCGTTCGGGCGGCGCACCGAGAACGGCGGTTGGGCGTCGCAGACCGCGGCCCTCGCCGGCCTCGTCTACGTCGCCGTGGTCATCGCCGGCGGGTTCGCCGCAGGCGCGGCCGCATCCTGGGGGGCGCAGCACGGGCTGTCCGTCGAAGAGAGCCTCGCGATCAACAACATCAGGAACTTCGCCTACTACCTCAGCCTCGCGTTCCTCGGCGCGCACGCGATCGGACTGGGGCTGGCGGCGCGTTCGGACAGCCTGATGCCGCGCTGGGTCGGGTGGGGTGGGCTGACCGTCGGCACGGTGCTGCTGCTGGCCGTCCCGGCGGCCGCCGTCGGGATGGCCGACGGCGCCTCCTTGGTCTGGATCGTGTGGTGGACCGGGCTCGCCGTGCTGATGCTGAGGCACCCTTCGACATCGCGGTTCGCCGACATCGGCGCATCGGATACGGCACGCTGAGCCGATGAGACGTGTCGTCGCCGTGGCGGCGCCGGCGGCCCTGGGCCGGGCCGGCGCCGCCACGGCGGTGGTCCTCGCCGATCGCGCGGACAGCGGTGTCGGCGATGCGGTGGCGATCCTGCTCGTCGTCACGGCGTACGTCGTCGGCGCCGGGGTCGTCTTGCTCGCCCGCCCGGGCGACCGGGTCGCGGCGCTGATGCTCGCGGGCGGGACGAGCTGGGGCCTGGGCGAGGGCCTGATCGCCCTCGGCGTGCACGGCCATGTCGTCGCGCCGGGCTCGGTCGCCGGGGCCGACTGGCTGGCCGTGCTCGGAACGGCCCTGCGCGGACTCGGCTGGATCGTGCTCGTGGTCGCCGTCCCGCTGTACTTCCCCGACGGGAGGCTCGCCCGGCCGGACCGCCGGTGGCCGCAGTGGGTGCTGCTCACGGCCCTCGGTTGCTTCGGAGCCGCCACGTTGCTGACACCCGAGCCGCTGGAGACCCGGTTGCAGGGGATGGAAAACCCGATGGGTCTGCCGGCGCCGGCGGCCCCTGTGACCGACACGCTGGCGCTGACCGGGCTGGCCCTGGTCGGGGTGCTCTTGGTCGTCGCCGTCGCGGGTCTGGTGCACCGCTGGTCGAAGGCCGACGACTTCGAGCGGAGACGGCTGAGGTGGTTCGCCGTCGCGGTCGCGTGTCCGCTGCTGATCCTGCCACTCGTGGCGACCCCCTGGGCCGAGCCGTGGATGTTCGCGTTGGTGACGATGCCGGCTCCGGTGGTGCTGGCGGTGACCCTCCTGATGCGGCGCATCCGCGACGGGGAGGAGCGGCTGGTGCTGGCCCGCGAGGAGGAACGTCGACTCCTGCGGCGCGACCTGCACGACGGGCTCGGGCCCGCACTCGCCGCGCTGACCCTCCGGGTGGACACCCTGCGCAACCGGGCCGGTGACCCGGACCTCGACCTCGAGGCGGAGCTGCTCGCGCTGCGGTCCGGGATCCAGGACACCGTCACCGACGTGCGTCGGATCGTGACCGGGTTGCGCCCCCCGGCCCTCGACGAGCTCGGTGTCGCCGGCGCGATCGAGCAGCTGGCGGCGGGCCTTGCCGGTCCGGGGCTCCGGGTCGACGTACGCGTGCCCGACCTGCCGCCCGTCCCCGCGGCTGTCGAGGTCGCGCTCTACCGCGTGGTCCAGGAGGCAGTGACCAACGTGGTGAAGCACGCCGCCGCCACGCGGGCCCGGATCGCTGTGGCGGTATGTGGGGACGAGGTGCGCCTCGACGTCACGGACAACGGTGCCGGCGGGGCACGTCCCCGCGACGGAGGCGTGGGCCTGGCCGGGATGCGCGACCGGGTGGAGGAGATCGGTGGCACGCTCCGGCTGTCGTCGCGTCCGGGCACCGGTACGACGGTCGCCGTGATCCTGCCGCTGGCGGTGGCCCGATGACCGATCGAGCGGTCCGCGTCCTCATCGTCGACGACCACCCGCTGTTCCGTGACGGGCTCGCGGGCCTGCTGGCCACTGTCGAGGGCATGGAGGTGGTGGACGCGGTGGGCGATGGCGAGACGGCGGTCCGCCGCACCGTCGAGCTGGTGCCGGACGTCGTACTCATGGACCTCAACCTGCCGGGCACGCCCGGCCTGGAGGCCACCCGGCGCATCGTCTCGTCCGGTGCCCGGAGTGCCGTGCTGGTGCTGACGATGGTCGACGACGACAGCAGCGTCCTGGCGGCGCTTCGGATCGGCGCGCGCGGCTACCTCCTCAAGGGAGCGGCCCAGGAAGAGGTGCTGGCCGCCATCCGCACGGTCGCCGCCGGCGGTGCGGTCTTCGGCCCGGGGGTGGCCCAGCGCGTGATTGGGGGCCGGGGGCGCGAGGCCCCGGGGAGCCTGACGCCCCGCGAGGCCGAGATCCTGGCACTGGTCGCACGTGGACTGAGCAACCCCGCGATCGCGACCGAGCTCGGGATCAGCCTCAAGACCGTGCAGAACCATGTCTCCCAGGTGCTGGCGAAGCTGCAGGTGGGCGACCGGACCCAGGCCGCCTTCCGGGCCCGTGGCCTGTCCTGACCACCCCCGCCCTCGTTGAGACGCGCCTCAGGTGGCGCGAGACGCGGGGTTGGTGGCGCGAGACGCGCCTCAGGTGGCGCGAGACGCGCGTCCCGGCGCCTCGATGCGCGCACTTGGGTCCGCGCCGCCGCGCGCAGGCCGGACGCACGGAATGCCCCGCACTGTCCGGTTGTTCAATGTGGACATGAGCCAAGGACTCTGGGTGCTCGTCGTCGCGCTCGTGGCCGCGACCGCGTTCGGCCTCTACCGCGCCGCGCGCGACGGTCGCTTCCGTGGCACCCACGCGGTCCGTGGTGCCGTGCCCGACGCCGAGACACCCGCGGCCGAGAGCGTGCTCGCCGGCGTGGATCTCGACCATGAGCTGGGCGAGCGCGCCACCCTGCTGCAGTTCTCCTCTGCCTTCTGCGCGCCCTGCCGCGCCACCCGTCGGGTCCTCGGCGAGGTGGTCGACGTCGTACCGGGCGTGGTGCACGTCGAGGTGGACGCCGAGCAGCACCTCGACCTGGTCCGCCGGCTCGGCGTGCTCCGCACCCCGACGACGCTGATCCTCGACGGCGCGGGTCGCGAGGTCTCGCGCGCGGCCGGCGCTCCGACCAAGGACGCCGTGCTGGCCACGCTCGCCCGGGCGATCACGTCGTGACCACTGTGCGCGGTCGCCGACCAGTCGACGAGGCGTACGCCGACCCCGTCGCCGCCCTCACGGGTGAGACCATGGAGATGTCATGACAAGCCAGCCCGGAACCACCCAGCCCAGTCCGCTCCTCTCCCTGCCCGGCGCTGTCGCCGGCGACGGGATCGACGCGCCGGTGGCGGCCCACTACGGGTCGTTCAACGGCGAGCAGCGCACCCTCGAGTCCGGTGAGGGCTTCGTCGATCTCTCCCACCGCGGCGTGGTGCGGGTATCGGGCCCCGACCGGCTCACCTGGCTGCACTCGCTGACGTCGCAGCACCTCGACACGCTGGCTCCCGGTGTCGCGACCGGCGCGCTGGTGCTCAGCCCGCAGGGTCATGTCGAGCACGCGATGTACGGCACCGACGACGGCGACTCCTTCACCGCCCACGTCGAGCCCGGCGAGGCGCCCGCCCTGGTCGAGTGGCTCGACCGGATGCGGTTCATGATGCGGGTCGAGGTCGCCGACGTCACCGACGAGGTCGCGGTGGTCTGGCGGCCCGCCGCTCGGGTCGAGGGCGCGCCGTACTCCGGCTACGTCTTCGTCCCCCGCGCCGAGCTCGGCACGTTCGCCGAGGCGGCCGGCCCGGCCTGCGGCCTGTGGGCGTTCGAGGCGCTCCGGATCGCCCGAGGCGAGCCCCGCCTCGGCCTCGACACCGACCACCGCACGATCCCCAACGAGGCCGGCTGGATCGGCCCGGCCGTGCACCTCGACAAGGGCTGCTACCGGGGCCAGGAGACTGTCGCCCGGGTGCACACGCTCGGCCGTCCACCGCGCCGGCTCACGCTGCTGCACCTCGACGGCTCGGACAACCGGCTTCCCGTGCGTGGCGCCCCGCTGATGCTCGACGGCCGCCAGGTCGGGTTCGTCGGTACGTCGGCGCGGCACCACGAGCTGGGGCCGATCGCCCTCGGCATCGTCAAGCGCAACGTCGCTCTCGACGCGGTGCTCGACGCGGACGGGCTGCCCGCCGCGCAGGAGATGCTGGTCGACCCCGAGGTCGGGCTGCACGTCCGCCCGCAGCTCCGCTGACGTCCACGGAATGGACTATGCGCCCACGATATGAGACGGCCGTTGGTGGCCGGCGGAGTGGCCGCCCTACTCTGGTCGACATGTCCTCGACCATGCTGACGAAGCGCCGCGCAGTAGACCACTGCCGCGTGCGCTCCGCGCTGTGTCGAATGTCCTGACGGGACCGTCGCAACCTTCCCTTACTCCAGAGACTTAGTAGACTAAGTCCGTGAGGTTGGCCTGACGCCCGGCCGAGGAGCCGTGCGTCTCGACGTGTCCCGTGCCTCACCGCAGGCCGCAGCCGCCCACGTGACCCCACGAAGCGCAGGAGACACCAATGTCCGCCAGCATCTCGACCCCGTCGAGCACGTCGAGCCGTCCCGGTACGCCCGCCGGTATCGACCCGCGCGGCCCACGCGTCGTAGCGACGCTCACGGCCGTCGTGCTGGCCGGCGCGCTGCTGGCCGCCCCTTCATCGCTCACCGTCGTGCTGCTGGCCGCCCAGGCGGTCGTGTTCGCGGTGGGCGCGTTGCGGGGCGTCCAGCACACGCCGTACTCCTGGCTGTTCCGGACCCTGGTCCGTCCGCGGCTCGCGCCGCCGACCGAGCTCGAGGACCCGGCCCCGCCGCGGTTCGCGCAGGCGGTCGGTCTGGGGTTCGCCCTGGTGGCGCTCGCCGGCTACCTGTCCGGCGCGGCGCTGCTCGGCGCGGTCGCCACCGGTGCCGCGCTGGCGGCGGCCTTCCTCAACGCGGCCTTCGGCTTCTGCCTGGGCTGCGAGATGTACCTGCTCGGTCTCCGGCTGCGCAGCAGCGAGCGTGTCGAAACCACTCCCTGACAACGACAACCCACTCACGAAGAGAACCGCCCGCCCGGGCACAAGGAAGGAACGATCATGAGCCGCGACACCGCACTCGTCACCGCCGACTGGGTCCAGGAGCATCTGGACGACCCCAAGGTGGTGCTGGTCGAGGTCGACGAGGACACCACCTCCTACGACAAGGGCCACATCGCCGGCGCGATCAAGCTCGACTGGACGACCGAGCTCCAGGACCAGGTCCGCCGCGACTTCGTCAACAAGGAGCAGTTCGAGGCACTGCTCTCCGACAAGGGCGTCGCCAACGACCACACCGTGGTGCTGTACGGCGGCAACAACAACTGGTTCGCCGCCTACGCCTACTGGTACTTCAAGCTCTACGGGCACCAGGACGTCAAGCTCCTCGACGGCGGCCGCAAGAAGTGGGAGCTCGACAGCCGCGAGCTCACCGACGAGGTGCCGACCCGCGAGAAGACCAGCTACACCGCGCAGGAGCAGGACCTCTCCATCCGTGCATTCCGCGACGAGACGGTGGCGGCGATCGGCGTGAAGAACCTCGTCGACGTACGCAGCCCCGACGAGTACGCCGGCCGCCTCCTCGCCCCGGCGCACCTGCCGCAGGAGCAGGCCCAGCGGGCCGGTCACGTGCCGACCTCGATCAACGTGCCGTGGAGCAAGGCGGCCAACGACGACGGCACCTTCAGGTCCGACGACGAGCTCCGCAAGATCTACGGCGAGGCAGGCCTCGACGACGGCAAGGACACGATCGCGCTGTGCCGCATCGGCGAGCGCTCGTCGCACACGTGGTTCGTGCTCAAGGAGCTGCTCGGCCACCAGAACGTCAAGAACTACGACGGCTCCTGGACCGAGTACGGCTCCCTCGTCGGCGTCCCGATCGCCCTGGGTGACGAGCCGGGGGAGGCCTGATGTGCGGCGCGACTGAGGGCGGCCTGTCCCTGGACGGGATCGACGTCGCCAAGGAGTCGGTGATCCAGGGTGTGGTGACCCGGGCCGGAACCGATGGGCAGAGCGAGCCGGTCGGCAACGCCTACGTCCGACTGCTGGACCGCACCGGCGAGTTCACCGCAGAGGTGCCCACCTCGGCGACGGGGCACTTCCGGTTCTTCGCGGCCCCCGGTGAGTGGACGCTGCGGACGCTGGCGCCGAAGGCCGAGGTCGTCGACCAGAAGGTGACCGCCCAGCGCGGCGTCGTGGCCGAGGTCGCCATCCCGATCTGATCTCCGTCGAGACCCGGACCCCGGACCGCACAGGTCCGGGGTCCGGTTCGTTCCGACCCCTCCAGCGGTTGGCGACGGGCGGAACGGGGTAGACCACTGCTTTGTCGGCCCCGTCGCTTGATCCGTAGGCTGGACCGCTGTGCCCGATTCCCGAACGCCCGGTGGGCTCCCACCGGACCTGCCGCCGGAGTACGCCGAGGCGTACCGCCGGGGATACGAGCGCGCCTACCGGGAGGCCATCGGCCGTGAAGCCGACACGGACCCGACGGTCGACACTGAGGCCCCGGTGGTCGAGCCCGTCGAGACCAGTGCACCAAAACACCTGGCCCCAGCCCCGGTGGTCGAGCCCGAGCCCCCGGTGGTCGAGCCCGTCGAGGCCGGGCCACCACCCGTCGAGGATCCCGACCAGCCCATCCGCATCCGCGGACCTCTCTTCGCAGATGAGGCAGACGAGGCAGACGAAGCACGCGCGGACAACGAGCACACCCAGGTCCTGAACCTCCACGACCAGCGCCCCTCCCAGGTGAGCCACGAAGCCGTCTTCGCCCCCCATCCGCTCGCCTTCGATGACGACACGGCGCCCGAGCCGCCTCGACCCGACGGCGGGCCGGAGCCCGAGACCGACACCGGGCGGCACCGCTGGTCCGGCGGCCTCGCCGACGACCTGGTCGCCGACGACTACCAGGAAGCCGAGCCTCGACGCACCCGACCCGGCTGGCTGGTGCCGGCCCTGCTCGGAGGGTTGGTCCTGATCCTGGTGCTGAGCGCCTACGGCATCGGCAAGGTCTTCTCCAGCTCCGTCGACGGCGCGGACGTCTCGACCGAGGCGCCGGACGGCGTCGTGCTCGGAGACGACGGCGAGGGTGCCGCGAACGCGGGCAACGGCAAGGGCAAGCCGCGCAACCAGCAGAAGGGCGCGTACCAGGGCGTCACCGACCAGGCCGTCGTCGGCGGCGCCAGTGCATCCTGCGAGGCGCCGGCCAGCGTCGACGCGGCCGGCAACCAGATCGCGTACCCGCCGACCAACGTCTACGACGGCGACATGACGACGGCTTGGCGCTGCAACGGCCGCGGTGTCGGACAGTCGCTCACCCTGACCTTGGCCGAGGCCGGTCGGATCGGTGAGGTCGGGCTGGTCCCGGGCTACGCGAAGACCGACCCACGCAGCGGCGTCGACCGGTACGCCGAGAACAACCGGCTCACCCGGGTGCGCTGGACTTTCGCCGACGGTACGTCGGTCGTGCAGGGCGTCGACGGCGCCGAGGCCAACCGTTCTCTGCAGACGATGCGGATCCCGGTCACCGAGTCCGACACGGTCGTGCTCGAGGTGCTCGCCTCCACCCCCGGCCCCCGCAACACGATGGCCGTCAGCGAGGTGCGGGTCGGGCAGGCCTCGGAGTGACGTCGACGGGCTCGACCACCTAAACCCTCATGGTGTCTCGAGGATCACCGTCACCGGACCGTCGTTGACCAGCGCCACCTGCATGTCCGCGCCGAACGCCCCGCGCGCGACCGTCGCTCCCAGCGTCTCCAGCTCGGCGCACACCTTCTCGTAGAGCGGCTCGCTCACCGGACCCGGCGCGGCGGCGTTCCAGGTCGGCCGGCGGCCCTTGCGCGCGTCGCCGTACAACGTGAACTGGCTGACCATGAGCACCGGCGCGTCGACGTCGGAGGCGGACTGCTCGTCGCGCAGGATCCGCAGCCCCCACACCTTGCGGGCCATCCAGGCCACCTGGTCCGGGCCGTCGTCGTGGGTGACACCGAGCAGCACCAGCAGGCCGGGACGCTCGAGGTCGCCGACGATCTTCCCGTCAACGGACACAGAAGCGGAGAGAACTCGCTGGACCACCGCGCGCATCGGCAAATCTTCCTGTCTCGGGGGTCGACGGGGTTCGACGGGCTTCTCGAAGTCTGACACGATGCGGCCATGACCGACGCGTCCCCCGGCTTCCGCACAGACCCCACGAAGCTCCTCGTCACGGTCGCCCCGACCGGTGCCGAGACCCGCAAGGCCGACTGCCCGCAGCTGCCCACCACGCTCGACGAGCTGGTCGACACCGCCCGCCGGTGCCAGGCGGCCGGCGCCGCGATGATCCACGTGCACATCCGCGACGACGACCACCAGCCCACCCTCGACCTGGGCCGGCTCACTGCGACGGTCGACGCGCTGCACGAGCAGACCGACCTCGTCGTGCAGCTCTCCACCGGCGGCAGCGTGCACGACCCGCTCGACCGCCGCCTCAAGGTGCTCGACGCGCAGCCAGATTCGTGCAGCCTCACCATGGGGACCACGAACTTCGGCGACGACGTGTTCTCCAACCCCTGGCCGTTCATCACGGACCTTTACCGGCTCTCCCAGGAGCGCGAGGTGGTGCCGGAGTTCGAGCTGTTCGACCTCGGCCACGTCGCCGCCCTCCACCGGCTCCTCGACAAGTTCGGGCTGCCGTACGGCGGACGCGTGCACGTCGACCTGGTGATGGGCGTGCCCGGCGGGATGCCCGGCACCGCCGACGCCCTGGTCGCGGCCGTCAACGCGCTGCCCGGCGCCGTCACGTCCTGGTCGGCCACCGGCATCGGCCGGTCCACGCTCGCGGTCGCGCTGGCCGCGCTCAGCAAGGGCGGCCATCTCCGCGTCGGCATGGAGGACGTGCTCACCCTCGCCAAGGGCGTGCCCGTCGAGCACAACGAGCAGCTGGTCAGCCGCGTGGTCGAGCTGGGTCGCATCGCGCAGCGCACCCCGATGACCCCGGCCGAGGCCAAGGAGCTGCTGCAGGTCAAGCGGCGGTAGTCGCTGTCCGTGTCCCCGCGGTGCCGCTGGGTGCTGGAGCTCAGTACACGAGCGCCTGCGTGCCGTCGGTCAGCGCCTCCTCGGTGAACACCGCCGCGCCGGCGATCCGGATGCCGGGCAGCACGTCGGCCTCGCCGATCTCGCGGCGGACCGCACACTGGGTGCACAACGTCACCTGGCCCGCCTCGCGGACGACCGCGAGCAGGTCACCGACGGGAGTGGCGTGTGGAAGTCCCAGGTCCGGAGCCCTGTCCGCGACGGCGAACCAGGCCGCCTCCCCGGTCAGCCACAGGCTCACCCGGGCCCCGGCCGCGACAGCGGCCGAGGCGACAGTGAACGCCTGGTTGCTCCGCTCCGGGTCGTCGGTGCCGCACGTCACCTTCACCAGCAGTCGGTCCGCCATGCCGGTCACACTAGACTGCGGCCCATGGAAGCCGTGTTCATCGCCCTGATGGCGCTGGTCGTGCTGCTGACCGGCTACGTCGCCCTCGTCGTCCTCTGGAACCTCTTCAAGGCCGAACGCAGCTAGGGCGCCACGTCCCCCCATGCCCTTCGAGATCCCCGAGAACCTCCACCCCGACTGCGCGCCGGTCGCCTGGCTGCTCGGCACCTGGCGCGGCAACGGGCACGGTGACTACCCGACGATCGAGGCGTTCCAGTTCGGGCAGGAGTGCATCTTCACCCACGACGGCAGGCCGTTCTTCCACTACATGAGCCGCTCCTGGATCGTCGACGAGCAGGGCGAGAAGGTGCGCGACGCCGCCATCGAGACCGGCTTCCTGAGGCCGAAGGCCGACGGCTCCCTCGAGCTGCTGCTCACCCACCACACCGGGTTCGTCGAGATCTGGTACGGCGCGGCCGAGATCGGCACGCCGCGCCTGGAGCTCAGCACCGACGCGGTCGCCCGCACCCAGACCGCCAAGGAGTACACCGGCGGGCACCGGATGTACGGGATGGTCGAGGGCGACCTGCTCTGGGCCTACGACATGGCCGCGATGGGTCAGCCCCTCCAGCCCCACCTCTGGGGTCGCCTCGTCCGTCAGTAGCCCGGGTGTTCGAGGCGGCGTCCTGTGGTCGTTGCGTCGTGCGGGGGTCGCGAGCCCGTCGAGACCCTCGACGTAACGCCCGCCACGGTCACGCGTTGAACACGGCACAGGACGCCGAGCAGAAGGACCCCGCATGCGCCGTACGACGCTCGCCCTGGCCGGCAGCGCACTTGCCCTCGCCGTTGCGGTCACGGTCGTCCCACGCGCCAGCGCGGGGCCGTCCACGCCCGCGACCACGCGTGAGCAGACGGCCCAGAGGTCGCGCGACGTGATGTTCGTCGGCAACAACTGGGCCGGCACCGCGGACGTCGTCGACGCGCACACCTTCCAGAAGATCGGGCGGATCGACATCGTTCCCGACCGCGCCGAGCGGATGCAGGAGATCGTCGCCGACCCGGCCAGGCTGGCGTTCTACCTGGCGATCCAGCAGGCGATCGGGGAGGGCCACGACCAGCTCGTCGACGACATGTTCTCGACTCGCGACGGCCGGCTGCTGGCCGTGTCGCGGCCGAGCTTCGCCGACGTGGTGTGGATCGACCTGGCCAGCGGCGCGATCGTGAAGCGCCAGGTGATGGACGGCTTCCGCACCGACCACATGAACGTCTCACCCGACGGCCGCCGCCTCGTGGTCTCCGACTCGACGTCGAAGTCGGTGCACGAGTACGTCCTGGGCGGCGCGGGCAACCCGCGCACCGGCGTCCGGCTGCGCACGTTCGAGTCGGGGGAGACCCCGCACGAGTCCAACTACTCCGCGGACGGCCGGCGGATCTTCCACGCCAGCATCGGACGGGTCTACACACCCGTCGACGCCGGTGAGCTCGACGCGGTCGGTGACCTGATCAAGGCCGACCGCTGGTTCCAGGTGGTCCGCACCCGCGACTTCTCGATCGCCCGCCGGTGGGACATGGGCCTGGAACTGGAGGAAGCGGGCTACGGCGACATGAGCTCGGCGGTGCGTCCGATGGCGATCTCGCCCGACGAGCGGTTCGCCTACTACCAGGTTTCGTTCCTCCACGGGTTCGTGGAGTTCGACCTGAAGGCGGCGGACCCCAACGGTGGTGGCGACTACGTGGCCGGCGGTCAGTCGGAGCCGGACACCGGAAAGGTGACCCGACTGATCCCGCTGCCCAACCGGGTGCCTGACCTGCCGCGCGAGCAGTACGTTCTCGACTCCGCCCACCACGGGCTGTCGATGAACTCGAAAGGCACCAAGCTCTGCGTGGCCGGCACGATGTCGGACTACGCCGCGATCGTGACGCGCCGAACGATGAAGGCGAAGATCCTCGACGGCGAGGGCGACGGCGAGGACCGCAAGTACCTCAAGCCGTACTGGTCCACCGAGGGGCCCGGCAACACGTGTTGGATGTCGATGAGTGGCAACGACGCGGTCGCGGTGTTCGACCTTCGACGCAGGCGCGAGATCGCCTGGATCCCGGTGGGTGACCACCCGCAACGAGTCCGCAACGGCACGGTGGCCGCCGCGGTGGAGCGTGCGTGGCACCTCTAGGACAGGGCAGACGCCGCACGCACGTGGGTCGCCCGCCTCACTAGACTCGTCAGGTGCCGCACGACGACCTCGACCAGCCGCCGGAGCAGTGGCAGAAGGAGTTGCGGTCGCGGGGATATCGGCTGACTCCGCAGCGCGAGCTGGTGCTACGTGCCGTTGATCATCTGGGTCACGCCACGCCGGACGAGATTCTCGCCGAGGTGCGCAAGGAGTCCGCGGCCGTGAACGTGTCGACCGTGTACCGGACGCTCGAGCTGCTCGAGGAGC
>NZ_DASSCL010000109.1:0-61274 GCF_035697785.1 Nocardioides sp.
GCGCACTTCGTCGCCGGTGCGCAACGGCTTGCCTTCGAAGAAGCGGCGACGCCGGAACACCGGGTGCTTCTTGCGCAGTTCGGTGACCCGGCGGGTGAAGGTGACCAGATCGGCGTTGGTCTCGCACATCGTCCAGTCCATCCACGAGATCTCGGAGTCCTGGCAGTACACGTTGTTGTTGCCGCGCTGGGTGCGGCCGAACTCGTCGCCGTGGCTGATCATGGGCGTGCCCTGGCTGACCAGGAGGGTGACCATGATGTTGCGCATCTGCCTGGCGCGCAGTGCCAGGATCTCCGGATCGTCGGTCGGACCCTCGACGCCACAGTTCCACGACCGGTTGTGGCTCTCCCCGTCGTTGTTGTCCTCGCCGTTCGCCTCGTTGCGCTTCTCGTTGTAGGAGACCAGGTCCCGCATCGTGAAGCCGTCGTGGGCGGTGACGAAGTTGACCGAGGCGATCGGCTTGCGACCGGAGTGCTCGTAGAGGTCCGAGGAGCCGGTGATGCGCGACGCGAACTCCGCCAGCGTCGAGCCCTCGCCGCGCCAGTAGTCGCGGACCGCGTCGCGGTACTTGCCGTTCCACTCGGTCCACAGCGGCGGGAAGTTGCCGACCTGGTAGCCGCCCTCGCCGACGTCCCACGGCTCGGCGATCAGCTTGACCTGGCTGACCACGGGGTCCTGCTGCACCAGGTCGAAGAACGCGGACAGCCGGTCGACCTCGTGGAACTGGCGGGCCAGGGACGACGCGAGGTCGAACCGGAAGCCGTCGACGTGCATCTCGGTGACCCAGTAGCGCAGCGAGTCCATGATCAGCTGCAGCACGTGCGGGTGCCGCATCAGCAGGGTGTTGCCGGTGCCCGTCGTGTCGTAGTAGTGCACCTTGTCCTCGTCGACGAGCCGGTAGTAGGCGGCGTTGTCGATGCCCCGGAAGCACAACGTGGGCCCGAGGTGGTTGCCCTCGGCGGTGTGGTTGTAGACCACGTCGAGGATCACCTCGATGTCCGCCTCGTGCAGCGCCTTCACCATGGCCTTGAACTCCTGCACCTGCTGGCCGCGCTGGCCGGAGGCGGAGTAGGCGTTGTGCGGGGCGAAGAACCCGATCGTGTTGTAGCCCCAGTAGTTGGCCAGGCCCTTGTCGACCAGGGTCGTGTCCTGGACGAACTGGTGCACGGGCATCAGCTCGATCGCGGTGACCCCGAGGTTCTTGAGGTGGTCGATCGTCGCCGGGTGCGCGATCCCGGCGTAGGTCCCGCGGATGTCCTCGGGCACGTCGGGGTGGGTCATCGTCAGGCCCTTGACGTGCGCCTCGTAGATGACGGTGTCGTGGTACTCGTGGTCGGGGTGCCGGTCCTGTCCCCAGTCGAAGTAGGGGTTCACCACCACACCGAGCATGGTGTGACCGCGGCTGTTGCGCTTGTTGAACTTGTCGGGGTTGTCGAACTTGTAGGAGAACAGCGACTCGTCGCCGTCGATCTGCCCCTCGACCGCCTTGGCGTAGGGGTCGAGCAGCAGCTTCGCCGGGTTGCAGCGGTGGCCCTCGGCCGGCCGGTAGGGGCCGTGGACCCGGTAGCCGTAGCGTTGACCGGGCTGGACGCCGGGCAGGTAGGCGTGGTGGACGAACGCGTCGGTCTCCTGCATCTCGACCCGGGTCTCGCCGCCCTGCTCGTCGATCAGGCAGAGCTCGACCTTGTCGGCCACCTCGGAGAAGAGGGCGAAGTTCGTCCCCGAGCCGTCGTAGGTCGCCCCCAGGGGGTAGGGGCGGCCGGGCCAGATCTGCATGGTTCCCTCTCGGAGGTGCTGGCGAGGCCCGGGTTTTCCGGGGCTCCGTGTCATGGTCGCGCAGCGGGGTCCTTCGTCGCGCTGCCGATGCACCGTACCCCCCAAGCGGGTCGACGATGCGAGCTCGGCCGAAGCTGCGGAATCAGCACTTCATTCGCGCCCGCGGGCATGGAACAGTGGCCCCATGCCGATCACGACGACTGACCCCCGCAGCGGAGAGGTGCTCCGCACGTTCGACGAGCTCACCGACGAGCAGCTCGAGGAGCGCATCGCCCGGGCCGCGGCCGCCGCCGCGACGTACCGGCTGACCTCCTTCGAGGAGCGCGCGGGCTGGCTTCGTGCGGCGGCCGACATCCTCGACCGGCGCACCGACGAGCTCGCCTCGCTGATGACGCTCGAGATGGGCAAGACCAAGAAGGCGTCGGCCGCCGAGATCGGGAAGTGCGCCGCCGTGCTGCGCTACTACGCCGACCACGCCGGGGCGATCCTCGCCGACGAGGAGGTCGACGCCGCCAAGGTGAACGCGAGCAAGGCCTACGCCCGCTACCTTCCGCTCGGCGTGGTGCTGGCGATCATGCCGTGGAACTTCCCGCTCTGGCAGGCCATGCGCTTCGCGGCGCCCGCGCTGGCAGCGGGCAACGTCGGGCTGCTCAAGCACGCGAGCAACGTGCCGCAGACGGCCCTGTTCATGGAGGACCTGTTCCGCGAGGCCGGCTTCCCCGACGACGTCTTCCAGACCCTGCTCATCGGCAGCGGCAAGGTCGAGCGCGTGATCCGGGACGACCGGGTCGCCGCCGCGACGCTCACCGGCTCCGAGGGCGCCGGCGTGGCCGTCGGCCGGACCGCGGGCGAGTCGCTGAAGAAGGTCGTTCTCGAGCTCGGCGGCTCCGACGCGTTCGTGGTGATGCCGTCGGCCGACCTCGCGCAGGCCGCCAAGGTGGCGACCGTCTCGCGCACCCAGAACAACGGCCAGTCGTGCATCTCGGCGAAGCGGTTCCTGGTGCACGCCGACGTCTACGACGAGTTCATGGCGCACTTCACCAAGGAGATGTCCGCCCTCGTGGTGGGCGACCCGATGGAGGAGGGCACCGACGTCGGACCGCTCGCCACGGAACAGGGCCGCGAGGACGTCGAGGGGCTGGTGAAGGACGCCGTCGACAAGGGCGCGAGCGTGGTGCTCGGCGGTGAGCGGCCCGACCGGGACGGGTGGTGGTACCCGCCGACGATCCTCACCGACCTCACCGAGGACATGGACGTCTACCGCGAGGAGGTCTTCGGGCCGGTCGCCATGGTCTACAAGGTCGCCGACGTCGACGAGGCGATCGCGCTGGCCAACGCCACCCGCTTCGGCCTCGGCTCCAACGCGTGGACCAACGACTCCGAGGAGCAGGAACGCTTCGTCCGCGACCTCGAGGCCGGCCAGACCTTCATCAACGGCATGGTGGCGTCCTTCCCGGCCCTCCCCTTCGGTGGGGTGAAGGCCTCGGGTCACGGACGCGAGCTGGCCGACCACGGCATCCGCGAGTTCACCAACATCAAGACCGTCTGGATCGCCTGACCCTCCCCGCCCCGACGGGGCAACGCGCGAGGAGTCACCTAATCGGGCCTCTCGACGGCGTGTCGCTGCACGAGTGACCCCTCGGCACCGGCCGCCGGCCGCCGGTCAGCCGCGGACGAGGTCGAGGAGCGCGCCGACGTCGAGATGCTCCTCGACGGCGTCCGCGAGGGTGTCGAGCCGCGCCTCGCGGAGCCCGGCGAACGAGACGCGTCCGGCCTGGAACGCCTGGCGGCCGAGCAGCTCGGCGGCCTCGGCCAGCCACGCGTGCCGGAAGTCGTCGCCCTCGAGGCTGCCGTGCCACATGGTGCCGAAGACCCGGCCCGACCTCGCCCCGCCGAGGAACTCATCGCCCGTCGCGACCTCGACGCGACCGTGGTGGATCTCGTAGCCGGAGGCTGGTACGCCGAGCGCGGAACCCACCGGCAGCCTCAGCACCTTGTCGGCGTCGAACGTCGTGTGCGCGTCGAGCAGCCCGAGGCCCTCGACCCGGGTGCCGGGCCGGCCCTCCACCCCGTCAGGATCGGAGACCGTCACGCCGAGCATCTGGAAGCCACCGCAGATCCCCAGCACCACACCACCCCGCCGGGCGTGGGCGGTGACCGCGTCGGCGAGGCCGGTCTCGCGCAGCCAGGCCAGGTCGCTGATCGTGGCCCGGGTGCCGGGCAGCACCACCACGTCGGCGGTCGCCAGGTCGCGCGGACGGTCGGCGAAGCGGACGTCGAGGCCGGGCTCCACGCACAGCGCGTCGACGTCGGTGAAGTTGCTGACTCGCGGCAGCACCACGACCGCCACCCGCAGCGGGTCGGCCGCGGCCCCGGTGCGGCGTACCCGGTCACGGAGCGCCAGCGAGTCCTCGGAGTCCAGCCACAGGTCGGGCAGCCAGGGCAGCACGCCGAGCACCGGTCGCCCGGTGAGCTCCTCGAGACGGTCGAGGCCGGGACGCAGCAGCCCGCGGTCGCCGCGGAACTTGTTGACCACCCAGCCGACCACCAGCGCGCGGTCGGCCTCGTCGAGCAGGGCGAGAGTGCCGTACATCGCGGCGAACACCCCGCCCCGGTCGATGTCCCCGACCACCACGGTCGGGATCCGGCCGTGCTGGGCCAAGCCCATGTTGACGTAGTCGTGGGCGCGCAGGTTGATCTCCGCCGGGCTGCCGGCGCCCTCGCAGACCACCACGTCGAAGCGCCCCACCAGCTCGTCGTACGCCGTGTAGGCCGCCTCGGCGAGGCCGTCGCGACCGCCGGCGAAGTCGTGCGCGCCGAGCCGCCCGGCCGGGCGACCCCGCACCACCACGTGGCTGACCAGGTCGCTCCCGGGCTTCAGCAGGACCGGGTTCATCGCCGACTCCGGCTGCACCCGGGCGGCGATCGCCTGCACCCACTGGGCCCTGCCGATCTCGGCGCAGGTGCCGTCGGGTTCGACGGTGACCATCGAGTTGTTGGACATGTTCTGCGCCTTGAACGGCGCCACCCGGACACCGCGGCGCGCGAAGGCCCGGCACAGTGCCGTCGTCACGACGGTCTTGCCGGCGTCGGAGGTGGTGCCGGCCACGAGGAGGCTGCCCAACTCCGCGGTCTCCTAGAAGAGGGTGGGGTCGGGCTCGGGCTGGCGCGGCAGTGGCGGGAACCGGGCGGCGGAGTGGACCCGCGGGGGTCGCCACGCGTCGTCCATGTCGACCGGACGCGGCACCGAGATCGCCATGCCGGTGAGGGACCGGACGAGCCCCGGCGCGTGCAGCTCGAACCGGGAGAGCACCGGGCGCACCACGTCGGGCGGGAGCGGCAGCCCACCGCGCCCGGCCGCGGGCTCGAGACCGAGCGCCAGGTCGCGGTGCATCGTCATCACCGCCCGGTTGAGCTGCCAGGTCTCGCGGGCCTCGTCGGTGGCCAGGGTCCGCGCGAGCGCCTTGCCGAGCGCCGCCCGGCATAGCTCCCCTCCGGCGACGGCGTCGTCGAAGGCGGCCTCCGCGCAGCCGAACTCCGCGAGCAGGCGGGCGGCGGTCTTGGGGCCGAAGCCGCGGACACCGGGCAGGTTGTCGGAGGTGTCTCCACGCAGCGCGGCGAAGTCGAGGTACTGCTCCGGGCGGACACCCGTGACCAGCGTGAGCCGGTGCGGGTCGAGCATCGGCGAGGCGTCGACGCCGCCGTTGAGGATCCTCAACATGCGGGTGTGCTCGTCGATGAGGGCGAACGAGTCGCGGTCGGACGTGGCGATCACCGTGCGCGCACCGACCGTCGGCGCCCAGGCCGCCGCGGACGCCAGCACGTCATCGGCCTCGAGCCCCTCGGGACGCACCACCACCACACCGAGGTCACGGAGCACGTGCACGGCCTCCTCGAGCTGCTCGTCGAGCGTCGGAGGCTTGGGGTCACGGTGCGCCTTGTAGATCGGCCACCGATCGCGGCGTACGGACACGTCCGGGTCGTCGAAGCCCACGACGACCGCGTCGGCACAGGCCCGGTCGATGGCGGCGCCGAGCATGGAGAGGAAGCCGCGGATCGCCCAGCCGGCCCGGCCGTCGGCGGTGCGGAACCCGCTGCGCGCGGAGGCGTGGAAGCACCGGTGCAGCACGGAGTTGCCGTCGATGGCGAGCAGCGTCGGGGTGGACATCAGGGCCAGCCTGCCACGACCCACCGACGGCCGGCGCGGCAACCGGTCGGGTCGGCGGCTTCGCCTGACCTTCCCGTGGCGATCTCCTCCTTCCCGCCGTGAGTTCACACCGGGGAGCGGGCGATTCACTGGGTCCCCAGTGAATTGGCCCCCCACTAGGATCGGCGAATGCACACGAACCCGGGAGGCCCGTTCGCCGACTACCTCGGCATCCGGTACGAGGAGGTCACCGGCGACCGGGTGGTCGCCACCTGGGCGGTCAACCAGGCCCTGCACCAGCCCTTCGGGGTCGCGCACGGCGGCGCACACTGCGGGGTGGTGGAGACGCTGGCCAGCGTCGGCGCCTCCGTCTGGTTCGGCGATCGGGGCAAGGTGGTCGGGGTCAACAACAACACCGACTTCTACCGGGCGGTCAGCGACGGCGAGCTCAGGTCGACCGCTACGCCGGTGCACCGCGGACGGTCGCAGCAGGTGTGGGTGGTGGAGACGGTCGACGCCGAAGGGCGGACCGTCGCCCGTGGTCAGGTGCGGCTGCAGAACCTGGCCGGCTGAGCCGCCGGGTCAGATCGACAGCGGGTCAGACGCCGGGGTCGGTTCACCCTCGGGGCGCGCGAACGCCGAGACGTACGGCGCTATCAGGGCGGACAACCCCTCCGCGGCGACCCGGCGCTGGTAGTCCAGCTGCTGCTCGAGGGCGCTCCCGACGCTCACCCGCCGTGCCAGGTCCCAGCAGTCAGCGTGATAGGTCTCCCCGCCCTCGGACGGCCCGGCGGTCGCGTGCTGCGGCTTGATGGGATTGCGACAGTGAGGGCACCGCAACCGGTCCACCCTTGTCCCCTTTCCGTACCGCCGAGGTCAGGATAGGTGCGGCCGGGGACGGGCCGCCGGAAGTCCGCGTAAAAGATGCAGGATGCGTGCGACGGGTCATGTCCAGATCCCCGAGCTGCCCCGCCGGTGGCTGTCGACCAGGTGGGTGTCGACAATGCCGACGGCCTCCATCAGCGCATACATCGTGGTCGGTCCGACGAACACGAAGCCCTTGGCACGCAGGGCCTTCGCCAGCGCCTTCGACTTCGGTGACGTGGTGGGCGCGTCGGCGTACGACGTCGGGGCGGGGGTGCGGTCGGGCTTGAACGACCAGACCAGGTCGACGAGGCCGCCGTCCTCGCGCAACCCCACGGTCGCCCGTGCGTTGGAGATGGTGGCCTCGATCTTGCGGAGGTTGCGCACGATCCCGGCATCGGCCATCAGCCGGGCGACGTCGTGCTCGTCGTAGGCCGCCACCGTGTCGGGGTCGAAGCCGTCGAAGGCCGCGCGGAACGCCGGGCGCTTGCGCAGGATCGTCGCCCAGGAGAGGCCGGACTGGAACGCCTCGAGGCTGAGCCGCTCGAACAGCCCCGTCTCGTCACGGACCGGCATCCCCCACTCGGTGTCGTAGTAGTCGCGCAGCAGCGGGTCGGTCGCCGCCCACGTCGGACGAGCGAGGCCGTCGTCGCCGATCACGGTCATGGCGGCGAACCTACCGGCAGCCACCCCCAGAGCAGCGCGTTCACCGGCTCAGTCGCGTTGCAGCCCGGCGGCGTCGAGCACCCACTGCCACATCCGATCCCGGTCGCCGGGTGCCTCACGTGTCGCCGCGCGGTAGTGCGTGTCGCGCGCGGCCCGGTCGTGCCAGAACCGGCCGCCCGGCGGAGCCGGCTGGGTCGCCGCCAGCCAGACCACGGTGTCGGCGCCGGAACGAGCGTCGCGCAGCAGCGGGCTCGTCACCTTGCGGAACAGCGGCAGCGACGTCGCCAGCCCGGGGGTGTCCGCCCAGCCGGGGTGCATCGCGTGCACGCGGATGCCGTCGCCGCGCCAGCGCTCCTCCATGAGCGGGGTGAGCGCGACCTGCATTCGCTTGGAGCGGGCGTAGGCGACGGCGCCCTTGTACTCCCCTCGCTGGTAATCGGGGTCGTGGGCCGGGAGCCGCTGGGTGTACATCCCGCCGGACGACACCAGCACGACCCGGGCGTCGTGACCGGCCAGCACCGGCCGGAGCAGCTCGGTCATCAGCAGCGGGCCGAGCACGTGCAGCGTGACGGTGAGCTCGTGACCACCCGGCGCCTCGGTCCGCTCGGCCGGCATGGCACCTGCGTTGTGCACGAGTACGTCGACACGGGGCAGCCGGGCCACGAGGTCGCCGGCCGCGCGTCGCACGTCCTCGAGGTCGGACACGTCGCAGACCTCGACGTGCAGCTCGGCACCGGGGAGCTCGGCCGTGATCGCTTCCGCCGCCGCCCTCCCCCGGGACTCGTTGCGGACCAGCAGGTGAACGGCGGCGCCGAGACGGGCCAGGCCGAGCGCCGTCTCCTGTCCGAGCCCGGAGCTCGCCCCCGTGACGGCGGCCCGCTTGCCGGCCAGCGCCCCCGGAGGAGGGTCGTCGTCGGGCCACCACCTTCGTCGTACGAGATAGCCGAGCCTGGAGTAGCCGGGCGCGACCGTCCGGTCGAGCAGGGTGTCCAGCCGGCGGGTCATCGGGTCTCCTCGTGGGCGCGACGGAACAGCGGTGGGAGGTAGCGCACCATCAGCGCCGACCACGTGAGGTGGGTGAGTGCCGGCGCCTGGAGCCCGTGGGAGGCGCGCCGCTGGTAGCCGAACAGCGTGCCCATCACCGCGGCGGCGAGCACCAGCGCCGGGTTGCGGGTCGTCGCGGTCGCCAGGGTGTAGACCGCGGTGGACGTGAGCACGGGCCGCTCCTCCCCGAGGGCCGCGTAGAGGGCGCCGCGGAAGAACACCTCTTCACCGAGTCCGTTCGCGAGCGTCGTGAGCAGCACCAGCGGCTCGTCGCCCTCCTCGGCGAACACGAGGACGCGGGAGATCGCGCGGTCCAACGGCGGGATCGCCCGGGCGGCGAGGGCGCAGGCGTAGAAGAAGCCGAACGCGCCGACACCGGTGGCGATCGGCGTGACCACCGGGCGGCGCAGCCGCCGGTCGCGCCCCTGGATCCAGCCGAGGTGCAGGGGGCCCGACAGCAGGCCGCCGGCCGTCCACACGCCGGCGACGGTCAGGGTCGCACCGTAGAACTCCTTGGAGCCCGGCCGGGTCGACAACGATGCCCCCAGCAGGCCCGCGCCGGCGACCGATACGCCGGCCACCACGCGTCGTCGCCGCCGTCTCACCGCCGGCGACTCGTGGTGCGCCACCGGCGCCACGTGGGTCAGCGGCATCGGCAGCCGGCCCCGCAGCCGGTGGCGGAGCCCGCGCCCGTGCACCGGCTCAGCCCTTCCGCCGGCTCTGGCGCCACTCGGCGAGGGCGGTGCGGACCGCGTCGTCGTAGCTCATCGGCTCGAACGGTACGACGTCGCGGATCGAGTCGTCCTGGACGACCACCTCGGTGGCCATCGAGTCCACGAGGTTGCGCCCGGCCTGGGTGTCGACGTCGGTGACCAGCGAGAGCCAGCGCGACGAGAGGCCCGGGCTGAGCAGCGGCACCGGGATGATCGGCAGGGTGCGACCCTCGACCTTCGCCACCCGCCTGAGCATGTCGGCGTAGCTCAGCACCTCCGGCCCACCGACCTCGAACACGCGCCCCTCCGCGTCCGGGTGGCCGAGCACGCCGACGAGGTAGCGGACCACGTCGTCGACCGCGATCGGCTGCGTGCGCGTGCTGACCCAGCGCGGCGTCACCATCGCCGGCAGGTGCTGCACGAGCTGGCGGGTCATCTCCCAGGAGATCCCGCCGTGCCCGACGACGATGCCGGCGCGCAGCACCGTCACGGGGACCCCGCCGGCCCCGAGCAGCCCTTCCACCTCGCGACGACTCCGCAGGTGCGAGGACAGTCGGTCGAAGTCACCGCCGAGGCCGCCGAGGTAGATGATCTGCTTGACGCCCGCGTCGCCGGCCGCCTGCCCGAACGCCCGGGCGGCATCGGCGTCGAGCCGCTCGAAGTCGGCCGAGTCCAGCGAGTGCACGAAGTAGTACGCCGCGCCGCAGCCGTCGAGCGCCTCGACGAGGGACGGGGGCTCGTGCACGTCGCCCCGGACCGGGTCACCCGGTCCGTCGTACGCCTCGGGCCGGCGGGTCATCGCGCGCACGGCGTGCCCGGCCTCCTCGAGCGCGGCGGCGACGCGGCGGCCGACGAACCCGGAGGCGCCGGTCACCAGGACTGGTCCGTCATGAGTCACGCCGGGGTTCATACCCGCCGGCCGGGATCCCCATGCTGGGCCGTGACCATCCCTCGGACGGAACGCTTGACATTTCAACATTCGGCTCTCTATATTGATTGAACCTTCAAGTTATCTATCCGAGGAGCACCTCATGGGTCTGTTCAACCGCAAGACCAGCACCGCCACCGTCCCGGCTCCCGTGGCCGCGACCACCACCCTCTCCGGCGACTACGCCATCGACGCCTCGCACACCCGCGTCGGCTTCTCCGCCCGGCACGCCATGGTCACCACCGTTCGCGGCCAGTTCGGCGAGTTCGAGGGCACCGCGCACTTCGACGCCGCGAACCCGGCCGCCTCGTCGGCGCAGATCGTCATCAAGGCAGCCAGCATCGACACCGGCTCGGCCGACCGCGACGGCCACCTGCGCTCCGGCGACTTCTTCGACGTGGAGACCTACCCCGAGATCCGCTTCGCCTCCACCTCCGCCAGGCTCGTCGACGCCGACACGTGGGCACTGACCGGCGACCTCACCATCAAGGACGTGACGAAGCCGGTCACGATCGAGTTCGAGCACACCGGCGCGGCGACCGACCCGTTCGGCAACCGGCGCATCGGCTTCGAAGGCAGCGTCTCGGTCAACCGCAAGGACTGGGACCTGACCTGGAACGCCGCCCTCGAGACCGGCGGCGTGCTGGTCAGCGAGAGGGCCAAGCTCGAGTTCGACATCTCCGCCATCGCGCTCGTCTCCGAGAACGCCTGAGCATGACCGTCAACGCCGTCCGGCTGAACCACGCGGTGCTGTTCGTCGCCGACCTGGAGCGCAGCGTCGAGTTCTACCAGCGCGCCTTCGCGATGCAGGTGGTTGCGAGGGAGCCGCGTGCCGACGCGGCCTTCCTCCGGCTGCCGCGATCGGGCAACCACCACGACCTGGGCCTGTTCGGCGTCGGGCCGCAACCCCAGGAAGTCAGCGGACCCGGCCGCACGCTCGGGCTTTACCACCTCGCCTGGCAGGTCGACACCATCGACGAGCTGGTCGAGGCGCGGTCCACGCTGGCCGAGCTGGGGGCGCTCCAAGGCGAGTCGAGCCACGGCGCCACCAAGAGCCTCTACGCCACCGACCCGGACGGCAACGAGTTCGAGGTCATGTGGATGCTCCCCCGGGCACAGTGGGGTGCCTACGAGAACGCCGCACCGGTCGAGCGGCTCCACCTCGACGACGAGGTGCGCGAGTGGTCCGGGGTCCGCACCGCCGCCGAGCTGGTCCCGCAGGGACCGGAGGTCGCGTCGTGACCGGCACCTTCGCTCCCCCGACTGTGGCCACCCACGGCTCGACCGACCCTTCGACTCCGCTGGGGGTGCTCCTGCACGGCCGCGGGTCCGACGAGCGGGAGATCCTGAGCGTTGCGCCTCATCTCCCCGAGGGTCCGGCGTACGCCGCGGTGCGGGCTCCGATAGCGGAGGGCGGCGGCTAGGAGCCGGCGGACTCCGGCTCGTCGCCCCAGACCCCGTCGAGGGTGTGTCCGCCGCGGTCGGCCTTGGCCGCGAGGTAGCGCCCGTTGGCGGCGTTCAGGTGGACGCCGGTCGGCACCCGCTCGCTGACCGTGATGCCGTGGCACTCCAGCTGGTCGCCCTTGTCGGGGTTGTTGCTGAGCAGCGCGACGTCCTCCTGCCCGAGCGCGTGCAGCATCTGCGCGGCCGCGGCGTAGGTGCGTTCGTCGGCGGCGTACCCGAGCGCCAGGTTGGCGTCGTAGGTGTCGAGCCCGGTGTCCTGCAGGACGTAGGCGTCGAGCTTGGCGTACAGGCCGATGCCGCGGCCCTCCTGCCGCAGGTACAGCAGGAAGCCGCCCTCCCTGGTGATCCGCCGCACCGCCTCCGCGAGCTGCGGACCGCAGTCGCAGCGCTGGCTGCCCAGCACGTCTCCGGTGAGGCACTCGCTGTGCAGCCGGACCAGCGGCGGCGCAGCGGCGCGCCAGTCGCCCGCGGTGGGTCGCGCGACCGGGAGCGCGTGCTCACCCAGGCCGAGCGCCACGTGCTCGCGGCCGTCGACGAGGCCGTCGAAGGTGAAGACCCGCGCGGCGGTCGCGAACCCGTCCGCGAACCTCAGCGGCAGCGTGAGCTGGGTCCGGATGGTCGCCGCCGGCAGGTCGCGGCGGGTCATCGGGCGTCCTCGGCCGGCACCGGGCAGCGCGACGACAGCGCGTAGCGCAGGAGTACGACGTCGCCGATGGGGCGCGTCTCCAGCAGCCGGGCGCGACTGTCGGGCCGCCACGGGAACCGCCCGTCGTCGACGAGCCGTCGCGCGCGGGAGTCCCCGACGAACAGCGGGGCCACCACGAGCTGCAGCTCGTCGGCCAGATCCTCGGTCAGGAACTGTGTGAGCACGGTCCCGCCCCCCTCCACCATCAGCCGCCGCACGCCCCGTGCGTGCAGGTCCTCGCAGAGCCACCGCATCCGCACCGGACGGCCCGCGTCCACGACCGTGGCCACGCCGTCGAGCAGGTCCCGGGCCGTGTCCACCGTGTCGCCGGCGCAGTAGACGAGCTTGACGGTGTCGCCCACGGTGAAGAACTGCGCCTCCGGGTCGAGCTTCGCGCGCTCGGTGACCGTCACTTTCATCGGCGTCGGCGGCTGTCCCCGCGCCACGCGTTGCGCCGCCCTGGCGGAGTCGCGCACGACCAGCCGGGGGTTGTCGTTGCGGACCGTGCCGGCGCCGACCAGGATCGCGTCGCAACCCGCGCGCACGGCGTCGACCCGGTCGAGGTCCTCGGCGTTGGAGAGCACCAGCCGTTCGTCGGACGCGCTGTCGCAGTAGCCGTCGATGGACATCGCACAGCTCAGCACGGTGTAGGGGCGATCAGGCACGGCTCACCGCCTCGGGCGCAGCGCGCCGCAGAGGCACCAGCGCGAGCGCCCCGGGCAGTGTGGCGGCCAGCGCCATCACGCCGTACATGACCGAGACGGTAACGCCTTGCGCCGCCCCGAGTCCCGCGAAGCCGAAGGCCCAGGCCGCGGCGCCCTCGCGCGGACCCCAACCGGCGAGGTTCGCCGGGATGGCCGCGGCGAGCAGCACCACGAGGGCCAGCGGCAGTGCGGTGCCCAGTGGGACGGTCTCCCCGGACGCCCGAACGGCGACCACGAAGACCGCCGCATGGCCGAGCGCCACCAGCAGCGAGGCGGCGACGATGCCGAGCCAGACGCGCGGTCCCCTGAGGATCGCCGTGAGGTCCTCGACCGCAGCGCGGAGCACCCGCGACGGCCACCCGCGGCCCCGCACCGGCCGGCCACGCAGCAGCAGGACGATCGGCACACCGGCAGCCACGGCCAGCACCGCCGCGACGACCAGGGGCGTGCGGATCGGTGAGGGCATGGCCAGCAGCACCACGACGGTGAGCGCGACCTGCACCCCCTGGCCCAGCGAGCGCTCCCAGGCGACCGAGCGGACCGTGCGTCCCAGCTCCCCCGTCCGCCGACCGCGGTCCACGGCCCGGTGCACGTCGCCGAGCACACCGCCCGGGAGGGTGGAGTTGAGGAACGCGGCGCGGTAGCAGGCGGTGAACGCGGCGCCGAGCGGTACGTCGAGGCCGAGCCCGCGGGCCACCAGCCGCCACCGCCAGGCAGCGCACAGGATCGACAGCGCGGTGATCACCATCGCGGCGGCGAGCGCGGCCAGGCTGAGGTCGCGCAGGCCCTGCACGAACGGTCCGAAGCCGAGCGAGCCGACGAGCACGACGAGCACGGCCGCCCCGCACGCGAGACGAACCCAGGCCCAGCGTCGCTGCCCGATCGCCCGACCTCCCCTCTGCTCGTGCCTACTTGCCCATACGGATCGGACGCCGGGGTGGTTCAGACCGGACGGCGGACAGTGCCTCGGAGAGCACCCGGGCCGCGTCCGGCCAGCCGGGCAGGGAGTCCCGGCGCCGTCGCGCGGACCGACGCAGACGGGTGCGGAGCGGGGGCTCCGAAAGCCATGCGCGAAGCGCGTCCGCGAGCGCGACGGCGTCCCCGACCGGCACCAGCAGGCCGGGACGGTCCCGGTCGCCGCCGGGCCCGAACACCTCGGCCACACCCCCGACCTCGGTGCACACGACGGGCAGCCCGCGAGCCAGCGCCTCCGCGATCACCATGCCGTAGGTCTCCCCGCGGGAGGGCAGCACGAGCACGTCGGCAGCGGCGTACGCCCGGTCGAGCGCCTCCCCGGTGAGCGGTCCGGTGAACGTGAGCCGGTCTCCGAGGCTGCGGTCCTCGGCCGCGCGGCGCAGACCGTCGGCGTACTCGGGGTCGACGTCGAGCGCGCCCACACAGGTGCACCGCCAGGTCAGGTCGGAGACTCCCTCCAGCGCCCTCAGCAGGACGTCGTGGCCCTTGCCGGGAGTCACCGCCGCGACGCACAGCAGCCCACCCCCATCCTTGGTGCCGACGGCGGTCGGCGCCGGGTCGACACCCGGGACGGCGACCCGCACGCGCTGCGCGGGGACGCCGTGGTGCTCGGCCAGCCAGTCACGCGTCCAACGGCTCGTCGCCACGACCCCCGAGGCATGCGCCAGCACCGCGCGCTCCCCCGCGGCCGCCGCATCGTCGGCGTGCCCCAGCGGCATGTGCGACAGCACCACGAGCCGCAGCCGCGCACCGGCCGCCGCGAGGACCTCGGGCCCGGCAGAGACCACCAGGCCGTCGACGAGCAGGAGCGCACCGTCCGGACACCCACTGACAATGCTCTCGAGCAGCCCCCGGGCGGCCGGGTCCACCCGCGGCCAGGGCGTCGGCACCAGGTGCTCGTGGACCTCCCAGCCCAGGTCGCGCAGGCCGTCGAGCACCCGGCGGTCGTAGACGTTGCCGCCGCTCGGCCGCCGCGGGTCGTCCACGCTGTCGGGGAGGACGGCGTGCAGGACGGTCATCGCGCCCGCACCGGTCACAGTGACCGTTCGTAACCCGCGGACGCGACGTGCGACTCGTGCAGCACCACCTCGAGCGAGGCGGCCCGGCGCGCGCTCTCCCCCAGCGCGCCGTCGGCGATCCGGTCGGCCAGGCGGTCGGCCACCACCTTCGCGAGCGTCTCGGTGGTCGTGTTCACCCCGGCCAGCGAGGGGTCGTCGTCGAGGTTGCGGTAGCTCAGGTCGGCGACCACGGCGTGCAGCTCCTGGGTGGCCAGCCCGATGTCGACGACGATGCCGTCCGTGTCGAGCTCTTCCGCGCGGAATGTCGCGTCGACGACGTACGTCGCGCCGTGCAGTGCCTGTGCCGGCCCGAAGACCTCGCCGCGCAGGCTGTGCGCCACCAGCATGTGGTCGCGGACGGTCACTCTGAACATCAGTTCTCCCCCTGGTCGTAGACGATCGTGTGGCACAGAGCCGGCAGCTCGCCCGACACCAGTCGCGGCATCACGTCCGGCAGCTCCTCGAACTTCGAGCTCCCGGTGAGCAGCACGTCGAACGCCTCGTCGTGCAGCAGGTCGAGCGCCAGTGCCCGCCGCTCGGCCAGGGAGCGGCGCCCTAGGCGAGCGCCACCGACCGTGCCCACCTGGCTGGCCCGGATGCCGAGCCGAGCGGAGTGGAACGCGCCGCCCAGGGCCACGGTGACCGGGGTGTCGCCGTACCAGCTCACCTCCACCACCTGCGCCTCCGGCGCGAGCAGGTCGAGGGACAGCTGCAACCCGGCCGAGGTGGCGCTGGTGTGGAACACCAGGTCCCGGGCACCGACCGCCTCCTCCGGCCGAGCGAAGTCCGCGCCCAGCGCCGCAGCCGTGCGGGCACGCTCCGGCTCGACGTCGACCAGGGTGACCTCGACGCCGGGCATCCGGGCCAGCAGGCGAGCCACGCAGCAGCCGACCATGCCGGCGCCCACCACGGCGATCCGGTCCCCGACCAGAGGTGCCGCGTCCCAGAGGGCGTTCACCGCGGTCTCCACGGTGCCGGCGAGCACCGCGCGGGACGGCGGTACTCCGTCGGGAACCACCGTGACCGCGTCGGCCGGGACGACGTACCTCGTCTGGTGCGGGAACAGGCAGAAGACGGTGCGGCCGTCCAACGCCTCGGGCCCCTGCTCGACGACCCCGACGTTGAGGTAGCCGTACTTCACCGGGCCCGGGAAGTCGCCGTCCTGGAACGGCGCGCGCATCACGTCGTACTGGTCGACGGGCACCTCGCCGCGGAAGACGAGCGACTCGGTCCCCCGGCTCACGGCCGAGCGCAACGTGCGGACCAGGACCTGGTCGGGGCCTGGGTCGGGGACCTGTGCGGGCCTGATCTCCCCCCGCCCGGGCTCCTCGAGCCAGTAGGCGAACGCCTCGTGCGTCACCGCTCACCCCTTCCGCCGGTCCCGGGAGGGACCACTTGGTGAACCCCAGCATGGCGGCTCACGTATGGGACTGTGTAGCGCGACGCTGTGGGAGGGACACACGTGCGGTTGTTTCACGCGGGGCGGGGGCACCGACACCGGGCCTTCTCGCTCGCGTTGACGCTGCTCGCCGGCGTCCTGGTCTGGGCGGCTCTCGTGCTTCCCGACGAGCTCGACCTGCTGACCCCCTCGACGTTCCTCCGGATCCCCCTCGAGGCGCTCGTCGTGATCGCGCTCGCCGTCGTGCTGCCGGAGCGGGCCCGCCAGGTCACCGCGGTCGTGTTCGGCCTCCTGCTCGGCCTCGTCCTGGTGGTGAAGGTGACCAACATCGGCTTCGAGGTGGTGCTCGACCGGCCCTTCGACCCCGCGGTCGACTGGGCCTTCCTCGGCCCTGGCGTCGGCGTCGTGCGCGATACCGAGGGGCTGGGCTGGGCCGTCGCCGCCGTCGTCGGTGCGGTCCTCGGCACCGTCGCCGCCCTGACGCTGCTCCCGCTCGCGACGCTGCGTCTCACCCGGCTGGCCGCAGTTCACCGTCGCCCGTCACTCGTCGCGGTCAGCGCGCTGGGCCTCGCCTGGGTGCTCGCCGCGGTGACCGGGCTCCAGCTCTCGCCGGGCGGACGAGTGGCCTCCGCCAGTGCCGCCGAGCGGGTCTACTCCGACGTACGCCAGCTCCGCGCCGACATCCGGGACCGGGTCATCTTCACCGCCGAGGTCGAGGACGACCCGTTCGCCGACGTGCCCGCGGACAGGCTCCTGACCGGGCTCCGCGGCAAGGACGTCCTGGTCGTGTTCGTGGAGAGCTACGGCCGGGTCGCGATCGAGGACCCGGTGCTCTCCCCCGAGGTCAGCCGCGTCCTCGAGGCGGGGACCAGCCGCCTCGACGCGTTGGGCTTCTCCGCGCGCAGCGGCTTCCTGACCTCGCCCACGTTCGGCGCCGGCAGCTGGCTGGCGCACGCCACCTTGCAGTCCGGGCTGTGGCTCGACAACCAGCAGCGCTACGACCAGCTGCTGGCGGGAGATCGGATGACGCTCAGCTCTGCGTTCGAGCGTGCGGGCTGGCGTACGGTCTTCGCCCTTCCCGCCGTGAAGAAGGCCTGGCCGGAGGGCGCGAACTTCTACGGCTACGACGGGCTCGTCGACTTCGGCGCGCTGCAGTACGCCGGCCCGAAGTTTGGGTGGTCGCGAGTGCCCGACCAGTACCTGCTCTCGAGGTTCGAGCAGCTCGAGCTGACGGAGCGGGACCGGGAGCCCGTGATGGCCGAGGTCGACCTGTCCTCCAGCCATCACCCGTGGGCCCCGCTGCCTCGCATGGTGCCGTGGAGCTCCCTCGGGGACGGCTCGGTCTACAAGGGCATGCAGAAGGAGGGCCCCACCTCCGACGAGGTGTTCGAGGACCCCGACGACGTGCGCGAGCAGTACGCCTCGTCGGTGGCCTACTCCCTGGAGGCGCTGGTCTCCTGGGTCGGCACCTACGCCGACGACGACCTGGTGATGGTCGTGCTCGGCGACCACCAGCCGCACACCTACGTCACCGGCCCGGACCCCGACCACGACGTGCCGGTGTCGATCCTCGCGCACGACCCCGACGTGCTGCGGCAGGTCTCCGGCTGGGGCTGGGACGAGGGCCTGCGCCCGGGGCCGGACGCGCCGGTCTGGCGGATGGACAGCTTCCGGGACCGGTTCCTGACCACCTTCGGCCCCGGCTGACCGCCACCCCGCGCGGCAGCGTCAGGTGTGCAGCCGCAGCAGGGTCTCCCCCTCGGGCGTCTGCACCTCCACCGCGGCGATCTCGCTCTTCGGGCTCGCGGTCGCGCCGGTGATGTCGAACGTCTTCCCCGGCTTGGCGACCCAGGTCGCGACCTGCTCGGCCTCGCCGTCCCGGGTCTCGACGACGAGGGCGTAGCGCCACGACCTGCCCTCGTGACCGTCCTTCGGCTCCTCGTAGGTGCAGGTCAGGTCGAGCCGGGTGCCCCACGAGACACTGGTCAGGCTGACCTCGGCGGTGACCGGGAGGGGTCGCACCGGGTACATCGGCGTCGCCGGAGCCACGGACGGCGGGGAGGCGGAGGGACCGGCCGAGGGCGCCTGCTGGTCACCGCTGAGGACGTTCCCGAGCACGACCGAGCCGGCGATCACCGCGACGGCGGCGGCCGCGGCGAGCCCGGAGACCAGCCAGGTGCGTCGCTTGCCGCGTCGTCGTACCTCCTCGACGAGGGCGGGCAGCAGCGTGCTGGGTACCGGGTCGTCATCAGTGCGAGCGACGTCGAGCACGTCCTCCGGCACGCGGGCGAGCAGGCCCGGCATCCCCGCGAGCATGCGCACCGACCGCGAGCACTCGTCGCAGCCGGCGAGATGGCGCTGGTACTCCGACCGTTCACCGGGAGAAAGGGCGCCCAGCACGTAGGCGGCGTCCTGGTGGGCGAGCTCGCAGGTCACGGGCTCACCCCCATCTCCTCCAGGGCGAGGGCCAACGCGCGGAGGGCGTAGTGGCTGCGTGACTTCACGGTGCCGGGCGGGATTCCCAGGCGGTCGGCGGCCTCGGCCACGGACGCACCCCGGTAGTAGCACTCGCGCAGCACGGCGCGGTGGTCCACGGAGAGCTTCTGGAGCGCGTCGGCGACGATCCACGACAGCAGCAGCTCGTCGACCTTGTCGCCGCGGGCGTCGTGCTCGGGGACCTCCGCGACCGGCAGCTCGCGCTCCGAGCGGTGCGTGCGCCACTCGTCGATGACGATGTTGCGGGCGACCGTGTAGAGCCAGGACCGCAGTGACCCCGGGGGCCGCTCGAGCACGTGGCTGTTGCGCCAGGCGCGCAGCAGGGTCTCCTGCACGACGTCCTCGGCGCGGGACCGGTCGTGGCCGGTGAGCCGCAGGCAGAACACCCACAGGGCAGCCGCGTGCTCCTCGTACAGCTGCTCCATCAGGGCTGCAGGCGTCTCGGGCATGGCGGCGGCTCCCCTCGTAGACACGCTGATCGCCCGAGACACCATCATCATGTCTGGCCCGCCAGATGCGCGACATCCCCCGTGGGGGCGGTCCTGGCCCCCCTGTTCTCGGCCCCCGAGGCCGCAGCCGGCAGCTTCTCGGCGACCAGGGCGAACTTGCGCACCCGTCCCCGGCCCAGCCAGTCGCCCCACAGCCGATGCGCGGCGACCAGCTCGGCGTACCCGCGCCGACCGACGTGCTCGACGATGTAGGCCTCGTCGGCGGCGAACGCCTCGGTCAGGCTCTCGACCATCGCGAGGTGCGAGGCGCTGAGCTCGGCCTGCCAGCTGACCCGGAGGCCCGCCCGCTCCAGGGAGTCCACCAGCGTCGGCAGTGGTGTCGGCCAGACGGTGTCGGCATCCGGCATCGCGGCCCGCTCCGAGTCCGTCAGCGGCGCGCCCTCCTCGACGGTGAACGCGAACCGCCCGCCGTCCTCCATCGCCGCCGCCACGTGCCGCAGCAGGGCGTCCTTGTCGGAGAACGCGAGCAGGGTCTCGAGCAGCAGCACGACGTCGAACCGGCCGGGTGGGAGCGGCGGCACGCGACCCACCTCGAACCGGCAGTCGAGCCCGGCCGCACGCTCGCGGGCGATCCCGACGGCCTCCGCACTGGCGTCCACGCCGAGGTAGCTGCATCCGGTCGCCCGGGTGACCAGTCGCCCCGGTCCGGCCACCCCACAGCAGACGTCGAGCACGGAGACCCCGGGGCCGATGCCGGCCCGCTCCGCCAGCGCGAGGATCTCGCCGACCCTCATGAAGCTCTCCTGCTCGATGAACTCGCCGTCCTGGTACGCCGAGTGGCGGGCCCGGCCCAGCGCCAGGTCGAAGCGGGCGCGGTCCTCCTGCCTCACGGCTCACCGACGAGCAGCACGGGCGCCTCGGCGACCTCGGTCCGGTGCCGCCACAGCCAGCGCACGTCGCGACCGAACGACTCGACCAGTGTCGCCAGCACGAGGAGCAGAGCACCGGTGGTGAGCCAGGTGGGCGCGACACCCGCGGCAGCCACGGCGAGCGCGATGCCCGCGACCGCGGTAACGACCTTGCGCCAGTAGCGGTAGGGCAGCCGCTCACGCATCCAGGGCAGCACCAGCGCCGCCGCGCCGAACGCGTAGCGCAGCAGTCCGATGGCGAGCACCCAGACGCCGACCGTCCCCGCGACGTACACGCTGAGCACCAGCATGAGGAACGCGTCCGCCTCGCCGTCGAACTTCCCCCCGAACGCGGACGTGGTGCCCGTCAGCCTTGCGATCGGGCCGTCGACGGCGTCGAGCGCCAGCGCCACGACCGCCAGGGCGACGAGCGCCGCCTGCGCGGCGTCGCCGACGAAGGAATCCGCGACGAGGGCGGCCACCCCGCAGGTCAAGGTCGCCCGGACCAGCGTCACCAGGTCGGCCGGCCCCGGCGTGTGCCGGTAGGAGGACAGACCGCGGGTCACCGACACGTAGAGCACGGCTAGACACGCCAGCCCGACCAGCCAGCCCGCAGCGCTCAGCCCCAGCACGTCGCCTCCCCGTTCAGTCGGTCACCCAGGAGTACGGAAGTTGCTAGCGTCCGGTTCACGGAAGGCGAGGTGAGCGTTGTGCAAGGCCCGGCACTGACGTTCGACGCGTGGCTGCGGCTGCGGGAGCCGGCCGACGCGGCCGCCCGCGCCAGCGACCTCGTCCACCAGGTGAGCGCCCGGCTGCCCACGGAACGTGTGGTGCGGGTGCACGACCTGGGCTGCGGGTCCGGCTCGATGGCCAGGTGGCTCGCACCGCGGCTGCCCGGGCCACAACGCTGGGTCCTCCACGACCGGGACTCCGACCTGCTCGCGCTCGCGGCGGACCACGCCCCGGTCAGGGCCGCCGACGGCGCGCCGGTGCGCGTCAAGACCCGGTGCGGCGACATCACGCGCCTTTCGGACGACGAGCTGACGGGCGCGGACCTGGTCACCGCGTCGGCGCTGCTGGACATGTTCACCGCCGACGAGCTCGACCGGTTCGTCGCCACCTGCACCGACGCCGGCTGCCCCGTCCTGGTCACGCTCAGCGTCAACGGTCAGGTGCGACTGGACCCGGAACAGCCCCTCGACGCCGCCCTGGGGGACGCGTTCAACGCACACCAGCGCCGGGTCACGCCATCCGGCCGGCTGCTCGGCCCCGACGCCGTCGGCGCGGCGGTCGCGGCCTTCACCGCACGCGGTCACCACGTCGAGGTTCGTCCGAGTCCCTGGCTCCTCGGCCCTGCCGATTCCGACCTGGTGACCGAGTGGTTCCGCGGCTGGGTCGGCGCGGCCACGGAGCAGCGTCCCGAGCTGGCCTCCGACGTCACGCCGTACGCCGAGCGGCGGATGGCCGAGCTGGCTGCCGGGCAACTGTCCGTGACGGTCGGCCACGACGACCTGCTGGCCCAGCCGGCCTGACCGCGCACCCGGTCAGCGGAAGGCCGCCTCCCCGGTCAGCGCCTGACCGATCACGAGCTGGTGGACCTCGCTCGTGCCCTCGTAGGTAAGGACCGACTCGAGGTTGTTGGCATGCCGCATCACCGGGTACTCCAGGGTGATCCCGGCCGCGCCGAGCAGGGTCCGGCACTCACGGGCGATCGCGATGGACTCGCGGACGTTGTTCAGCTTGCCGAGGCTGACCTGCTCGGGCCGCAGCTCACCGGCATCCTTGAGCCGGCCCAGGTGCAACGCCAGCAGCATCCCCTTGCCGAGCTCCAGCGTCATGTCCGCGAGCTTGGTCTGGGTGATCTGGTAGGCCGACAGCGGCTTGTCGAAGATGTCGCGCTCCCCGGCGTACGCGATGGTGCGCTCCAGGCAGTCGCGAGCCGCCCCGAGGGCACCGAAGACGATCCCGAACCGAGCCTCGTTGAGGCACGAGAGCGGACCGGACAGCCCCTTGGCCCCGGGCAGCATCGCCGCCGCCGGGAGCCGCACGTCGTCCAGCACCAGCTCGCTGGTCACCGAGGCGCGCAGCGACATCTTCTTCTTGATCTCGGGGGCGGAGAAGCCAGGAGTATCCGTGGGCACGACGAAGCCGCGGATCCCGTCGTCGGTCCGGGCCCAGACCACGGCCACGTCGGCGACCGAGCCGTTAGTGATCCACATCTTGTTGCCCGAGAGCACCCAGTCGTCCCCGTCGCGGCGGGCCGCCGTGCGCATGCCGGCCGGGTTGGACCCGAAGTCCGGCTCGGTCAGCCCGAAGCACCCGACAGCCTCACCGGCGGCCATGCGCGGCAGCCACTCCTGCTTCTGCTCCTCGCTGCCGTGCTTCCAGATCGCGAACATGGCAAGGGATCCCTGCACCGAGACCAGCGACCGCAGCCCGGAGTCCCCGGCCTCGAGCTCCAGGCACGCCAGCCCGTACGCCGTCGCGGACGTCCCCGCGCAGTCGTAGCCGGTCAGGTGCATGCCCATCACGCCGAGGGAGCCGAGCTCCTTGGCCAGCTCCCGCACCGGCATCGTGCCGGTCTCGTACCACTCGGCGATCTCCGGGCGGATCCGGTCGCGCACGAACCGCCGGACCGTGTCCCGGATGGCGAGGCTCTCCTCGTCCACGAGTGCGTCGGTGCCGAACATCTCGAGCGGGCCCTGCGTGACCTTGTCTGCCATGCGGCAACTTTCCCGCACCAGTGCCCGCACCGGAAACCCGGTGCGACCTGATGGGCCGCTGTTGCCAAGGAACTAGGGGTGATCGAGTCGGGGCGCGCGCCCGGACTCGAGGGTGCTCCAGCCACTACCCCGACCCCTGCCGATTGGTCACGTGCTGCAGCTTTCGCGGCCCGGATCTTGCGGTTTGGTCCCCAACGGCAGGTCCTCCGGGTCCCGTGCAGCAGCGCCCGACCCTGACCCCGCCGAGTGGTCACGAACTGCAGGATTTGCGGCCCGGATCTTGCGGTTGGGGACCAAACCGCAGGACAGCCGGCCCGAGGACCGGCTCGCCGATCTGGGTGCTCGAGGTCGAAAGGGTTGCCGCCGAAGACCGGACCCTGCACGGTGGAAAGTCCCACGAGCGAGAGGAAACCCATGCCTGAGCTGTTGGTGGACTTCATCACCTCCCTCGACGGATACGCCGCTGCCGAGGGATGGCCGGGCTTCTGGGGCCTGGAGGGGCCCGAGTACCTGGGCTGGCTCGGCGAGTCGCCGGAGGGCGACTACACGGTCCTGATGGGGGCGACCACCTACCGGTTGATGTCCGGCTTCGCCGCGTCCGGCGAGGAGGGGCTGGGGGAGCTGAACGAAGTGCCCAAGGTGGTGTTCTCCTCGAGCCTGACGGAGCCACTCGACTGGGCCAACACGCGCCTGGTCGACGGCGACCCGGTCGAGGCCGTCCGATCGATGAAGGCGGACGACACCATCCCAGGTCTGCGCACGCTCGGCAGCCTCACCCTGTGCAGGTCGCTGCTCGAGGCGGGCCTCGTCGACCGCTACCGAGTGGTGGTCTTCCCCGTCGTCACCGGAAGCACCGGTCGGGAGCGGATCTACGACGGGTACCCGGACGTCGCCATGGAGATGATCGCCAGCCGCACCTTCGACGGCAGGCTGCAGCTCCTCGAGTACGTGCCCACGGTGCTCGCGGGCCCTCCGGGCAGCGACCAGCCCACCTGACTCGCTCCGAAGGCCGCGCATCGGTCCGGCCCGCGGACAGCCTTCCGTTGACATGTGACCAAATGGTCACCTATTCTCGGGGCGTGGACGCGGTGTTCAAGGCCCTTGCGGATCCGACCCGGCGCGACCTGCTCGACGCCTTGTTCGTCCAGGACGGTCAGACGCTGACCGCGCTGGAGGAGCGGGTGCCGATGACGCGCTTCGGGGTGATGAAGCACCTCAAGATCCTGGAGGAGGCCGGCCTCGTCGTGTCCCGCAAGCGTGGGCGCGAGAGGCTGCACTTCCTCAACCCCGTGCCGATCCGACTCATCCACGACCGTTGGGTGAGCAAGTACGCCGAGCCGTGGGCGGCCGCGCTCACGGAGCTCAAGTCAGACCTGGAGGACACGTCATGACCGCAAGCGTCACCACCGTCTCGTTCGCCGAGGGCACGGCCCCGGTCGGGGACACTGCTGTGTTCGAGATCTACATCAAGGCCACGCCCGAGCGGGTCTGGGAGGCCATCACGGATCCGGCGCAGCGCGCCAAGTTCAGCTTCGGGGTCCAGACGCAGTCGGACTGGGCTGTGGGCTCGACGTACCGCGCGGGAGTGCCCGGAGTCGTCGACATCGCCGAGGGCGAGAACCTCGTCGTCGAGCCGCCGCGCCTGCTGGTGCAGTCGTTCAAGGCGCTCTGGAGCGACGAGGTGAAGGCGCAAGGGACCACCCGTGTCACCTGGGAGATCGCGCCGGTCGGGGACTCCTGCCGCCTCACGGTGGTCCACGACCAGCTCCCGGAGAGCGCGAACGCCGAGCTGTACGGCGGCTGGCCGATGATCCTCTCCGGCCTCAAGACACTGCTGGAGACCGGCGAGCTGCTCACCACACCCGGGTCGCTCATGTACGCCATGGGCTGAGAGCCGATGCTCGTGACGTGGGCCCCCACCTGGCGCGGATAACGGCGTTCGACGCGCGGAGGACCGCGTGGATGGACCGGTGGGGTGGCCGGGATCAGCACTTCGAGAGGTGGCCGACCCGGCGTGGGGCGGCGCTCGTCCCCTGACCTACGCGGCGGGTGCGCTCCCTGGTGCGGTTCAGGGCACGGGGGGACGGCGCCGGCCCCAGCCGGCCTCCACGATGGCGTCGATCTCGTCGCGGACCCACTCGTCATCAGCGACCAGCAGGTCGCGCAGGTCCACTGCCGCAGTGTCGTGCGTGACGGTGCACCCGGCGGCGGGATGTCGGCCTGCGAGGTCGACGCCCGATGTCATCGTGGAACCCCAACAGCCTCGGCTCAGGACGAGATGGCCTGCTGCTCGCTGCTGGAAGCGGTGCTGATCTCGATCTTGCGCGGCTTCGCCGCCTCGGCCACTGGGATGGTCAGCTTCAGCACGCCGGCGTCGTAGTCGGCCTTGACGTGGTCGAGGTCGAGGTTGTCGCCGAGCACCAGCTGCCGGCTGAACAGACCCGTCGGCCGCTCGGCGGCGAGCATCTCCCAGTCGCCGTTCGAGGCGGGCCGTTCCGCCTTGATCGTCAGGACGTTGCGCTCCACGTCGATGTCCAGCGTCTCGGGCCGCACACCGGGCAGGTCGAACTCGAGGACGAACGTGTCCCCTTCGCGCCAGGCGTCCATCGGCATGACCGCGGGCCGGGATGTGGTGCCAGCGCCGAGAAGCTGCTGGGCGATCCGGTCGAACTCGCGGAACGGGTCGGTACGCATCAGCATGACTACACCTCCACATCATGTCTTGTTTCTTCACCACCATTTATCTATGGTGGCTGACACAGATTCATATAGCACGACTACAACAGATCCTCAAGTGGGGATCGGGAGGAATTTCTCGAGACGGGCGGAGGCCCGGCATGGCGAGCGCGTTCGCTGACGAACGCGTCGGCGCGCGGTGTCCGGCCACGACCCGGCGGAGGGCGCCATGACCGAGTGGGGACCCGACCGGGCGCTGTACGCGATCTCCGTCGCGGCGGAGCTGACCGGCGTCGACCCTCAGATGCTGCGCCTGTACGAGAGTCGGGGGCTGCTCAACCCGCAGCGCACCGAGGGCGGCACCCGCCGCTACAGCGACCGCGACATCGAGCGGGTCAACAGGATCACGACGCTGCTGTCAGCCGGACTGAATCTCGCCGGTGCCGAGCAGGTCCTGGCGCTCGAGGACGAGACCGAGCGGCTTCGCGACCAGATCTCCAGACTCCGCGGTCGCAACCGCAAGGAAGCACAGCGACGCACGTCAGGCGGCTGACGCCGGCCCGGGCACGGGTTCGCCGTGGTCGTGCAGCGACAGGTAGCGATCCTGCCGAGGACGCTCGGTTCCTCCCGTGTCGAGCCAGGTTGCGGTGGCCTCCCGACCGCGTCTGATCAGCTCGGCGGCGTGCCCGAAGCTCGCCGGGGACACGGACAGTGGGCACAGCGGCGGGAGCACCTTGATGTGTGCCGACCCGGCCAGCAGCCGGATCTCGTGGGCGAGCCGCTGCTGCATGAGCAGGGTCAGGGCGTGCAGCGCGACTCCGATGGCGCCGCGCGGGAGCTGAGGCAGGGCGCACGCCGACCCACCCGGCAGCACGTAGATGACGTCGGCCCCGAGGCCGTGGGCCGAGCTCACACCGGTCCCGTCGGCGACTCCACCGTCGATGAGGAATCGGTCGTGGTGCGCAACCGGCGGCAGGAGCCCGGGCACGGCTGCGCTGGCCAGCACGGCCGTGGTGAGAGGACCGTCGGAGATGAGGGTCTCCCGGCCGGTCAGGACATCGGTGGCCACGACGTGCAGCGGGATGGCGGTCTGTCGCAGGTCCTGGACGCGGACATGCGCATCGACCAGGAGGCGCAGGGGCGTGCTGGAGCAGACCGCGGGACTGAGACCGCTGATGCCGCTGAGGACCTGGCGACCGGCGACCGGGAAGACGTCCCTGCGCCGCAGCCTCGTCCACACGTCGGCGAGTCCCGCCAGCGAGTCCGCACCGGTGCCGTGGTCGGCCACCCAGGCGGCGTTCACCGCCCCCGCTGAGGTGCCCAACAGCAGGTCGGGCTCGACGCCGCGTTCGGCCAGCGCCTGGAGCATTCCGACCTGCACCGCCCCGAGGCTGCCGCCGCCGGAGAGGACGAACGCCGTGGTCATGGCCCGATGTCCGCGAGCGGCACGGAGGCGTCGCGGAGCGCGGTCAGGTCGACCGCACCGGCAGCGACGACCGAACGGACATGGTCGATGGCGTCCCAGTCGTTGACGTGCAGGCCGGCCGCGACGCGGTCCTCGACGATCCAGAACGCCGTGAAGACACGACCATGCACGTCGCCGCGGATGATCACCTCATCGTAGCCGGACCGTCCGACGTGTCCGACGTACTCCATGCCGAGGTCGTACTGGTCGGTGAAGAAGTACGGCAGCCGGTCGTAGGGCTGCGCGCCGCCGAGCAGGTTGACGGCCGCGCAACGCCCTTGGCCGATGGCGTTGTCCCAGTGCTCGACGCGCAGGTGGGCGCCAAGCACGGGGTGGTACGCCGAGGCGACGTCGCCGGCCGCGAACACGTCGGGGTCGGACGTCCGCAGCAGCGCGTCGACCACGATCCCGTCGTCGACCTTCAGGTTCGCCCGCTCGGCGAGGTCGACGTTGGGCACCGCACCCGCTCCGACGACGAGGAGGTCCGCGGAGAGCACGCTCTCGTCGTCCAGGCCGACCAGCACGTCGCCGCCCTCGAGCCGGGCCTGGGTGACCATCCGACTCGTGCGCAGGTCCACACCGTGCTCGCGGTGCAAGTCAGCGAAGACCTCACCCAGCTCGGGGCCGAGCACCTGCTGCAGCGGCGTCTCGAGCGCCTCGACGACGGTCACCTCGCAGCCCGCGGTCCTCGCCGAGGCCGCCACCTCGAGCCCGATCCATCCTCCGCCGACGATGACGACGCGGAGCCCGGGACGCAGCTCGCGGCGCAGCCTGGTGCTGTCGTCGAGGGTGCGCAGGTAGGCGACGGGAACTCCCGCAGCGTCCAGGAAGGGCAGTCGACGCGCGGACGCACCGGTCGCCACCAGCAGCCGGTCGTACCCGACGCGGACGGCGTCCAGCGTGACCGTGTGCCCCGCGAGGTCGATCTCGCGGGCGGCGGTGCCGAGCAGGATGTCCACGTCGTGGCCCCGATACCAGTCACGGGGCCGCACGAAGACCTCGTCGAGGGCCGTGTCGCCGGCGAGGTAGCCCTTGGACAGGGGTGGCCGTTCGTAGGGCAGGTGCGGCTCCGCGCCGATCAGGGTGACCGCGCCGGCGTACCCGTGCTCGCGCAGGCCGACCACGGCGCTGGCGGCCGCGAGACCTCCCCCGACCACGACGATGCGCTCGGGGCGCTGGGGCCGCCGGGTCATCGTGTCCTCCGGTCACGGGTGAGGCCGAGGAACTCCGCGCGGGAGGCCGCGTCGGTGCGCAGTCTCCCGAGCAGGGCGGAGGTGACGGTGCGGGAGCCCATGGCACGCACCCCGCGCAGGGTCATGCAGGTGTGCTCGGCCTCGACCACCACACCGGCTCCGCGGGGGGAGAGGTGCGTCTGGAGGTGTTCGGCGACCTGTTGGGTGAGCCGCTCCTGGGTCTGCGGCCGATGGCTGTAGAAGTCGACGACCCTGGCCAGCTTCGACAGCCCCAGGACCCGGTCCGCGGGAAGGTAGCCGACGTGGGCCACCCCGACGAAGGGCAGCATGTGGTGCTCGCACACGGATCGAACGGGGATGTCCTCGACGAGCACGAGCTCGTCGTAGCCCTCGCTGTTCGGGAACGTCGTGAAGTCGAACGGCTCCACGGTCAGCAGCTCGGCGTACGCCGCGACCATCCGGCGCGGTGTGTCCGCGACATGGGCGGAACCCAGGTCCTGGCCGAGCGCGACGAGCAGGGCCGCCGCAGCTGCCTCGGCCGCGTCGAGATCCACCTCGGCGGTGTCGGGCGTCATCCGTGGCCGCCAGGGCAGCACCTCCGCTTCGCCCTCGTCGGGGAGGGATCCGATGTCCCGCGCACTTGCTGTGAGGGATGGCTGGCCCATGACCGCTCCTTTGCCGAGGTCTTCTAGCAGAGAGTTTCTTCGACAGTAGAGCCGGGACGATTCTTAAGTCAAGGTGTTTGTCTTTTAGACTCTGGTGACCTCGCGGCAGTCGACCGCTGGACCCACGCCGTCGCCCGAGCCAGCCAGTCGGCCACCTGCGGACCCTCGAGAGCCGGTCCCCGATCGCGCACCAGCACCGGCAGCGCCGTGGCACGGGTGGCGCGCCGCTGCGCCTCCCACTGGCGCTGGAGCCGCCGTGCGGGGCGGGCGTCCGCGCGTCGTCCGGGCCGGTGACTCTGCCGGAATGCGGAGAGGACGTCCTCCATCAGCGTGTGCGTCTCGCGTGGGTCCGCCAGGTCGAAGCCATGCAGCCAGAGCGCGTCGAAGAGCGCTCGCCGGGCCTGCCTGCTCGCGCCCCGTTGGTACGCGTCGGCGTACGCGGTGACCGCGGCGGCGGTGCCGGGGACGAAGCCGGCCAGGGACGAGGGCAGGGTCTCCTCGGGCAGAAGAACCGCGAGCGTGCGCTCCAGCTCCGCGTGCACGCGGTCGAGGCGTTCCGCGCGGGCCGAAGCCGCGGTCGAGGGAGCGGCCTCCTCGACGACGGCGCGCCAGTCGACGTGGACGCCGACCGCCTCGAGGACGGTGGCCCGGCGCGAGGCGAGGTAGCTCCAGGGTGAGTCAAAGGCCGCGTAGACGACGAGGCGCCGACGCGATCGAGGCGCTGCCGGCGACGGATCGTGTGGCTGTGCGTGGGTTCCTCCGTTCGGGCCGGGAGGAACCCACGCCCTCACCCTTGCCGGCTGCTCGAGCGGAAGGGGAGCCGGCTCCGTGGCAGTGGTGGGTGCCGTCGTCATGGACAGTGGCGAGGGGACCGGCGACCCGTGCTGACACGTGGGGTGAGGCATCAGCACCACACCCTTCTCTTCGGTTGTCGTAGTTCGACTGTGCGCCTCCGAGCGGGCCCCGACCATGGCCCCGCTCGGACAAGGAAGGGCAACATCGGTTGCCGACCCTCGGCAATCAGCGACTAGCGCGCCGGCGGCGTCAGCGGTCGGTCCGGCCAGTCGAGGAGCTTGGCGCCGAGGACGGCCGCCTGGAGGGTGAACCGCTGCGCCGGGTCGAGAGGGTCGAAGCCGGTGAGCGCCTTCACCCGGTTGAGCCGGTAGGTCACCGCCCGCACCGACAGGTGCAGCGTGCCGGCCGTCGTCGTGGCCACGCAGCCGCAGCCGAAGTAGGCGGCGAGCGTGTCGACGAGGGGTGCGGCGCCCCCGCGGGCCCGCCGGAGCGGGTTGAGGACGGAGTACACCAGGTCGACCAGCGCCGGTTGGTCACGGGCGAGGACCCGATACGTGAGCAGGTCCCGGGTCTCGACGACCGGCCGGTCGAGGTTCATGCGGTCCGCCATCGTCAGTCCCTCGCGAGCCTCCTCGTAGGACCGTGCGATCCCGTAGGCGCCCGGGTGTGCTCGCCCGACGGCAACCCGCCACGGGCCGGTGGTCCGCAGTCGGCTGAGCTCGGCGTGCACGAGCTTGCCCAGCTCGCCGGTGGTCGACAGGCCGTCGGCCATCGGGCGGGCACCCGTCGCCTCGGCCAGCGCGAGCACGACGACGAGTCCGTCCTTGGTTGCCACCAGCACATCGCGGTCCCCGAACCGGTCGATCACCACTCGTTCGAGGGCCGACGTGGCGGCGGCGACCTCGGAGAGCCGCCGTCCCGGCTGGGCGAGGGCGACCTGGTGGGCGCGGGTCAGGTCGAGCCCGAACGGCTCGGCCCGCTCCACCAGCTCGCTGAGGTGGGCGTCACCGCGGAGCAGGTCCTCGACCAGTTCGCGCCGCAGGTTCTCCTCGCGCCGCACCATCTCGCGGCCCGCCTCGGCGTGACCCTCGGCGAAGGCGGCCACGGCGTCGTCCACCACCTGCAGGAGAGCCTCCGCTGCAGAGCGGACGGCCTTGTTGTCACGCTCGCGGATGACCGCCGGGAGCTCGCTCCACACGCGTCGCGCGGCGGAGAGGTAGAGGTCGACGCCCTGTCCGACCGGGATACCGTCCTCCGCGGCGCGGCGCCCCTGCAGCCGGACGGCACCGATCTCCGCGCGGTCCGGGAAACGACCCAGTGCGGCGGCGTCCGCCAGCATCGTCAGGTAGCCGCCCAGATAGCCGCTCGGCACGTTGCCCGCGTCCCGGCTGGCCAGGCGCGCGACCTCGACGAGCCAGGGTTGCTCCACCTCGCCCGAGTCCCCGCCGTTCCGCTCCATCGCGCCGCCCCTCTCGAGCCGGCCACCAGTACACGACACGTTGCCGGGGCCCGGCAAGCACGCGTTCTCCGGCCTCGTTTCCGCTCGTCGGCAATTACGGCGCAGGTTGTCGGCCGGTCAGGGACGGCGACGTGCGCTGTGCCTTCGCGGCATGGTGGGGGGTGTCGAGCAGGATCGAGGACGACGATGAAGGGCCAGCGGATCTACCGGATCGTGTGGTCGGGCGTGGTGGTGCCGCTGTGCACCGTCGGCTTCATCGCCGCCGTGCTGTTGTTGGCGCCCGTCGTCGCGGCGGTGCTGGCGCTGGCGGTCGTGGGGACCAGCCCCCGCGTCGTACGCAGCTCCTTGCGGTGGTGCGAGACGGCGCCGCCGACCTCGGCCAGCCGTCTCGACGGGTTCAGTCAGGCCTTCGCGGCTGCCTTTCCCGAGTTCGCGATCCTTCCCGGGACGCCGCCGCCGGCGACGCCCCCAGACCTGCCGGCCATGACCGACGAGCAGCTGTGCCGGCAGTGGCGGACGAGCTCCACGCTGGTCCAGGAGGCAGCATCGGCCCGGCAGCTCAGCCGAGTCCTGCAGACGCGACAGCTCTACCTCGACGAGCTCGAGCGCAGGAACCAGGCGGGCTTCGACGCGCGGCTCGCGTCCGGCGCCCGAGCCGAGTCCGACCCGCTGCCGTACCTCAGGGGTGAGCGAGCGACCGGATCGGCGATCGACTGGAACGAGCTCACCTCCGGGTACGACGGATGACCCCCGACGTGGCGCACCGGCCCGGCGTCGGTGGGTCTCTCCACCTGGCGGGACGACCCGTCGCCCCTTGAGACGATCGGCTATGGTCCGGGCATGGAGGGCACCGAGCTGACGACGCGCACCGCGGCGGTCGACCGTGCCCACACGCCGTCCCACGTGCCGTCGGGCGCCGCCCTCCTCGCGCTGGCCCTGAGCGAGCAGGCCCGGGGCATCCGCGGGCTCGACGTCCTCCGTCGCAGCGTCGACCGGGCTCCGCCGAACCACTCCTGATCCCGCGCCCTCCGGCGTCGACCTTCCTAGGTCCGCCGGCCGTCGTGCGCCGTCTCGAAGATGCTCGGCGCACTCGTCTGCAAGGACCAGGCATGACCGTTCACTCCTCCCTGCCACGACCCACGATCGAGCTCGAGGCCGTGCGGCTCGACCTCGAGATCGCCGAGACCACGCGCTCGCGACAGCTCGCCCAGCTGCCGCACTCACCCGGCGACCCGGTCGCCGCCCGCCACCGCGAGAGCGTCGAGCGGCTCCTGCTCGAGATCCGACAGGCCCTCGGACGCCTCGACGACGGCGGCTACGGCACTTGCTCCGCCTGCCGGAAGCCCATCCCCCCGGCTCGGCTCGAGCTTCGTCCGTGGGCCGCGACCTGCACCCGGTGCGCCCAGCGCTGACGCCGACAACCTACGGAGGTACTCATGCAACGCCACATCGGCATCGTCGGGGCCGGCATGGTCGGCCTGTCCACCGCCTGGTTCCTCCAGGAGCGTGGGTTCGGCGTCACCGTGCTCGACCGCGCTCACCCCGGAGCCGGGGCGTCCTGGGGCAACGCGGGTTGGCTCACCCCGGAGCTCACCACGCCCCTGCCGCACCCCTCCGTCCTGGCGTACGGCGTGCGGGCGCTGCTCAAGCCGACCTCCCCGGTCTACGTGCCGCCGACCGCGGATCCCCGGCTGGTGCGCTTCCTCACGTCGTTCGCGCGGCACTCGACGCACCGGCGGTGGGCGAGGGCGATGCGTGACTACGTGCCGATGAACGCCATGGCGCTCGATGCCTTCGACGACCTCACCGACGGCGGGGTCGACAGCCCCACCGTCGACGCGGACCCGTTCCTCGTCTGCTTCCGCATGGTCCGGGACCGCTACGCGATGCTGGCGGAGCTCGACGAGATCCGGGCTGCCGGCCAAGAGGTGAAGGTCGACGTCCTCGACGGAGACGAGGTGCGCCAAGTCGAAGCCACTCTCTCCACCGAGGTGGGGGCGGCACTGCGCATCCACGGCCAGCGGTACCTGAACCCACCGGCGTTCGTGAAGGCGCTGGCCGACGCGGTGCAGGAGCGCGGGGGTGCCGTGGTCCCCGAGGCCGATGTCCGCAAGGTGCTCGACCTCGACGACCGGGTGGCGCTGCACACGGCCGATGGCCGCGCACGGACCTTCGACGCCGTGGTGGCCGCGAACGGCGCCTGGCTCAACCGGCTGGTCCGCCCCTTCGGCGTACGACGGCTGGTGCAGGCCGGGCGCGGTTACAGCTTCAGCGTCACCGGGGACAGGCTCCCGGCCGGTCCGGTGTACTTCCCCACCCAGCGGGTCGCCTGCACCCCGATCACTTCACCGGCAGGGGAACGCCGGCTGCGCGTCGCCGGGATGATGGAGTTCAGGAGCCCCGAGGCTCCCTTGGACCACCGCCGCGTCGACAGCATCGTCGACGCCGTCCGTCCGCTGTTCGCCGGCGTGGACCTCGACAACCGCAGCGACGAGTGGGTCGGGTCGCGACCGTGCACGACCGACGGGCTGCCGCTGATCGGCCGGACCAGGTCCCCGCGTGTGTTCGCGGCTGGGGGCCACGGCATGTGGGGCATCGCCTGGGGTCCGTTGACAGGGAGGCTCCTCGCGGAGCAGGTCGACACCGGCCGGGCGCCGACGACGTTACGGCCGTTCGACCCGCTCCGCTGACCGAACCCGAGGCGGCGCGTCACACCCGAACGCATGGCCGACGCCTTTTGCGTCCTTCGCGGGCATTCAGCGCCCGCCGCCGGCCCCAGCGAGGTGCCCTGTCTTTTCGCGTCAAGCAGGGTCAACCGCCTGGGTCATCACACAGTTCTTCAGGCCCTTCGACCGTTGGTAGGTGAAGCCGGCCTCCTCGTACATCCGGCGGGTGCCGTTGTAGAGGAACGAGGACGACATCTTCTTGCCCTCCGGCTGCTTCGACATGTCGTGCGGGTAGCCCTCGACCAGCCCGCCTCCGGCCTCGGCGATGAGGTCGAGGGCCCCTCGGAGGGCGAGAGCCGCGATCCCGGACCGCCGATAGCGTCGGTCCACGAAGATGCAGGTGATCCGGAAGTCTGGCGGCGTGACCAGTCCCGCCTCGTACTCCTGGCGATGGTGGAGGTTAGGCAGCTCCTCGGGCGGTCCGTACTGCGCCCAGGCCACTGCCACGTCCTGGTCGAACACCAAGGCTGCGTGGGCTCGCCCCTCCTCGACCAACGCGCACTTCAGCTCCCGGTTGCTCTCGTAGGTGCGGTTCGGGTCGCGAGACAGCGAGTGGAAATAGGTGCACCAGCACCCGCCGAACACACCGTTGTGCCGCGCGACGAGGTCGGCGAAAGCGGGCCACGTGTCGCGCGCTAGAGGGCGGACGGTGAGGCTGTCCACCTCCGTCGAGGGCTTGGCAGACATGCGTGCAGGCTACGCCGCATTGCGGACGATCGGCGTCCGGTTGGCTACGACGAGGCCCCCGCCGATGCACCCGCAGAGTTCTCGTCGTAGGCGGGGTCATGGCTCGCGACCTTGCGTGCCCCGATGAGGTGGCCTCCGAGATAGGCACCCACCCCAGTTGCCGCGGCTCCGGCCAGAGCCAGGCCGACGCCGGCGCCCTGCCGGCCGCGGCGGCGGGCCACCCACGACGCGGCGTACATGCCGATAGCGGCCGCGTTGATGAGCGCGTGCACGAGACCCACCCGCTTGTCGCGGGGACCGGCCGCCGACCACTCGGACCAGCCGGTCCAGGCTGTCGGCCCCGCAGCAAGCAGACCGGCGCCGACGAGCCTCTGGGCGGAGGCCGAGGAGTCGGGTCCGCCGAACAGATCCAGCAGACTCGCCGAGGTCCAGGTGCCGAGCACCATGTCTGTCAGCAGTGGGTGGACCGCGTGCCCGAGCCACTCCCCCCTCAGCACCGACGCTCGGGTCCCCTTGCCGAACCCGGCAAGGACCCATGGCTCCAGGGCGCGCACCGGGGAGTCGAGCACGCTCGCGTCCTCGAGCCCCATCGTCCAACGGACGATCCTGGGAGGTTGTTCGACGGTGCTCATACGACTCCCCTCAGGCGCACATCGAGGAGGTTCCCCGGTCGCCGTCGGACCATCGTTGCCCTGCTGAACGCCCAGGGTCAATGCCGATGGCTTCAGGCCGTTGTCGGCCGCCATGAAGGCACCAGCATGTCGACGGCTCGAGCCAGGGACCTCCGGTCCAGCCAACGCGGGGTCGATGCGCAGTAGGCCTCGTACTCGCTTCCGAACCTCTGCCCCAGCGCGGTCTCTTCTGCTGCAATCTGCGCCCGATCGATGAGTACGACGAACCCCGCGACTGGGATCAGAGCGACCCACGAGGTCCGCCAGAGCGCGTGCGCAACCAGCACCCCGGCCATCCCGACGTACATCGGATTGCGGCTGACCGAGTTCACCCCCGTGATCACCAACGCGGACGCGCGCTCGGGGTGGAACGGCTCGACTGTGGTCCCCCTCCGTCGAAACTGGGCCGCCGACGCGCCGGCCATCGACATGGAGGCCAGCGCAAGGCACCCCGAGACCGCCGTCCGGCCCGCCTTCGGCGCCTGCGTCCTGCCGGTCAGCGCTCGCTGAGCCATTCCGGCAGCCAGTGCTATCAGGGGCGGAGGCACACGCAACATGGCTGACAATCTGCCGTGGCCGGCGCTGCCTGTCGAGGGCCGGACTCCTTGTCGCGGTCGGACGCCCTGACGCCACAAGTGGATGCGGCTGATGCAGGCGCCCCGGCGCGCTCCTCAGAGCTGGAGGATCGCTGCGGCAACCAGGTAGGCCGCGGACACGCCCTCCGGATCATGCAGATCTCCGGGGTCCGCCAACGTCCCCTGAGAACGTGCGCGAATCGCGGCGCCCGGATCCTCGGCAACCAGATCGCTGCACAGGCCCGCGACAACAGCTGTGACGTCGTGGTCGTCGAGCTCGTCGAGCGCGAGACCGTTGTGGAGCAGGGTCGCGGCCTCGTGGAACACCTCTCGAGCCATCTCGAGGTCCACCTCGGGGCGCGCCAGCGCCACTGCATCGGCGGTGGCCAGGAATTCGTCGAACAGCGGGCCTGCGGCGCTGGGCGGCATGCCTCGACACTGTCAGCGCGCCCCGCTCCCGGCAAGACGTCTCGACCCGACTCGCCCCGCGGATCGCGACATACCAGGACGTTGGTGTGAGACGGGTTACAAGGCTGCGTGGACTTGTGCCCCGCGGGTACGGGGCGTCCGAGCGTCGTTCAAGACGCCGCACTTGAGAACGCAGGTGCCTCTTCATCATTACGAATTCCTAGGAGACACCTATGTCCAGCACACACACTGCCACTCACACCGCCACCCAGCCGCGAGCGGACGTCCGCGCCGACCGCCGGGTCAGCACCGAGACGAAGTCGTCCTACAAGACCACCGAGCTCATCGCCTACGTGGTCGCGGTGGTTGGGGTCCTCATCGCCTCGGCGACTGTGGACGCAAGCGACTTCGGCGCCCAGGAGGCGTGGTTCTACATCACCCTGCTGACCATCGGCTACATGGTGAGCCGTGGCCTGGCCAAGTCCGGCGGTCGCGACTTCTACGACGACGACAACCGGTAACCCGCGCCAGCACCCATGCCCCATGGACGTCGCCCACCTCCCAGGGCGGCGTCCATGGTCCTTTTCCGCGAAAGGCACCCCATGTTCTTCTTCTTCAGCAACCGGCTCGGCTGTGGTGCGTCACTCGTCCTGTCGCTCGTCGTGACCGGGCTGCTCGTGCTCCTGCTCTCGCGGTAGGCCGATCGGCCCACAAGCACCGCATCAGTCGGTGACTCTGGTGGCCGGCCGCCTGTAGTCCAGGTCGCCGTACTGGGGGTGTCGCACCATCCAAGCCTGGACGAAGGGGCAGATCGGCAGCACTCGCAACCCCAGAGTCCGCACGTGGTCGAGCGCGGCCTGCACGAGGGCGCCGCCCACGCCCTCCCCCTCGAGGGATGGATCTACTTCGGTGTGCGTGAACACGATCAGCTCGGCGGTCTTCTGATAGGCCGCGAACCCGAGGACCGCGCCGTCTCGGACGGCCTCGTACCTCTGCCGTTCCGGAGCGTCGATCACCTGAATCGTCATCGGTCGACCTCAGTGGGAGTAGGGGTGGTGTAGGAGCCGTCAGCCTTGCCTCGGACGGGAGACCTGAGCCGATCGCGTCCTTGTGCGATGGGAGGTCAGGGTACTCGGCGATCCCTCCACGGGAGGGATCTCGACCGCCGTCTCGGACGGTCGAGGCCGGCACCGAGCTGCTCAACCGTCGTTGCGCCGCGCTGCTTCTCGTCCCGCCAGGAAGCCGAACACCAGTCCGAGCGAGATCGTCCCTCCGGCGCCTCCGTAGAAACCCTTGGTCGGCGCGCCTCCTGCGTTACCGGCGGCGAAGAGGCCCGGAATGACCTTGCCGTCGGTGTCCAGCGCGCGCCCGAGTGCATCGGTCTTCGGCCCACCCACGGTGCCGAGTGCGCTGGCCTCGACCTTGATCGCGTAGTACGGCGCGGTGTCGACCGGCCCCAACACGCTCGACCTCGGACTCCTCAGCACGGGTCGGATGATCCTCGCCAGGGGCCCGACCACGATGGAGCGCACGCGTTCGGGGTCGTTCTTCCTCGCCACCCGTCCCGCGAGCTTGCTCACGACCGGACCGATCGCCGCGGCGATGCCGGTCCGCGCCTTCGCGGTCGCGGAGGGGAACCGCGCGTCGGGCGAGTTCTTGCCCAGCCGGGGGTAGAAGGCGCCAAAGTAGCGGTCGAACAACGTGTCACCGCGGTTGAACTGCGGGTCGCGCGCACGAGCCGCCTCGGGGTTGAACCGGTCGACCGTGCGGAGCAGCCCCACCTCGTCGACCCCGATCTTGGCCGCCAGCTCTGACAGCGTGTCGGCGCGGTGGAGGTAGTTGGGCACCTCTCCGCCCGGCGTGACGCCGAAGATCCCGAACTTCGCCCAGTAGTTCTGGTCGAAGATCAACCACGCCGTGGCGTTCGGCATGGTGCCCGTCTCCGGGTCGACCTCGCGCATGATCTGCCCGAACTGGTCGTAGGCCAACGCCTCGTTCGCAAAGCGCTCACCCTTACTGTTCACCATGATGCTGTGTGGCAGCGCTCGCTCGCCCAGGAACACACGACTGAGCGGGCGGCCTTCCAGCTCCTCACCGGGCAGCTGCACTCCGGGCATCCACCAGGCATCCTCCATGCCGGTCAGGTCGGCACCCACCTCCTTGCCGAGCTGCACCGCGATGCCGTCATGACCCTTGGGGGATACCTGCACGCCGAAGGGCGCGCCCAGGTGAGCCGTGGTGACTTCGGGCGAGCTCTCGAATCCTCCGCTGGCCAGCAGCACACCCTTGGTGGCGCGCACCGTGTGCTCGACGCCATCCACCAGTACGACGATCCCCCGTACCCCCGACTCCGCGATGACGAGCCGTGTCGCCGGTGCCTCGACGCGGACGTCGACCCCGTTGCGCAGGCCGGCCTCGAGCAAGGCTCCCACCAGTGCCGGCCCGGCGAGCCAGACGTCCTCGCTGCCGATCCCACCCAGCAACCAGAACGGCAGCGGGTTCTTGGCCATGCCCGTGGTCAGGGCCGGCCGCACGAACCTCGCGGCGTCGCCCAGCCCCTGCGGGGAGTACGGGCCGGGGAAGAGGGCCCGACCGACCGAGGCGCCGTCGATGTCAGAACGGTAGTCCGGCCAGATCGTCGGGATCCACCCGAAGGGTGTGTGCTCCTCGATGAACCGGGCGACACGAGGTCCGGTTTCGAGGAACTTCTCCACGAGATCGTGGTCGAGCGTCTGGTCGCGACCTTGGCCGTAGATGTAGCGCCGGGCCTGGTCCAGGTCGTCGTGCACCTTCAGGTCCTTGGCCGAGAAGCCATGGTTGGGGATCCACGCGGCACCCGCCGAGATACCGGTGGCGCCGCCGACGAGCTCGCGGGACTCCACGACCAGGACGCGCGCGCCCTCCTTCGCGGCGGTGAGAGCCGCCATCAGCCCGGCGCCGCCGGAGCCGACGATTGCCACGTCGACCTCGTCAGGAATGCCCGATTGGGACACGGTCCCGATCGAACCGGTGTGCTGGGTCGAACTTCTGTTCATGCTTCCTCCATCGGAATCAGTTCGTGCGTCGGGCAGCGGCCGTCTTTCGCGGCCGCTACCAGTTGGCCGGCGGATCGCTGGCCGGGAACGAGTCGGCGCCCCAGACGTCGACGATGTCGGGGACGTTGACTCCGACGCTGCCGTGACCCTCCGCCACCGCTGCGCGTCCGACCCGCGTCGGTCGGACAGGCTGGGCTCCGTGCGGGACGGCGGCGCCGGTCGTCATTCCTTCACTCCTTCATCGAACGCATTCGTTGCTTGATGTTTCAACCATAACGGTTGGAGGCGTCAAACCAAAATGGTTGGGCTAGTCTCACTACATGAGTCGTGACACAACCGAGGGAGCCCTCACCGAGGCGGCCGCTGCCCTGGAGCGCGCGGTGCCGATGCTGGTGCGATGGTTCACCCGAAGTGACGTGAGACGTTCGATGTTGGCGCACACGGATCCGGCGCTCTCGGCCACTGATGCCTGGCTGCTGGGACGGATCACCGACAGCGGCCCCGTCCGGCTCTCCGAGCTCGCAGACTGGCAGGAGGTCGACAGATCGACGATGACCACACAGGTCCGACGACTGGAGACGCTCGGCCTGGTCGACCGCGCCCCGGACCCGCGGGACGGGCGCGCGGTACTGGTCCGTGCCACCCGCACCGGTGCCGCGCGACACCGGCGTACGAAACAGACGGCACGCGCCGTCTACGAGAAGCTCCTGGCCGGCTGGCCGGAGGAGGACCTACAGCAGGCTGCTCACGTCGCGGCCCGGTTGGTCGAGACCCTCGAACGACGCCACGCCAACGCTGGGCCTGCCGACTGAAGGCGGCGCGAGCGGTCCGGTGAGAGCACTCACCCGTTGCGTGGCTTGTCACACGAGGAGTCGACGTACCGGGCCAGCGAGATCGCCAGCGACCTGTCGAAGTCGCCCGCTCGGTCGAGGTGCACCCTGCCGTCCTCGTCCCGCCAGGCAAGAGTGAAGGGCCTGGCGACACCGGGCGTCCATCGGCTCGCCGCCCGGCAGTCTCGGACGATGATCTCGAGACTGACCGACTGGAGTCGACGCGTCGGTGAGACCGTCACGGGCAGGGCAGGCGCGCGGACCTCGAGACTCTGGCCGGGGGTACCGATCCTCAACACCGTGGAGGTGACCAAACCGGACAGGAGTAAGGCGCCATCGACCTGGAGCGGGCTGATGGGCGACTCCGAGGTGCCTGACCCCGCGCGGGGTGGTACCGCTTCGAAGAGCACGAGTTCGACGGCATGTTCGTCGACACGAAAGGCGGGGGGCGTCGGTCGAGCCTGCCACCAGAGGAGCGCACCGCCGCCGGCGGCAACGCCGACGAAGAAGACAAGGACGGCCGCGGCGGGCTGTCGCCAGGTGCCAGGCGCCTTCTCGGTCAGCCGAGGACGGGAGGTGCCGACCTGCAGCGTCTCTGTCGAAGGTTGCGACGCGTCACGGCCGGGCTCCTGCACCTCAACAGCGTATGCACGGGAGGCGTGTATGAGCGCCGCGGTCGACGGGGCCCGGGCAGTGGATGGTCCGGGGGCCGGTCCGCGTACTCGGAACCGCTTCGATCCCAGGACCGAGGCAATCACCGTCGCAGCTCGGTCACCTCCTCGAGCCGCTTGAGCTTGTGCGGATTGCGGATCGCGTAGATCTGGGTGATCCGGCCGTCCTCGATGACGAACGACACGGCCGTGTCGTTCTCGCCGCCGGGGTCGATGCGGGCCGCGATCCCGCCGTTGAGGTCGACGATGAAGGCCTGGGCGCCGGGTGCGAGCTCGGCGAAGCGAGCCATCACCGGCGCGAGCTTCGCGGCCCCGCGGACCGGTTTCGGGATCGTCGGGGCGAGGCCGCCGCCGTCGCCCACGACGAGCACCTTGGGAGCCAGCACCTCGAGCAGTGCGGGCACGTCGCCGGTGGTCAGCGCGGCGAGAAACCGTTCGACCACCAGCTGCTGCTCGGCGCGGCTCACCGACATCCGCGGTCGGCGCGCTGCCACGTGCTTGCGGGCCCGCGTCGCTACCTGGCGCACCGCGGCTGGCGATTTGTCCAGCGCCTCGGCGATCTCGTCGTACGGCACCGCGAAGACCTCGCGGAGCACGAAGACCGCGCGCTCTGTCGGCAGCAGCGTCTCGAGCACCGCCAGCATCGCGATGGACACGCTCTCCGCGAGCTCGACGTCCTCGGCGACGCTCGGGCCGGTCAGCACCGGTTCGGGCAGCCACTCGCCCACATACTCCTCGCGCCGCCGCGCCAGCGTGCGCAACCGGTTCAGGCAAAGCCGGGTCACGATCCGCACCAGGTACGCCCGGGGTTCTCGGATCTCGGAGCGTTCGGTCTCGGCCAACGCTGCCCATCGCAGCCATGCCTCCTGCACCAGGTCCTCGGCGTCGGCGACCGAGCCGAGCATCTCGTAGGCGACGGTGAACAGCAGACCGCGATGGGCGACGAAGGGATCCTCGCTCATGCGACGGACGCTACCCCCGGCCGCTCCGCCAGCGGCTTCAGGCCGCACGCCGCGGCGAAGCCGTCGGACTCGATGCCGAGCGCCACGTTGCCACGCGTTGTCATGTTCGCGAACGCGATCACCGTCGTGAGCTCGACAACGGCGGCCGGCCCCAGCTCGGCGTGCAGCCGGTCAACCAGCTCGTCGGTCACCGTCGGCGGCGTCAGGCTCATCGCCTCGGCGTACTCCAGGACGTCCCGCTCCAGCGGCGTGAAGACCTGCGACTCGCGCCATCGCGGGATCTCCCGCGCCTTCTCCACGTCGAGCCCCTTGTTGCGGGCCTCGAAGTAGTTGAAGTCCAGGCACCACGTGCAGCCGACCAGGGATGCGACCGCCATGTGCGCGAACGACTTCAGCCCCTCGTCGCAGGCGTCCCACTTCTGCAGCTTGCCGCCGAGACCGAAGGTGGCGAACAGAACCTTGGGGTTGTGCCAGTAGACGCCCACCGCCGTGGGCACCTTGCCCAGCTTCTTCTCGGTCATCCGCTTGATGAGCATTCCCTTGACGCCGGTGATCTCGGCCGGGGGGATACGGGTCGTGTGCTCCATCACTGCTCCTCATGTCCGGTAGCTGTGTCGACAGGTTGGTAGGTCCTCACGCCCATAGAGACACCAGCCGGACCACGGATGTGACATCGGCGGGAGCTCGACGTCCTCGTCGGCACGAGCCGAGCGTTGCAGCGCATCCACCGGAACGAGGATGCTGGCTCGCATGAAGCCCATCGAGTTCGAGCTCGAGCGCACGATCCGGGCACCGATCGACCAGGTGTTCTCCAGACTCGTCGACATCGAGGGGCACAACGACTGGATGGCCGGCACGGGCAGCATGCTCAGGCGCACTCGGCAGACCTCCCCCGGAGAGCCCACCGTCGGAACGACGTTCGTCGATGAGACGAGTCAGGGCTCGATGCCCGGGGAGCTCGCCGAGATGGAGGCGCCGCACACGATCGTCTACCACTGGTGGGAGAAGTCGAAGTCGGGCAAGCTCAAGTTCGAGGGCTGGCCGAGCTACTACCTGCAGTCCGTCAGCGACACCGAGACCCTGGTCTGTCATCGCGCCAAGCTGGTGCCGTACGGCGCGTGGCGCCTGGGGACACCGATCTTGCGGCGGTTCGCCGTCAAGGAGCGCACCATCACGGTCGACGCGCTCAAGGCGTCCTTCGAGCAGAGCTCGAGCTCGGCTCCTGACTGAGTGCGTCCGCCACGTCGACGACATCGGTTCCCTCACAACGTGACCCCAGGACGGGGGCCGCTCGTGAAGGAACCTCTCAGCGCGATGTTCGGGTGGGGCATCTGGGACCCATAGGCACGGGTCGTGAAGTGACTGGTGCAGCAGGTGGCGCCTTCGAGCACCGTGACCCGCCGAGCGACGAGACCTGGACGCGTGCGCTGCACGCGCTCAACGCCACCCTGCGCCACTGGGAGACGCGGACCGGAGGCTGATTCGACTCGAGAGCTGGAGGGGCGGACCGTCTAGCATCGGTGGAATCACTTCGAGCCCTCACTGGAGGGGACATGGGCATCGTCACCCGCGGGTTCGGTGGACGTCGTCAGCTCGAGGCTGCGTCGCTCCCACCGGGACAGCACCTGACCGACGGGTTCCCGGTCCTCACCGCCGGGCCCACCCAGTACGTCGACACTGGCGACTGGTCGCTCACCGTCACCACGGAGACCGGCGAGAAGCAGAGCTGGTCCTGGGCGGACCTGATGGCGATGTCCATCGAAGACATCGAGGTCGACATCCACTGCGTCACGCGTTGGTCCAAGCTCGCTACCCGATGGCGCGGGGTTCCCGTCGACGCCTTCTTCGAGAAGGTCGAGAGCGCAGCTGACTACGTGATGGCGCACTCCTACGGCGGCTACACGACCAATCTGCCGCTCGAGGACCTGCTCGACCGGAGGGCTTGGGTGGCCTTCGAGTACGACGACGGCCCGCTCCCCGCGGAGCACGGAGGCCCGGTCCGTCTCCTCGTTCCGCACCTGTACTTCTGGAAGTCGGCGAAATGGCTGAACGGCTTCACGATGATGACCGGCGACGAGCCCGGCTTCTGGGAAGGCTTCGGCTACCACAACTACGGCGACCCGTGGCGCGAAGAGCGGTACGACGGTGACTGAGCTCGCCGCCTCCGGGACCCGTCCTCGCACGAAGCTGACCGACCAACGGCCCCGGTGGCTTCCCGCTCGCCTCGTCGGCCTGCGGTCGGAGACCAGCACGGCACGGACCTTGACCTTCGAGATCGCGGGCTGGCCGGGTCACCGGGCCGGTCAGCACGTCGACGTACGGCTGACGGCTGCGGATGGCTACTCAGCACAGCGGGCTTACTCGATCTCCGCCCCGTCGGACGGCGTGCGTGTGTCGATCACCGTGCAGCGAGTCCGTGGCGGTGAGGTGTCGCCGTACCTCGTGGAGGACATGGAGCTCGGCGACCAGCTCGAGGTGCGCGGACCCATCGGCGGCTGGTTCGTGTGGACACCCAGCGCCAAGGCGCCCGTCGAGCAGCCGGTCCTGCTCGTCGGTGGCGGTTCAGGCGTGGTGCCGCTCATGGCGATGGTGCGCGAGCGCATTCGTCTCGACAGCGGCGCGCCGTTTCGGCTCGTGTACTCCGTGCGCGACGCCGCAAGTGTCATCTATGCCGGCGAGCTTGCGCAGCGCGCCGCGGACGAAGGCATCCTGGTTGAGCTGCTCTACACCCGCGAGGCTCCCGAAGGCACGCTGCGGCCGGCCGGCCGGGTCACCCACGCGGACCTTGCCACACCCGCCGATGCCGGATGGGCCCACCGTCCGGCGCCCCGCGCCTACGTCTGCGGCCCAACCGCCTTCGTGGAACACGTCATCGGCTCACTCCGCGACCTCGGGTACTCCGACCATTCCATTCGTGCAGAACGCTTCGGACCCTCAGGAGACTGACATGACTGAGCGCGCCACCAGTCACACACTCGACGGCAATGCCGCCGCAGGCCTGTTCACCGAGATCTTCGGTATCGACGTCTCCGCGGTATCGGTGACCTGCGGAGAGTGCAAGGGATCCGCGGCGTTCGCCGAACAGTCTGCGTTCGTGGCGGGGCCCGGAACCGTCCTTCGCTGTCGCGGCTGCGACCACGTGCTGGCCAGAGTCGTGGAAACGCCCCGGGAGGTTTGGCTGGACGTGAGCGGTTCGGCTTCCTGGCGGTTCCCGCTGCCCGACTCGAAAGCGGTGGACTCTCAGCAGCCCGGCCAGTGACAGTCCGAGTCACGCGGCTGGTCCGCGCGGGTTCTCCGATGCCGTATGGTGGGTCGGGTTGAAGGGATGGCTTGTCAGCTGTCCTGGCCGCGCAAGTTGTCGCGGCTTGTATCTCGTACTCCTGGTTTTCGGTTCGCTGGACATCAGTACAGGTGGATGTCTTCAGCGGCTTGAGGGCACCTTGCTCTCGGCACCGAACAAAGGAACAGATCATGGCTCAGGGAACCGTCAAGTGGTTCAACGCCGACAAGGGTTTCGGCTTCATTGCGCAGGATGGTGGCGGCGAGGACGTGTTCGTCCACTTCTCCGCCATCCAGTCGGGCGGCTACAAGTCGCTCGACGAGAACCAGAAGGTCGAGTTCGACCTCGCCCAGGGCCCCAAGGGTCCGCAGGCGGAGAACGTCCGCATCTCCTGACTTCACCACGGAGGGCCCCGACCGCACACGCGGTCGGGGCCCTTCGTGCGTTGATCCGCCAGGTGTTCTGGTGGAATCCCGCCGCCGAGCCGTACGGGTCCCTGACCCCTCGCCGCTGCGAGTAAAGAATCGCGCCGTGGCGCGGCCAGTTCGATGCAGCGCGTATCAATCCCGAGCACTCCGATCTCATCTCCCCCAACCAGATCGGAGTCAGACCATGACCACACTTTCCACGGCGCCGACCCGAGGGACCGCCCCTCGCTCGTCGCGAATCAACCAGCTCGCCTCGCGTGGGCAGAGCCTTCTCGACACCTACAGCATCGGGTCGCTGCGGGTCAGCCTCGGGTTTGTGTTCCTCCTCTTCGGAGCCCTGAAGTTCGTGCCTGGCCTCAGCCCCGCCGAGGACCTGGCCGCTCGCACCATCGACGCCTTGACGCTGGGCATCGTGTCTGGCACGGGCGCGGTGTTGATGACCGCCGTGATGGAGACCTTCATCGGCATCACGTTGATCACCGGAAGGTTCCTCAAGGCCGGCCTGGCGGTGCTGGGGATGGCGATGGTCGGGATCATGTCGCCGCTGGTCCTCTTCGCCGGCGAGATGTTCCCGGAGGGCCCCACGATCGTGGCCCAGTACGTCATCAAGGACGTCGTGCTGATCACGGCCGGGCTGGTGGTCGCGGCGCAGGCTCTGGGTGCCCGGCTGACCCGGTAAGCCCTGCCAGAACGCCGAGCAACTCGTGCGGTTACACCTGGACGGGATGGCGCTTCCCCAGGGATGCGACATCCCGTCCACGCATGTGTGCGGATGAACCGACCAACCACAGACATTGAGATTTCCAGGAGCCAACCGCCCACATCTCGGCCTTGGCCCGCGTCCCCAAGTCGGTTGCGGAGTGACCTGACGATGGGATTGAGTCCGGGGGTGACGCGAGCCCTCCATTCCGACGAGATTGCGATCGATGTCGACCTGGTCCGCTCCCTGGTTGGACGGGCCATGCCCGCCTATGCTGCCGCGCCGGTGCGCCGGTTGGATTCGAGCGGCTCGACCAACGCGTTGTTCCGTCTTGGTGAAGATCTCCTGGTCCGGCTGCCTCGGCAACCCGGAGGGTCGGCGACCATCACCAAGGAGGCCGCATGGCTGCCGGTGCTGGGGCCACTTCTCCCGGTATCCGTGCCTGACGTGGTTGCCGTTTTCGAACCCGACTCCGAATACGCGGAGCGCTGGTCGGTGGTCCGCTGGATCGACGGTGCCCACCCGGACGTGGTCGATCCGGACACCTCGGTCGACCCACGACGCGAAGAGCTGGCGGGGAACCTGGCCTCGGTGCTGGACGCCTTGAGGCAGGCAGACGTGCCGACGGAGGCGGTCGACGACCCGCACCTCCAGTGGTACCGAGGCGAGCCGCTCGCGACCATGGACCAGGCGACGCGAGACAACATCGAGCGGTGTCGGTCCTTGGAGGACTTCGGTTTCGACCTCGACGCCGCCGCGCAGATCTGGGCCGAGGCGATGAAGCTGCCCGGAGCCGCGGACCGTACGACGCCGCGTTGGTACCACGGTGACCTGGCCGCCGAGAACCTGCTGGTAGGTGACGGGGCTCTGACCGCAGTCCTGGATTTCGGGGGCCTGTCGGTAGGCGACCCCACCGTCGACCTCGTCGTGGCCTGGGAGGTCCTTGATGCCCCCGCCAGGGAGCTGTTCCGCAAGCTGGTCGGCGTCGACGAGGCGACCTGGCTGCGCGGCCGGGCGTGGGCACTCTCCATCACCCTGATGATCTGGTACTACTGGACGACCATGCCGGAGAGACGAGCCAGGTGTACGGCGGTGGGTCGTAACGTCCTGGCCGATGCGGGCTACTCCGTCTAGCGCACCGGCAGCACAGGCAAGGGGGCACGAAGTGACCCAAGCGCCACAGCGGCGGTGCAACGAAGCCGACTGCGACACCGACGCGGCCGACGCCCGATACCAGGAGGCGCTGGAACTGGGCCGCCGGCTCGGCGAACCGAGCGTGACCGCGTCCGGCCTCGCAGGGCTCGCGTCTCTCCTGGACCGCGGGTGACCGGGGCAGCACCCACGAGCGTGCCGACCTGACGCACCTCGTGCAAGCGTCCTGACCAGGGATTGCCCAGCACACATCCGGAAAGACATCTCGAGGGCGAAACGCCTGAAAATAGGGATTCCTCCCTATGTGCGCGGCCTACCTCAGACCCCCAGTGTTGTCGATCGACACAACGCCGAGGAGAGGTCTGATGATGAGTGACGAATTCGCCGCGACAGCACTGGCACCGTTCTCGCCCGCGGCAGTCGCACTCACCAGCCGCCACTCCCCGGTGGTCGCTCGACGGCCTCGCATCCTGATCATCGGCGGCAGGCTCGGGCATGTGCGCAAGGCCCGGGCGCTCGGTCTGGACGTGGTTCACGTCCAGTTCCCGGACGAGTACGACCGCGGCCACTGGCCCCACGTGGATCAGGCGCTGCTCTTCGACTACCGCGACCTTGCCCGGCTCCTGCCGTTCGCCCAGGCATTGCATGCGGCGTACCCGTTCCAGGCAGCTTTGTCGCTCTGCGAGCCCGGGCTGCTGCCGGCGGCGCGGATCAACGAGGCGCTCGGCCTCAGCGGAGAGTCCGTCGCCACCGTGGAGCTGATGCAGGACAAGTGGCGCATGCGCCAGCACCTGGCCGCGAACGGAATCAGCCCGGTGGCGTGCGCGGTCGGTCGGTCCACGCAGGACCTTCGAGAGTTCGTCCACGCGCACGGACTCCCGATCGTCGTCAAGCCGATCCGCGAGTCGGGCCGCCTGGGAGTGTTCTGCGTCCACGACCAGGCCGACGTTGACGTCGTCGCCGAGCGGGTTCACTCCCTCGACGGTCACCGGGCCGACCAGGACCGCGCCTCCGCCGATTCCGGCGACGAGTTCCTCTTGGAGGAGTTCCTGGACGGCCCCGAGATCAGTGTGGAGACCCTGAGCTTCGAGGGCCGGCACGTGGTCGTCGCGGTGACCGACAAGGACTGCGGCCCGGATTTCGTCGAGAGCGGACATTCGCAGCCCAGCGACTGCCCGGCCGAGACGCTGCGCGAGGTGACCCAGCAGGTGACGGCCTTCCTCGACGCGGTGGGACTGCGCAACGGTCCCGGGCACACCGAGGTCAAGCTGACCTCGCGTGGGCCGCGGATCGTCGAGTCACACAACCGCATCGGCGGCGATCGGATCAACGATCTGGCCGAGATCGCCTACGGCGTCGACATGGAACGCTACGCGCTGGGCGCCGGGTTCGGCGTGGTGGAGCCGCTGACCTCGTCACCCGAGCCCAGGGGCGGAGCCGCCGTCCGGTTCCTCACGCCGGAGCCCGGACGAGTGGTGGAGGTGACAGGCGTCGAAGCCGTGCGCGCAGACCCGGCATTCGTTGACCTTCGGCTGCATGTGGAGCCGGGTGATGAGGTGCCACCACCGACCTGGAACGAGGACAAGGTCGGTCACGTCATCGCCCGCGGCGCCTCAGCCGCCGAGGCGGTCGCCCACGGCGCACGGCTGGCTGCGGCGGTGCAGGTGCGCACCGAACCCGTCGCGTGAGCACGGCCTCGCCGGACCTGTCGGGGGCAGACGAGCCGCGCTTCCGTGACGCCGTGCGCAGCCTGCCCGGCCGGGTGTGGATCGTCAGCTTCGGGATCCTGGTCAACCAGGTCGGCAACTTCCTGCCAGTGTTCATCGTGCTCTACCTGACCGGGCGCGGCTACTCCGCCGGCGCCGCGGGGCTCGTGCTGGGCATGTCCGGCCTGGGCAAGGTGCTGGGCAACGCCGTCGGCGGCCACCTCGCAGACAAGATCGGCCGGCGATGGACCATCGCGCTGTCCGCTTTGACCACCGCAGGACTGACGGCGATCGTGCCGTTCCTCGGACCGCTGTCGACCATCGTCGCGACGGTCGGGCTCATCGGCGTGACGTCGCAGATCTACCGGCCGGCCGCCGCCGCGGTGCTGATCGACTCCGTCGCCGCGACCAACCAGCACCGGCTCGCCGCTTTCGGGGTGTTCCGGTTCGCGATGAACGTGGGAGCCGCTCTTGGGGGCGTCATCGGCGGTGTGCTGGCGAGCACCTCCTATGTGGGGCTCTTCCTGGGCAATGCCGCAGCGTGTCTGGTGTTCGGCCTGGTGATGGCGGTGCTGCTGCGGGACGACCCTCGGCCCCGGCCTGACCAGGTCGACGTGGACAGGTCGGCGGACGAGGAGGTGGGCTACCGGCACGTGCTTGCCGACCGAGCCATGGTGCGCTTCCTGCTGATGACCGTGGTCGCCGAGTTCGTCTACATCCAGTCCACTGTCGGCCTGCCCCTGCACGTCAGCGACGTGGGTCTGAACGAGCGCGACTTCGGTCTCCTGATCGGGCTCAACGGTCTGCTGGTGTTGGCTCTGGAGCTGCCGATCACCGGCGCGGTCTCCCGGTACCGCCCGGAGTACGTACTTGCCATCGGCAACCTGGTCACAGGTGTCGGCCTCGCGCTGACCGGGTTCATGACCGACATGGTCCTGCTGTCGGTGACGGTGCTGATATGGACTTTCGGCGAGATGATGAACAGCTCCATCTCCCAGGCCTACGTCGGAAGTCTCGCTCCGCCGCGGATGATCGGGCGATACCAGGGGCTGCACGGCGTCGCGTACACGATCGGTACGGGCTCCGGACCGCTCATCGGCGGAGCCGCATACGCGATCGGCCCCTGGGCCCTGTGGGCCCTGGTCGCCGCGGCCGGCCTGGTGTCCGCCCAGCTCTGCCTCCCGCCGCGCCGCGAAGGCAGCACAACCGACATGCGAGGCGACGGAAAAGACTCGCTGCTGAGTTGCGCGAAGGCTCCGCCGGGTGCGGCAACCCAGCCCGACCCAAGCACGGAGAGAGAAGGAGAAAGAATGACTGCTTACTGGATCAACACGTTCCGCTCCGTCAACGACAAGGAGCGTCTGGCCGCCTACGTCGAACTGGCAGGCCCGGCGATGCTCGCCGGCGGCGGCCGGTTCCTGGCCCGCGGACTGCCTGCCGCCGCATATGAAACCGGGACCGTCGAGAGGACAACGCTCATCGAGTTCCCCAACGTCGAAGCCGCGATCACGACGTACCACAGCCCGGCCTACCAGGAGGCCCTCAAGGTCCTCGGCGACGCTGCAGAACGAGACATCCGCATCATCCCCGCAGCCACATGAAGCCGATCGCGCGCTCGCCCAGCAATAGGGACCCCTCCCTATGTGCCGTGGCTACCTCAGGGCAGCAGGGTTGTCGTGGGACCAGCAGCCGAGGAGAGGTCTGATGATGAGTGGGAGCGCCCGGACCGCATGGGCACCGTTCCGGTCCGCGGCAGTCGTCCCGACACTGCGGACGTACGCACGGCAGAGGGGTTGTGAAGGTGCCCGCTGATCGGGAGCACTCGGCTGATCGTTTCTCACCGGTGTCGATGGTTCTGATCGGCATCATGTCGGTGCAGTTCGGTGCGGCGGTCTCGAAGGGACTGTTCGGCGAGATCCCGCCGGTGGGGATGGTGCTGCTGCGGCTCCTCACGAGCTCGCTGATCCTGCTCGTCCTCGCCCGCCCCAGGCTGGCCGGTCGCACCGCGGCGGACTGGCGACCGGTGCTGGCGCTCGGATCGGCGCTGGGTGCGATGAACTGGGCCTTCTACGAGTCCTTCGCCCGGATCCCACTGGGCGTGGCGGTGACGATCGAGTTCGTCGGCCCGTTGGCGCTCGCCGCGGTGGGCCGCCGCCCGCGCGACCTGGTGTGGGTGGGCCTCGCCGCGTCGGGCGTCGTCTTGTTCGGCGCCGGGCCCACGAAGGTCGACGCCCTCGGGTTCGGCTTGGCGCTGCTTGCGGGCGGCTGTTGGGCGCTGTACATCGTCTCGACGGCGGCCACCGGGCGCCGCTGGGCCGGCCTCGACGGACTGGCGGTGGCCAGCACGGTCGCGACACTTGCCATCGCTCCGTTCGCCGTAGCGACGGCGGGCGCCGGCCTGCTCGAGCCCCGCCTGCTGCTCCTCGGGGCTCTGGTCGGTCTGCTCAGCTCGGTGATCCCGTACAGCCTCGAGATGGCCGCCCTGCGCAGTCTGCCGCCCCGGGTGTTCGGCATCTTGATGAGCCTGGAGCCGGCCACCGCGGCGCTGGTTGCCGCCGTCCTCCTCCATGAATGGCTCACCCCGCTGCAGCTGCTCGCGATTGCCTGCGTGACCGCCGCCAGCGTGGGCGCGACCCGCACGACATCCGCCCGCGACGTCGGACGAGTGCGCAGAACTGGGCGCCACTTCAGCGCGTTGCGCGCAGCCATGGCGAGAAGTGACCGGGACTGATGGCTCCACGTACGGGGTTCGGCCCATGGGCAGTCCTGGGGAATGAGCACTTCCACCGATGCGGCTGCGGGGCTTCGGGCGTAGCGTTTTCGCATTCCCCGAGGAGACGAGATGTCCACATCCCTCAGGCCCTTCTCCGTGCAAGCCGGGGAGGCCACCCGCCTAGAGACCCCCACCGGCGACTCGGCCTATGTCATGACGAGCACCGAGAACACCCACGGGTCCCTGACAGTCATAGAGCTGGTGATCTCACCGAAGAACGGACCCGCCCTGCACACGCACCAGCGTGAGGACGAGGTGTGGTTCGTCCTCGAAGGGGACTTCCGCTTCAAGGCGGGTGATGAGATGTTCCGCGTCTCGGCGGGAGGTCTGGCGTTCGGTCCGCGCGGCACCCCGCACGCCTTCCAGAACGTCGGAGGCTCCCCGGCTCGGCTGCTCATCATCACCGCACCCTCGGGAGCCGAGCGGTTGTTCGAGGACTACGCCAAGCTCCTACCAGGACCGGTGGATCCGCAGGCGCTCGCGGACATCGCGCGCGCCAACTGGGTGGAGTTCGTCGGGCCGCAGCTCAAAGTTTCGGACCCCCTGTAAAGCACAGATCAGGGGGCAACTCCCCCGCCTGAGCCAGCGGGGCAGGGCGAGCCGGACGAGCCAGGACCTCCGGCTCCGCCGATCTGACCCACGACGCCAGCGGCCCCCACCTGTCTGGTACGGGGGATGACCAGAGCAGGTGGAGGCCTTCCGGCAGCGTAGTGCTCACGCGGGTCGCAGAGCACAGCAGGCCGATCCCGCGATTCCGACCGCATCGTGCGGCAACCCCGGACTCGCCGATCGTGTGTGGCCGCCGCTCACCGGCGCGCGATGGGGAATGGAGGCAGCGACACTGAACACGGCGATGAACGAGTAGTAGTAGAGGGCGACCCAGAGTCCGCGTGCGTTGTCCACTGCAAGCTCGGGCCCGGCGAAAGATTCCACCGTCAATGCCCAGATCGGGATGGCCGTCAGGGCGAGCGCACCGGCCAGTGACCGACCCCACCGAGGCCCACGCCGAGAGCAGGCATAGCCGCCAGCCACGGCGAAGAGCGGAACGCCCAGCGCACCGCCTCCGATCCCACCTCGAAGATGCCGAGCACTCCGAGCGAGCCTTCGCTGAAAGGACGGCAGCGGTGAGAGAGCGAGCCACCGCCATCCTCGCCGACCGCCCGTCCTGCGCAGGTGCTCTGCCCATCCCAAGAGGACCCCGATCACGATTCCGGGCAAAAGGATGTAGCCGAAGGTGCCGGACCAGCTCACGCTGGCGACGTCGGTGATCTGTGCCATGAAGCCGCGGAGTCCTGCCGCCCATGCAAGCCCACAGGGCCCGCCCAGGATCACGAGCGCTGGCGCGTGTGACTCCGTCGTCCCGGGCGTAGTCACACGTGGTCCCGCGTTGGCGCCACTCCGGTGGCGAGGTGCTGGTCCCGCTGTTTGACCGCGCGAAGCGTCCCGACGGACTTGGTGAGCTCCCTCAGCTCCGCGGCGAGAGTCATCTTGCGCCCCCTCGATCAGGCGGCGGCAGGTCACATCGAAAAGCGCGCCGATCGACTACCCGCTCCCCCCGAATGTTACGCCCGCGTGGGTAGTTGCCGAGATGAATGGTTCGGCGTCCCGATCGTCACTCCCCAATTTGGGGGTGCCGGCGGCGACATCGTCCGCGAGGTCGTTGGACCTCCCGTCACCCGCGGCGAGAGGATCGAGGCATGCCTACTCGACGACTCGCTGTCGGCCTGACCCCCATGGAGACGCGGCGCGAGGTCGTGCTGCACGTCGCGGACCGGGCGGAGGAACTGGGGTACGACGCGTTCTTCCTGGCCGAGGGTTGGGGTCACGACGCGGGGGTGCTGCTGGCCGAGGTCGCGACCCGAACCGACCGGATCACCCTGGGCACCGGCATCGTGAACGTCTGGGGTCGCACGCCTGCCAGCATCGCGATGTTGGCCACCAGCCTTGCCGAACTGTCAGGTGACCGATTCGTCCTCGGGCTCGGAGCGGGTAGCCCGCCGCTGGCGGAGGGGTTCCACGACGTCGCGTTCACGGCGCCCGTCGAGCGGCTCGGCACGGTGACGCGGCAGGTGCGAAGGCTGCTGACCGGTCAGCGGCTCGAACCGACTGTGGAGCGGAAAGCCCGGCCCCTGAAGCTGGCCGTCACGCCACTGACCCCGATACCCGTCTATCTGGCTGCGTTGGGGCCCAAAGCCGTGCGGCTGGCTGGCGAGGTCGCCGACGGCTGGTGCCCGTTCCTGCTGCCGCTGTCCGGCCTGGACGCCGGCATTCGGCAGCTCGATGAGGGCTTGACGCGCGCGGTGCCCGGGCGCATGCGTCCGACCATCGCCCCCTGCATTCCCACCGCCGTCTCGGCCGACCCCGCGAAGGCACTCGAGCTGGCCTCCTGGTGGGTGTCCTTCTACCTCGGCAGCATGGGTCCGCTGTACCGCAACACCCTGCACCGGCTCGGGCACGGCCAGGCGGTTGACGAGATCCTCGCCGCCAATCCCACCCCGCGGACCTTCGAGGTCCCCGAGTCGGCCCGGGGACTGCTTGACGAGCTGACTCTGTGGGGCGATGCCGAGCACGCGCGGGCAGCGCTGAACCGCTGGTACGCCACCGGTGCCGAGATGCCCACCATCACGCTTCCACCGGGCCGACCCATCGAAGAACTCGACCACATCCTCGAATCGGTACGTCCCTGACCTCAGCAGGATCTCGGTCGCTCCGCCGGTTCGAGTGCCCGAACTGAACCGCCCCGGGATCAGTCCGTGGCACGGCTGGGTTGCCCGGGTTGGTGTCGGACAGGTCAGTGGCATGCTGGCGGTGTGCTACTTGCCTGTCACACGCTGATCTATTCCGACGATGCGGAAGCCACACGAATCTTCTTCAGGGACGTGTTGGGACTTCGGAACGTAGACGCCGGCACCGGCGACGACAACTGGCTGATCTTCAGGACCGGGCCGAGCGAGTTGGGCATCCATCCAACCGGACCGTCGCACGACGGGTCTACAACGTCCCGTCACCATGCGTTGAGCTTCATCGTCGACGACTTGGAGTCGACCATGGCGGAGCTGCGGGCGAAGGGCGCGGAGTTCAGCTCCGGGCCGCAGGACCACGGCTACGGGATCGTTGCGATGGTCCAGGTACCCGGGGCTGACGACGTGCAGCTCTACCAGCCACGTCACCAGACCGCGTATGGGCTCTGACCGACGCCTGCGGTAGCCCGGACCTGCCGTCCGCGGCCACGTCGCGTTCTCCAGGTTCCCTGAAAGAGCGGCGGTACGACCCGGGCGAGACTCCCAGCATGAGTTTGAAGCGTCTGCGGAGGTTGGTGGCCGATGAAAGGCCCACCCTGGCGGCGACCGTCTCGATCGGAAGATCGGTCTCCTCGAGCAAAGCCTGGGCTGCGGCAACGCGCTGTTGCAGGAGCCAGCGACCTGGGCTTGTGCCCAACTGTTCGGAGAACCGGCGGGCGAGCGTGCGAGACGACAGATTGCACTGGGCCGCAAGGTCGTCGAGACCGAGGGGCCGGTGCAGTCGCTCGATTGCCCAGTCGAGCAATGGCGCCAAGGAGTCCGGGCGGCGGTGAGAAGCCGGGGGTACGGCGTACTGAAGCTGGCCACCCTCACGGTGTGGCGGCATCACCATGTGGCGCGCGATCCTCGCAGCGTAGGCGGCCCCTTGGTCAACACGCACCAGATGCAGACACAGGTCGATCCCCGCAGCAGTGCCGGCACTCGTGGCCACGTCGCCAAGGTCGATGTACAACGTGTCCAACTCGACGTTGACATCGGGATATCCAGCAGCCAGCTCATCGGCCATCCGCCAATGGGTCGTTGCCCGTCGATGGTCGAGCAGGCCCGCCTCGGCCAACAGGAACGCACCTGAACAGATCGCCACGATGCGCGCGCCCCGCCGATGCGCCTGCCTCAGCGCCTGAATCACTGCGGGGGAAGCCGGCTCCCCCGATCGTTGCCATCCAGGTATGACGACCGTGTCGGCGGCATCGAGGGCGGTCAGGTCCTCCTCCACTGCCATGCCGTAGTTGGCGAGGGTCGCCACGAGCCCCGGCCTCTCGGCACAGACCCCGAACGAGTAGTGCTTGGGAACGTCTGCTCGGGTCATTCCAAAGACCTCCGCGGCGCACGCCAACTCGAAGGTGGACTGCGGAGGGAGCACCAAGGCAACTACCCGGTGGGTCATGACAGAAAAGTACCCCAGCGCGTCGATCCAGACACTCGTGGTAAGACGGCGGAACCGGAACGATGCACGCATGAGTCAGGCAGATGAAGGCGTCCGAGTTGTCCAGGTAGACGACGTGGACGCGGTGGAGGTCGTTCCAGGAATCCTTGGCAGGCGGCTACCGGCCAGTGATTGGGCTCGAGGCTGGCTGTATGACTTCGCTCCCGACACCGAATGGCCAGAAGTCGACGTGCACGACGGCGAGGAGCGCTACTACGTGATCTCGGGCGAGTTCATCGACAGGGGGAGACGGCTCGGGCCTGGCAGCTACGTCGTGTTCGCTCCCGGCAGCACCCACCGCCCACGAACTGAAACCGGGGCACGGATGCTGGGCATCAGCATCTTGCCTCGCTGAAGAAACAGCGCGGATCGCGGCAGCTCAGACGTTGCGTCACACCGCGGTCGCTGATGAGAGGCGTCCCTCGTCCGCCCGGGTCGTGCGCGACGCGGTGCCGAGTGCGCCGACGGCGGCGATCACGGCGAGGCCAAAGACCGCGAGGAACGGGTCGAGGTTTGCGCGCTCGGCGGCGGCGTACGCGATCCCGCAGAGCGAGAGCGCAAGCGCTGCGCCGATCGAGTCGGCGATGGTGAGGGCCGAGGAGTTGAAGCCACGATCGCGGTCGGTGGACGCCGCAAGCATTGCCACGGCCGTGCGAGTGAAGCCCAGACCCATGCCGGCGCCCGCCAGCACGAACGCGCCACCGGCGACGATAGGCGTCAGGTCGAGAAGGACGGCGACCCACAGCAGCACGGTAGCCACGAGCAGCATCGCCGTCCCGATCACCATGGCACGCTCGCTGGTGAGCCGGCGGCTGAGGCGGGCCTGCACCTGGCTGGCGGCCGCCCACACGACGCCGACCAGGGTGAGCGCGAGTCCGGCTTGGCCGGGCGTGAGGCCCCAGCGGAGCTGCAGAACCAGCACGATGTAGGCCTGGCCGCAGAAGAACGCGGCGCTCATCAGGCCGCGGGTCCCGACCACACTAGGCAGCCCGCGCCCGGCCCGGAGCGTCCCGCTCGGGGTAAGCGACCGGATGGACACCAGCACGACCACGATGGCGGTCGAGGCGGCGACCACTCCGACGATCGAGGCGTGGGAGCCCGCGAGCTCCACCGTCAGGACGGCCACGGAAGCAACGGTTGCCCAGATCATCCGGGACCGCGGGGCCGGCTTGTTGTGGCTCTCGGTACGGAGGCCAGGCACGACCGGCGCGACCAGCACCGCGGCTACGGCGACCAGCCCCACTATGCCGAGAAACACCCAACGCCAGCCCGCCGTCTCCGCGACGAACGCGGCGATGGCCGGGCCGAACAGCGAGGGCAGCACCCAGGCGGCTGCGAAGCTGGCGAAGATCGAGGGGCGCAGGTCGTTGGGGTAGACCACCCCCACCACGACGTACAGGCTCACGATCAGCGCGCCGGTCCCGAGCCCCTGCACGACCCGACCAGCCACGAAGACCTCCATCGAAGGTGCCAGGCCAGCGATCAGGACGCCGAGGGTGAACAGGACCAGCGACGCGACGAGTGAACCCGCCGGGCCACGGCGGTCGGACCAGGCGCCCGCCGCCACGGTGCCGACGACGCCGCTGGCCAGAGGGGCGGCGAACGCGACCGCGTAGAGCGAGAAGCCGTCGAGATCGCTGCTGATCGTCGGCATGATGGTCGTCACGGCCAGCGCCTCGAAGGCGTTGAAGGCGATAAGCGAGAAGACGCCGATCGTGGTGGCGAGGTAGGTCCGGGAGAGGATCCCGCCACGCGGCGTGCTGCTCGGGGCCTCGCGATTGCTGGTCACGTCCACCTGGTCGACATTAGGAGTTCAAGTGCACTCGAGATCAAGGCGATGCATTGGCTCGCCGAGGCTCTCGGACAGTCTCCCTGGGCAGGGTCGTCGTCGTTACACCCGTATGTGCGGGACACGCGAGCAGGGACCTGCCCGCGGTCAACCCGAACAATGCACCTCCATGCCTGCAGCGATCGAGTCGCGTCGAGCTTGGCTCCGGGTCTTGCAACCCTCGCACATTGACATGCCAGGAGGTTGCCTTGACGCGGCGGTATGACTGCTCACCTTCGGATGACCGAGTGGCCTATTCTGGATCAGATCAGTTGGCGACTTTCCGGAGACCCCATGCCCGGTAGCAGCAGCATTGGCGCCTGCCCGCTCCGCGCCCAGGTCGATCCTCGTCTTGTGCGATTCAGCGCCGGGGCAACGGCCTGCATCCTCGCCATCGTGTTGCTCATCGTCGACGTTGCTCGACCGTTGGGCCTCGGCCTGCTCGCCTCCCAGACCGCCGTGTTCGCGTTCACCGCGTTCGTCAGCTTTCAGTGGTCGCTGTGGGCGCAGATCTATGCCCGTTTCATCTGGCCGCGGATAGGAGCACCGGCCGAATTGGAGGATGCTCGGCCGCCGAGGCTCGCCCAGTTCTTCGGCTTCGTGTTCACGGCTCTGGCGCTGATCTTCTTCGTGGTTCGTCTCGACGTCGCTGGCTACAGCCTGACGGCACTCGCGTTCGGCGTAGCTGCCCTCAACGCCTTCACCGGGCTGTGTTTGGGCTGCAAGGCCTACCCGCTGATCCGTCGGCTGCAATCGGCCTGACCCCGTCTGGATGAGACAACGCGCCCAGAGCCACGCTGGCCGCTCGTCGGGTGGCACTCAACCGGCCGCGTACACCACTGACGAGTTGGTGCGCGATTCGTCGTGGAAACCTCGTGCCCGAGACAGGGGACGCCGGCGTTGCGGAACCCGATCGGCCGGCGGCCGCATCAGATTCGGGGTGGAGAGCCTTCCGCGGGGACGGATGAGAAGAGGTTGAGCCCGAGACGCTCGGCAAGGTACTTGGTCGCCAGCTGCCCGCGGATGCTGTTGCCCGCGGCGTCCAGCGGTGGCGAGTAAGTGGCCAGCCCTCCCTTGCCGGGGGAGACGGTCACGATGCCGCCGCTGACGCCGCTCTTGCCAGGGACCCCGACCTGGTAGAGCCAGTCGCCCGACAGTTCGTACAGCCCCGCGCTTGCCATCACTGCCAGCACCCGCCGGCACACGCCGGGTCTGAGCACTGGCTCGCCGGTCACTGGGTTCACGCCGCCGTTCGCCAAGGTGGCCGCCATCACCGCGAGGTCATGGACAGTCACCTCCAGGGAGCACTGCCTGGTGTAGATGTCGGTCGCTTCGTCGGGGTCGAAGTAGAGCCGCTCGTAGCTCTTGAGGAGATGGGCGATGCCCTGGTTGCGCATGTTGGTGGCCGACTCGGACGCATACACTTCCGCGTTCATGGTGAGCTGACGTCCCGCGAACCTCGACAGCCGTTCCCGAATCGACTCCCACTTCTCCTCTGACGTGGCGCCCGGCGCAAGACTCGTGGTGGCGATCGCCCCGGCGTTCACCAGCGGGTTCATCGTGCGCGCGTCGTTGAGCTCCACCGCCATCAGCGAGTTGAACGGGAAGCCCGTGCTGTTCACCCCCAGGCGTAGCCGTGCCTCCTCATAACCCAGGGTGTCGCAGACCAGGGCGAAGACGAAAGGCTTGGCGACGCTTTGGATGGAGAACCGGGCAGCCACATCGCCGATCTCGAACGATCGGCCCCAGGGACCGACCACCGCGATCCCGAACAGATCCGGCGATGCCTTGGCCAGCACCGGGATGTAGCCCGCGACCGTGCCGCTGTCGTTGCTGCGATATCGCTCATAGGCGTCAGTGACGATCTGTCGGATCTCGTCACGCCTGGGCAGGTCGCCGGTCGACACCCGCGGTGGCGTCGTTTCTTCGTCGAACGGGAGGTCCTCATGCATGGATAGCTTGACCATCGGATCTCCGATCGACGCGTGATTCGCAGCGTACGACAGAGACGGAGGGTTCCGGACTGGCATCGCGGCAGGTCCGGTGCATGCCGGTGCCATCGAACGCCCGCACCAGACCCGAGCGGTGGAGGCGGTGATCCTCGAGGAGCGTCAATGCTGGCTACGGCGGACTGAGGGCGCCGTACTCTGCCGACATGGACTCCCTGCCCACGCTGCCTACGGTCCGGGTCGCTGCCGTTCAGGCGATGCCGGTAGTGCTCGACCTGGAGGCCAGCCTCGAGAAGGCGCTCGGCCTGCTCGCGAAGGCGGCCGGGCAGGGCGCCCAGCTGGTGGTGTTTCCCGAGACGTTCCTCTCGCTCTACCCGTCGTATGCCTGGGCCCACCTACCGGGCGGCGACGGCGACGCGCTCTGGGAGCGGCTGTGGGCCAGCTCGGTAGAGGTCCCTGGTCCCGTCGTCGACCGGATCGCCGCCGCGTGCCGCGAGCACGACGTCATCTGCGCCGTGGGCGTCAACGAGCGCGAGCTCGAGCGCCCCGGCAGCCTCTACAACACGCTGCTGCTGGTCGGACCGGACGGCTTGCTCAGCAGGCACCGCAAGCTCATGCCGACCTACCACGAGCGGCTCTTCCACGGCCTCGGGGCGGGCGACGACCTCCAGGTCACGGAGACCCGGCTGGGCCGGCTCGGAGGGCTGATCTGCTGGGAGAACCGGATGCCGCTGGCCCGGTGGGCCGTCTACCAGGGCGGCCCGCAGATCTGGCTCGCTCCGACAGCGGACGACTCCGACGGATGGCAGGCCACGATCCGGCACATCGCCATCGAGTCTGGGGCCTTCGTCGTGTCGGTGCCCCAGTTCATCCAGCGCGCCGGCTTCGGCGACGACTTCCCCTGGCCGCTCCCGGATACCGACGTCTTCGGCCGAGGTGGGGCGGCCATCGTCGCTCCCGCGTCCGGCGAGGTCATCGCGGGCCCGATGTACGACGCCGAAGGCCTCGTCGTCGCCGACTGCGACCTCCGGCAGACGCTCCACGCCAAGCGCTGGTTCGACGCGGCCGGCCACTACAGCCGCGCCGACGTCCTGCTGCCGAAGTCGCCCAACTGACGCCGGCCGACCATCAACAAGCGGGCGCGGCCGCGGGTGGTCGCCTCGAACCGCATGCGACTCACGCACCCGCGAGCCGGACGCCGTGACGCTGGGTTACCGAGAGAATCGTGCCCATCGACTCCTCGACGGGTTGGTCAGACGGCACGGAGCCGGCCAAGTCCGCGAAGAACCGTCCGGCACGGTCACCGGACGTGATGGCCACGAACCGGGCGGACTGCCCGACCACCTCGAAGCTGCTCGGTGTCCCTGCGGGAAGCACCACCACTCCGCCGGGCTCCACCGCGTACGTCGTGTCG
>NZ_DASSCL010000110.1:0-14416 GCF_035697785.1 Nocardioides sp.
TTCCGGATCGGTCGGGTGCTGGTGGCGGCGTCGCACCGAGGACGGGGCCTCGCCGAGGCGCTGATGCGCCGGGCGCTGAACCTCGTCGGCGACCGGCCGTCACGACTGGACGCGCAGTCCTACCTCGCGCAGTGGTACACCCGTTTCGGCTACGCCGTCACCGGGCCGGAGTTCCTCGACGACGGCATCCCGCACGTGCCGATGCGACGCCCCGCCGGCGGGCGGGCCGCGCCCCCCTAGCGCTCGCACAGGCCGGCGAGGTGCGCGCCCCACGCGCGGGCGCGCTCGCGCTCGCCCTCGGCCAGGGGACCGGAGACGTCGTCGACGTAGAAGCTCTCCGGCCGGCAGGCGGTCCGGTAGCCGAGCCGCCGGCCGATCCGGTCGGCCCGCCTGGCGGCCGAGCCCGGGAGCCGGCGGACCTTGCTCACGCGCGTGTCGAAGGAAGCCAGCCGCGCGTGGTGACGACCGGTGGCCAGGTCGTCCATCCACTCGCGGACCCCCCGGTCGGCGGCACCCCCGGCGCCCTGTCGACGCGCGTCCTCGCGAGTCGACGGGCGGGACATCGAGAAACCGTGCGTCGGACCGCCCACGACGACCAGGTCATATCCCTCGTCGGGTGGCGACGGCGCGTCGTGGACCTCCACCAGGTCGACGGAGCCTCGGGTGGCGAGTCCGGCCGCGACCTCGTGGGCCACGTCGGCGGTGTTGCCGAACATCGACTCGTAGACCACCAGCGCCCGGGTCGTCATGACAGCCCCTCGGGTCGGCGTACGACGACGACCGGGCAGTGCGCGTGCGCGACCACGTGCCGGCTCACCGAGCCGAACAAGGTGGCGACGGCGTCCCCGCGTCCGCGAGAACCCACCACCACGAGGTCGGCCTCGTGCGACGCAGCCACGATCGCGCGGCCGGGGTCGCCCTCGTCCTGGTGGACGGTGACCTCGACGTCGGGGTACTTCTCGGCGAACCCCGCGAGGCTCTCGGCGACCATCCGCTGGTGCTCGTCGGCAGTGTCGACCACGACGTCGTAGGTCGTCAGGTCACGGTAGAGCAGCGCGGCGTCCCAGGCGTGCACCACGGCCAGGGGTTGTCCGCGGGAGGACGCAAGCTCGAACGCCTCGGCGAGCGCCGCCGTCGATGCCGCGCTCCCGTCCACGCCGACGACGACCCGGCCGGCGAACGCACCGTTGGGGTCGCGCCGTTCGGCCTCGCGTGCGACGACGACCGGGCAGGGCGAGTGTGCGGCGACGCCGACGCTGACCGAGCCGAGCAGCAGGCTGGCGAGCGTCCCGCGGCCACGCGACCCGACCACGAGCAGGTGCGCGCCCTCCAGCGAGTCGAGCAGCACGTCCCGCGCGTTCCCGAGGGCCAGATGCACGCGTACGTCGAGGTCGGGCGCCAACCGCCGGGCCTTGACCAGCGCCTGATCCGTGCGGCGGCGCCCGGTGATGCGCAGCTGCCTGCGGTTCTCGACGGGGCCGGCGAAGGACTCGTACACGGTGGGCACGCCGAGGGCATGGACGATGAGTACGGGGCGCCGATGCCTCGACGCATGTTCGACCGCCCAGGTGAGAGCGGTGTCGCTGTGCGGTGTGTCGTCGTAGCCGACGACCACGGCTCCGGAAGCGGCTGTCGTTGTCATGCCCCCAGGCTTGTCGCGCCGGTCGCTCCTGCTAAGAGGCGCTGGTCTGGCCGCGGCGGGACCTTGGACCCGCGGCCGCGGCCGCGGCGAACTTAAAGCCTTCCGCGTTTCGAGGCGTGCAACTCGGTCAACCCTCACGATGTTGTAGTCAGCCGGCCAAACGGTGATTCTGGGAGGAATGCCGCGCGGTCGCAGCCCGAGACTTTGGGAGGGGTCTTGGTCATGTCTGCCATCGACCATGCACTGCGCCGCGCCGTCCGCGGCATCGTCATCGCCTTGATTCTCGGTCTGGGCACCGTCGCGCTCGGGGTGGTCACCGCGACCTCCACCGGCGCGGCCGAGACCCGAGCCGCCATGCGCAGCTCGACGTACGAGGAGAAGGTGCAGAACGCCATCAACCTGGTGCGGGCCGAGCACGGCCTCCGACCACTGCGGTTCCACGCGTGCACCGATGGCACGGCGGAACGCTGGGCTCGACGGCTGGCGAAGAGTGGCCGCCTCTACCACCAGGATCCGCACGGCATCCTGTGCAAGTGTGGTGCGCGGTACGCCGGCGAGACGCTCGGGATGGGCGCCTTCAGCCCGGCCGGTCTGGTGCAGGCGTGGATGGACTCTCCGGCGCACCGACCGATCCTGCTCAGCAAGAGCGCACGGCGGATCGGGGTCGGCACGTCTCTCAGCGGCGGCCAGTGGGTGACGGCGGCCAACTTCACGAAGCTCTGAGCCACTTCCTGTCCGCCGGCCCGGCGCGACCCGGGCGCGACCGGGACTCGCGCCGCTTCTACCCCCTAGGGGTATCATGGCAGGGACGGCGAGAAGGGACCCCGATGGCGACGCACACCAACCCCGGCTACATCGACAACAAGGAGGCGCAGCTCAAGCGCCTGCGCCGGATCGAGGGACAGGTCCGCGGGTTGCAGCGCATGGTCGACCAGGAGGAGTACTGCATCGACATCCTCACCCAGGTGTCAGCGGCCACCAAGGCCCTCGAGAGCGTCGCCCTCGGTCTGCTCGACGACCACCTGCACCACTGCGTGGTGCACGCGGCCCAGGACCCGAACGAGTCGATCGACGACAAGATCGCCGAGGCGTCGGCCGCCATCGCGCGGCTGGTCCGCTCCTGAGCGATCACGCGACCCCGCGCGTAGGCCGAGCCCGGGTCGGCTGACGGGTCAGGCTTCGTACGGCGCGCCGCTCGTCGCGGTATCGATCCAGAACCACACGCTCTTGCCGCGGCCCGTCGGCGCGGCACCCCACTCGGAGGCGAGGGCGTCGACGATGTGCAAACCGCGACCGCCCTCGGACAACAGCGACGCGTCTCGCGGCTCCGGGCGCCGGGGCGACTCGTCGCGCACCTCGACTCGCACCCGCTGCCCGTCGTAGTCGACGCTCATGGACACCAGGCCGCTCCCGTGGGAGATGGCGTTGGTGACGAGCTCGCTGGTCAGCAGCCGCGCGGTCTCCACCGTCTCTGGCGGCAGCTGCACCAGAGCGTGCTCGAGGTGTCGGCGCGCCACACCAGCGGCGGTCGCGTCGTTCGGGAGCAGCCATCTCTCGCGCACCTCGCGCACCTCGCGCGACTGCAGGGCGCGCGGTCGGGCGGCCTGCGCCACCTTGGGGCGGATGGCCAGGGCGGCGACGTCGTCGTCGCGGGTCGGGTCCCGCACGGCATCGACCATGGCATCCAGAGCACCCTGGAGATCGGGCTCCCGCAGGCTGGCGGCCGCGCGCGTGATCCGCTCGTAGCCCTCGACGATCACCTCACCCCGCCGTTCGGCCAGGCCGTCGGTGAACAGAAGCAGGGCGTCGGTGTCGGTGAAAGTCCGGGTGACGACGTCGCGCACTCCCCCGCCCGCACCCAGGAGCAGCGTGTCCACGGCCTCGATCATCTCCGCGGGACCCTGCTCGCGCACCAGGACGGGAGCGGGGTGGCCGGCATTGATGATCTGCACCTGTTGGCGCTCCGCGTCCAGCACGGCGTACACGAGCGTGACCAGCTGGTCGATGTCGAACCGTGCGAAGAGCTTGTCGAGTCCCGCGAGCACCATCGCCGGCTCGGGATCGACCGCGAGCAGCGCGCGCACGGCGGACCGCATCTGCGCCATCGCCGAGGCGGCCTCGACTCCACGTCCCATGACGTCGCCCACGAACACCACCACGCGACCGTCGTCGAGCGGCGCAAGACCGTAGAAGTCACCTCCGGTGTCGGTGCGGCCGGCGGGCAGGTACTTCACCGCCACCTCCCACCCCTCTGCGTGCGGGAGGTGCTTGGGGAGCGCGGCCTGCTGCAGACGCAACGCCACGTCGCGCACCTGGGAGTGCAGCTCCGCGTTGTCGATGGCGACCGCCGCGCGGCGGGCAAGGTCCTCACCGAACGCCAGGTCCTCCGGCCCGTAGCGCCGGCCGCCGGAACCGGCGACCCAGGTGATCGCGCCGAGGACGCGACCATGCACCTTCAGCGGGACGGTCAGCGCGCTCCGGAAGTTCAGCTCGAGAAGCGCCTGCCGATGCTCCTCGTCGACGGCGGCCGCCGCGATCATGTCGTCGGTGATGTCCGGGACCAGCTCGCTGACCCCGCTGCGTACGACCTGGTGTGCGCCGCGCTGGGCGTTCGGGTCCGGCGGGTAGCGCTCCTGGATCTCGCGGATCCGCTCCTCCACGACGGCGTCCGGGTGGGCGATCTCGAGCGGCCGCAGCACGCCGTCCTGGAGCAGCTGGACCACGCACCAGTCGGCGAACGCCGGAACCGCCAGCCACGCGAACGCCGACAGAGTGGCCTCGTAGTCCAGGCTGCTCGCCAGCTCGACGCTCGCGTCCGCGAGGAACTTCAGCTTGAGCTCCCGGTCGGTGGCCGCGGCCACGGCGCGGATCCGAGCGATCGCCTGCGCACACGTGTCCGCAAGGATCCCGAGGAACTCCAGCTCCGTGCGGTCGAAGGTGAGCAGTCCCGGGAACGACAGGGACATGCCACCGAGCGGCTCGCCGGAGGCCACCAGCGGAAGGCAGACCAGGGACCGCTCGCCCTCGGTCGCCAGCTCCAGGTCGGGGTAGCGGCCGAGGATCTCGGCGCGTCCGGTCAGCACCAGCAGCTCCCGCGAGCGCACGCAGTCGCCCACCGGGGTCGGCGCGGCAAGCGGGTACGTCGCCCAGAGCTGCCGGGCGTTCTTGGCCCCGCCACGGAGCCCGACCAGCCGCAACGTGTCGCCCTCCAGCAGTGACACGGACGCCACGGTTGCCCCGGCTGCGTCGGCCATGTGCTCGGTCACCACCGACACCACGGTCTCCACGTCTGAGGCGGTGAGCAGCTCGGTCGTCACCGCGGCCAGCCGCCGCAACCGCTCTGCGACTCGACGGGCTTGCCGCTCGGAGGCGGGAGGCGGCTCGAGCACGACGACCGCGCCCACGACTTCGCCGCCACGACGCTGGGGGGACCACGCCGTCGTGACCTGGAGCGACCGACCGGCCCAGCGCACCGGCAGCGATCCCGTCCACGACCCTCCGGCGGCGACGTGTCCGAGGATCTCCATGACCGTCTCTCGCGAGCCTGGGTCGAAGACGTCCTCGGCGCGGTCACCGGCGGGTCGGCTCGTCGCTGGGTCGGAGAGCACGCGGGACGCGAACGGGTTGAGGTGGACGACCCGCCCGGACAGGTCCACGGCGATCAGCGCCGCAAGCAGGTCGTCGAAGACGTCCGCCTCCGGCTGCCATCCCCCGGTGTCAGGGTCAACGCTGGACACGTGAGCATCCTAGGCCGATCACGGCGGATCCTGACGCGTGAGGAGGGAGCCTCCCGAACCACGGAGACGGGCTTCCTGCCCTGGACGGCGACCGCCGGCTGCACTTCAGGGACGCAGCGGCTCGGCCACCGGCGGCGCGGAGCGACTCGTGTGCCTGTCGTCGCCCACGACGAGCTCTGTGTCCTGTCCCACGAAGAACGCGAGGCCCGCGACGATCCCGGCCGCCCTCATCCTCGTCGTGCGTCCGTCCTGATCCCCCCTCGTTCCGGTCGAGCTACGCCGAGGGTAGGGCCGCGCCGGCAAGACTCCGCCGCCTTGACCGGCCCCGGGCGGCACTCGACGCTGGGGGCATGACCAACGACGCGGCCGAGGACGCCGCCCGACGTCCCCGGCTCACGCTGGGCCGGGTGGACCGCATCCAGGTGCAGGTCGGATATCGAGGCAGGCCCGACGGTCCGGCCGAGCAGCACTTCATGCTCGACGTGACGCTCCCGGAGCCCGACACGCATTCGCCCGCTGGGGCGCTGGACGAGTCCCGGATCCTGGCCGCTCTCGAACCGGTCCTGTTCACCGAGTCGGACGCGCCGCTGCACTACTCCGTGCACTCGCATCGTTGGCACACGAGCTGGGGTCCGAGCCCGGGGGCGCTCGAGATCGGCGTTCTCGTGACCACCGGACCCGGCGAGTCCGCGTTGTCGGACGCCTGGCAGCGCGCCACGGTCGTGGCCTTCCGCGACCTGCTCGAGCTGCTCGGCCGTCCGGCGACGGCACCCGTGTCGCGCGACGCGGCGGTGCTCAAGGCACGGCACTGCGCCGCGACGGCGTACGCCGTGGATGCCGACGCGCTGTCGCTCAGTGCCGAGGAGCACCATCCCGCGGTCGGGTCGTGGACCGTGGGCCTGCGGACCCACGCGGGCGACGAGTACGACGTCGTCGTCGGCCTCGTCGACGGCTACGCCGGGTCGGTCCGGGTGCGGCACACGACGCTGAGCGAGGTGTTCGACTCCGTCGGCGCCGAGTGAGGCATGAGAACGGAGAGGACAACTCCTCTCCGTTCTCAACGTATAACGCACCCCGGGCCTTGCGGCAAGGCCCTGGTGGGGCGTCACAATCGGCGGCCGAGGCCAGAATCTCGATCGGAGCTGATCAGTGAATCCCCTGCGCACCAGCGCTTTCGACCTTCCCGACCACCTCACCGCCAAGGCGGACCCGGCGCTGATCGCCGACGACGAGCAGCACTTCGCGGCTGTGGCGGACAGCCTCGAGCGGTCGATCGCCGACCTCTCCGATCGTCTCGACGCGGCCCGGCAAGCACCGGGCGGCTCGGGTCAGCAGGCCCTGGACCGGGACCTGGAGGTCCACCGGCTGACCGCCCGCCTTCGCACGCTCCGTCGCTTCGGGCTCGACCTCTGTCTGGGACGGATGGTCGGCATCGCCGACCCCGAGCCGGTCTACGTCGGACGGCTGGGCCTCAAGGACGGCGATGGCCGGCCTCTGCTGATCGACTGGCGCTCACGGGCGGCGGAGCCGTTCTTCGGCGCGACCCACGGCAACCCGATGAGGCTGGCCAGCCGGCGCAGGTACCGGTGGGCGCGCGGCCGGATCAACGACTACTGGGACGAGGTGTTCACTCCAGACGGGTTGGAGGAGCACGCAGCGCTGGACGACCAGTCCGCCTTTATCGCCTCGCTGGGCGGCCACAGGTCGGGCCGGATGCGCGACGTGCTGGGCACGATCCAGGCCGACCAGGACGCCATCATCCGCGCTGGTTCCCGTGGCGCCCTCGTCGTCGACGGTGGCCCCGGCACGGGCAAGACCGTCGTGGCCCTGCACCGCTCGGCCTACCTCGTCTACTGCGACCCTCGCCTCGGTCACCACCGCGGCGGGGTGCTCTTCGTCGGTCCGCACCAGCACTACCTCGCCTACGTGGCAGACGTCCTGCCGCGGCTCGGCGAGGAGGGCGTGCAGACCTGCACGCTGAGAGATCTCGTCTCCGAGGGACCCGAGGCGGCCGACGAGGCCGACCCGGAGGTGGCGCGGCTGAAGTCGGCCGCGGCCATGGTTGCGGCGATCGAGCCGGCCGTCCGGTTCTACGAGGAGCCGCCTGCCGAGGGGATGACGGTGGAGACCGACTGGTCGGACGTCTGGCTCAGCGCCTCGGACTGGGCGGACGCCTTCCGGGCCCCGGAACCAGGCACGCCGCACAACGAGGCGCGCGACCAGATCCTCGAAGAGCTGGTCACGATCCTCGTCGACAAGCATGACGACGAGGACGTCCCGCCTGACCTGCTGCGCGCTTCCCTGCGACGCAACACCGAGCTGCTTGCGGCGCTCGGCCGAGCCTGGCCGGCGCTGCAGCCGACCGACCTTGTCGGGGACCTGTGGTCCGTGCCCGCGTACCTGCGCATGTGTGCGCCCTGGCTGACGCCCGAGGAGGTCCGGACGCTGCAACGCCCGGACGCACAAGCCTGGACCGTGTCCGACCTGCCGCTCCTCGACGCGGCCCGGCAGCGCCTCGGTGACCCGGATATCTCCCGGCGCCGGCGGCGCGCCGAGGCCATGGTCGCGGCCGAGCGAAAGCTCATGGACCGGGTGGTCGACGACCTGGTAGCGACCGACGACTCCGAGATGCAGGTGATGTCGATGCTGCGCGTCGAGGACATGCAGGAACGCCTCGTCGACGAGGCCGCGCTGCCCAGCGCCGACCCGGACCTGCTCGCCGGCCCGTTCGCACACATCGTCGTGGACGAGGCTCAGGAGCTGACCGACGCGGAGTGGCAGATGCTGTTGCTGCGCTGCCCGTCGCACAGCTTCACCGTCGTCGGCGATCGCGCGCAGGCGCGGCACGGGTTCACCGAGTCGTGGCAGGAACGCCTCGAGCGGATCGGGCTCGACCACGTGCACCTTGCGTCGCTGAGCATCAACTACCGGACTCCCGCGGAAGTCATGGCGGAGGCCGAGCCCGTCATCAGGGCCGCGCTCCCGGACGCCAACGTGCCTACCTCGATCCGGCACAACGGCGTCCCGGTCGTCCACGGGTCCACGTCCGACCTGGAGGCGATCCTCGGCACCTGGCTCAGCACGCACGCCGACGGCATCGCCTGCGTCATCGGCGACCCCCCGTTCGGGGTGACGCCCCGGGTGCGGTCGCTGACTCCGGAGCTGGCCAAGGGACTTGAGTTCGACCTCGTCGTCCTCGTCGCCCCCGAAACCTTCGGCCCCGGCATCGAAGGGGCGGTCGACCGCTACGTCGCCATGACCCGAGCCACCCAACAGCTGGTGGTCCTCACGGGCTCCTGACCAGCGGAACGGCGGCCGATCCTGTGCGCGGCCCGGGCTGCCCATGAGGACGGACACGAACCACGGCACGAAGGTCATGCCGTCCCGGGTTCGGCGTCTGCGTGGGACAGTGCGTCAATGGACGGTCGTGGCACGCGCGCGTCGTACCGGGCGCGACTGGAGCTGCTCGCCACGCCCGGTGTGGTCGAGACGCAGCTCGACGAATGGGCGGCTGCGCACGGTTCACCGAGTGGGGGCAGCTGGCGGCGAACCTACGGCCGGCTCTCGCGGGAGCCTTCGACGTGGGCTGTGCTGGCATACGAGTCCGACCAGGGTCCGACCGTCCGGGTGGCGCTGCGCGACGCTCCGACGCCGACGGAGCCGCTCGGCCGCGTCGAGATCACACCCTGTGAGGCCGACCCCGCTCTGCCCGGGTTGGCCCACGTACTGAGCCGGCTGACCGACCCGGTCGTCGTCCGCTACCGACCGGGCAGTCGATGCACCGTGCGCGGTGGCCATGGCGCAGCCGCGCGCTATGTCAAGGTCGTGGCCGGTCAACCCGACGAACAGGTCGACGCCGAGAACCTGTGGGCCGCCGCTGGCGCGGGGCTGCTCCCCTTCGCCGTGGCAGAGCCACACGGCTGTGACGCCAGCACTGCGTCGAGCTGGTACGGCGTCGTGCCCGGGCGACCGCTCGCGCCGGACCTGCTCGGGGCCGACGGCGCCGACGCGGCCGGGCGGGTGGGTGCCGCTCTCGGCGCGCTCGCCGCCGCTGCGGTGGTGCCGACCCGCCGTGACGGGCCCGCCGACCAGCTTGCCCGCACCCGCCGGACGCTGGCACGGGCGGCGGCCGTGGTGCCGGCGTTGGAGGCCGGGCTCACCGGCGCGGCCGGGATGCTCGAGCGGGCACACCGTCGACTCCCGCATCGGCGACTGGTGCCTGTCCACGGGACGCCGCACGCCAAGCAGTGGCTGGTCGACGGATCGGGCCGCCTCGGCCTGGTCGACTTCGATCGCTACGCCCTCGGCGACCCGGAGCTGGACCTGGCCACGTTCCTCGTCGAGCTCGAGAACGACACCTCCCGGGTGGCGCCGATGGCCGTCATCGAGACCGCCCTCGTCGAGGGGTTCGCCAGCGCAGGCGGCGAGGTCGACCACGGCCGCCTGTCGCTGTACTCCATGCACAAGCGCCTGGCCAAGGTGGCACGCACGGCGACTTCCCTCCGACCCGATGGCGATGAGCGTGCGGACCGACGGCTCGCCGCCGTTGCCGACGAGCTCACGTTCCTCGACCGGGACACCGGTTGACCAACGTCTCGCAGTCTCGATGCGCTCGCCGGGTTTGTTTCAGGCGAGCACCGTGGCCAGCAGCCCGAGACCGGCGCAGGCGCCGAGGGTCCGCAGCGGGCTCCAGCCTCGCCAGAACATGAGGACGAGAGCTACGCCGGTGAGTGCGAATGCCAGCGGGTTCCAGGCCGCCAGGACCGGGAGCTCGAGGTGGATCGGCCCCCAGTGCAGCAGGTGGGTGGTGTCGAAGAGGGTGTGCAGAGAGAAGAACAGCGCCAGGCTCGCGATGACGCCGACGACGGCGGCGGTGATGCCGGTGAGCGCAGCCGTGAGATGGGTGTTGTGCCTGAGCCGCTCGACGTACGGCGCGCCCAGGAAGATGAACACGAAGCACGGCACGAAGGTCACCCAGGTTGCGAGCAGCGATCCGACCAGCATTGCCGTCCACGGGTCCAGCGGGCCGGGGTCGCGGTACGCCGCCACTCCGGCGACCCACTGCACGACCATGATGAGCGGTCCTGGGGTGGTCTCTGCGAGCGCCAGACCCTTGACCATCTCCCCTGGCACCAGCCACTCGTAGACCTGCACCGCCTGCTGGGCCACGTAGGCCAGCACGGCGTACGCCCCACCGAAGCTGACGAGGGCGGTGACGCTGAACAGCTGGCTGATGTCGCCGTAGACGCTGTCGCGGCCGAACGCGGCGACCACTGCCAGGACCGGGATGAACCAGAGGGCCAGTCCGAGCGAGATGATGCGAACGGCGCGGCCGGCTGACGGCCGGTCGGCGTGGAGGGCGTCGTCACTGATGAGCGGCTGCGGCCCTTCGTCGCCGGCTCCGTGGCCCTTCAGCGTGCGTAGTGCAGGTACCCACCGCGACAGCACCCAGCCCAGGACTCCGGCGGCGATCACCACGACCGGGAACGGCACCGCGAAGACGGCGAGAGCCAGGAACGAGATCACGGCGAGCGCGACCAGAACCCGGTGCGTGAGCGCCCGCTTCCCGACTCGGTACACGGCTTGGATGACGATGGCGATGACGGCCGGCGCGAGACCGGCGAACAGCCCGATCACCAGGTTGGTGTCGCCGGCGGCCAGGTAGAGGATGGTGAGCCCCAGCAGGGCGAGCATCCCGGGGAGCACGAACAGAAGGCCGGCAATGAGACCTCCGAGGGTGCCGTTGAGCAGCCAACCGGTGTAGATGGCCAGCTGTTGAGCCTCCGGCCCCGGCAGGAGCATGCAGTAGTTCAGAGCGTGCAGGAACCGGCGCTGCCCGATCCAGCGCTTCTCGTCGACGAGCTTGTGCTGCATCACCGCGATCTGCCCGGCGGGGCCGCCGAAGGTCTGGAGCGAGATCGAGAACCACGTCTTCGTTGCCTCCCGGAGCGGGATCACGCCGCCGGTGGAGGTGGAGGGTCCGGCGTGCGGCGGCGTGCTCATGCGCGTTCGGTTCCCTTCAGCAGCTCGCGATGGAGAACTCGGACAGGCCGTCGGGCAGCGGACTCCTCAACTACAGGACGGGCCCGCTGCCCGTAGAACCACCAGCATTCTCTATAGAGTTGACTTCTCTAGTCAACAACCGGACTTGCGGTCAATCGCGATCCTGCTGCCGTGCCTCCTGGGCTATCTGGCCGACACGGTGCCGATCTTGTTGGCGGCCTGCATGGTCCACCACACCGACTCGGTCTGACCGGCGCGCGCCGGCCGGTAGGCAACGCCGAGAGCCTCCTCGAGTCCGCTGCGCGGGTCGTCGCCGATCGCCTTGCCCGCCTCGGTGAACACGCCGTCCGGGGTGACTCGCGCGACGTTGCCCACCCGGGCCTGCGTGAACCACACGCTGCCATCCGCGCCCGCGGCCACGTCCTGGGGGCCCGACTCGGGCGTGGGCGTGAAGAACGACGTGTCCGAGTTGGTAGCGGGGTCCAGGAAGCCGACGACGTGGTTGAACCGGTCGGTGAACCACACGTTCCCGTCCGACGCGACGGCCAGGCTGATCACGTTGGCCGGCAGGTCGTCGGGGGTGAAGACCGGAGTGATCACGGTCGCGCCCGGGTTGGCCGGGTCGAAGCGGCCGATGGCGTTGACTGCGGCGAACCAGATGATCCCGTTGGCGTCGACGTCGACCTCACCGACCGCGCCGGGCACCGCGAACTCCGTGAACTCGCCGGTGGGAACGTCGTAGCGCCAGATGATGTCGGTGGTCGACCCCCACAGGTCGTCGCCGTCACTGGTCAGCGCGCCGAGCGAGTACCCGACCTCTGTGCCGTCCGCGCGCAGCGGCTGCACGAAGCCGACGACTCCGGCGGTGGTGATGGTCGTGAGGCCAGCCGAGTTGCTGCTGACGAACAGCGTGTCGCCGGGCCCGCTGGCGATGTCGTCGAAGAGGCAGCTGTTGCAGTTCACGGAGAACTCGGTGGTGACGCCTGCCGGGGTGGTCCTGCCGATGTTGCTGGTAAAGGTCCCTCCGGTGTCCGGATCCGGGTTCGGCGTGAACACGTCGGCGCCGGCGACCCACCAGAGGTTCCCGTCGGGCCCTTCGGTGATGTAACGCGGCTCGCTGTTCGCGGTGGGAACCTTGAAGGTCTTGTACCTGAACTCGCTGGGCGCAGCGTCAGCGGTGGGGAGCGTTGCGCCGAACACCAGGGCTAGACCGGAGATCCCGGCCAGCACCATCGTGGGCAAACGCCCGGCCGGCGGGCATCCCCGCCTGGCCACCGGGCCGCGGGCCCGCTGTTCAGCCGACCCCGGAGGGACAGCAACCCCCGTTGAAGGCGCGAGACCGCCGGCCAGGACCGTCCTCAACGCACGTGTGACAGCTCCAGACATCTCCCCCACTCCCGTCTGCCGCAGAAAGGGGGAGCCCGATGCGAGCCTGCGGCACCACGTCGACGGGCTGCCTAGCCATCGGCAGCGGTGCGCGCTGCGATCCGCAAAAGCCTATTCAGCACCGGTCCCGTCGCCTAGGCGTCCAATGGTGCTAAGACCCTCTGTCGTCTACGGGCGGGCCTCCGATCGGCGCCTTGCACTCCTACTGACAGGTGGTTCACGGTCATCCCTCCTGGGTGAACGCTGAACGTCACGCCCCGCAGGGGATGCGGACGATAATCGCGGCATGACCAACCGCCGTGTCCCGTCGCTCGGCGGAGCCTGCGCCGTCGTGGCCGGGCTCCTCTGGGTCGTGAAGAGCACCAGCATCCTCGTCACCGGCTACCAGCCGCCGGTGATCTACGAGCTGGCGATGCTGCTGTTCGGTCTGGCCGTGGTTGGGCTGGCCGCCGGCGAGCGCGCCCGAGCGGTCCGCACGCTGGGCTGGGCAGCGGCGGCGTGCGGGTGCCTGGCGCTGGTCGGCGAGGCGCTCGGCGACACGTGGAACGTGGCCATCGTCGTGTCCACACTGGCGACGTTGACGGGACTGCTGGTTGCTGGCCTGTCGGCGCCGGCCCGGTCGCCCGGTTCAGTGGCGTGGGTGGCCGTGCTTATCGGGGCGGGCACCCTTCCCGCGCTGGTCGTCCTCGCGGGGCCGCTGGCACTCGTCGACGAACGTCTGATCGAGGTGCCGCTGGTGCTGGTCGGCTCCGCGTGGGTCTACCTGGGTGGCACGATGCTGAACGCCGCCACCGCGGCGCCGACCGCCGCCGCTGCGGCACCGCAATCACGCGACGGCTGACTACGACGCAACAACCCGCGAGACCTCGCACCTGACCCGCGCGGCATCGGAGCCGGTGACAACTAGGGCCGCCGATCCATGGGAGTCCTGCTCGTTCAGGCAGGGATAGCGTACGGGTCGCTGTACGCGCTGGAGATCGGCACGATCTCGCGTCCGAGGGGCACCAGCGACAAGGGGATCATCTTCCAGCACGCGACGCCGAACGGGATGCCGACGATGGTGATCATCAAGAGCAGTCCCGCGAGCAGGTGCAGCAGAGCCAGTTCCCAACCGAAGAAGACGATCCACACGACATTGCCGATGACTGACCAGACGCCGGCGTCTCGTCGCCAGGTCGTGGTTCGGCCGAACGGCCAGATGACGAAGCTCGCCAGGCGGAAGGAAGCGATGCCGAACGGGATCGTCACGATGAGCACGAACGCGAGCAGCCCGGCCACTGCGTAGCCGAGGGCGAGCCAGAATCCGGCCAGCACCAGCCACAGGATGTTGCCTATCGTCCGCATGAGAACAGCCCATCAGATCGACGGAGTCTGTCAAGGCATCGGGGCATCGAGGATCTCGACAGGCTCGATCACCCCGGGGGCGCCACGTGGCACCGAACCGATTCGAGCCGGGAACGACGAAGCCCCAGGGTCGGCATGGGCCTGTGACCTGGGGCTTTTGGGTGGAGCCGCCTGTCGTGTCCTGTTTCACGACATCCCGGACTGATGTCTCAGGACATCCCGGACAGCCGGCCACGATGCTGCGGCGGTGTCGAAAGCCCGTCTGGTCATCACCGCTGTCGTTGCCGAGGGTCGCAGTCCTGCT
>NZ_DASSCL010000111.1:0-31220 GCF_035697785.1 Nocardioides sp.
GTCGACGGCGTCTACGACTCCGACCCCAACTTCAACCCCGACGCGGTCAAGTTCGACAGCATCAGCTACGACGAGTTCCTCACCCGCGGCCTCAAGGTCGCCGACGCGACGTCGATCAGCCTGTGCCGCGACAACGACATCGACATGATCGTCTTCAACCTGTCCGAGGAGGGCAACATCGCCCGCGTCGTCGCAGGTGAGAAGATCGGTACGACGGTCGCGCGGGACGTCTGAGGACATCCGCCGCCGTCGCCGCACGACACCGACCTAGGAGCAGCCGTGATCAAGGACACCCTCAACGAGGCCGACGCCAAGATGAACAAGGCGGTCGAGGTGACCCGTGAGGACTTCGCGGCCATCCGCACCGGGCGCGCGAACCCGTCGATGTTCCACAAGCTCACCGCCGACTACTACGGCACTCCCACCCCGCTGCAGCAGCTCGCCTCCTTCACCGCCCCCGAGGCGCGCGTGATCATCGTGGCGCCGTACGACATCGGCTCGCTGTCCGCCATCGAGAAGGCGATCCGCGACAGCGACCTCGGCGTCAACCCCACCGACGACGGCAAGACGATCCGCGTCGTGCTGCCGGAGCTCACGGAGGAGCGCCGCAAGGACTACATCAAGATGGCGAAGACGAAGGCCGAGGACGGCCGCATCTCCGTGCGCAACATCCGCCGGCACGCCAAGCAGACCCTCGAGAAGCTCGAGAAGGACGGCGAGGTCGGCAAGGACGACGTGACCGGGGCCGAGAAGCGTCTCGACGGCATCACCAAGAAGCACGTCGACGAGATCGACGAGATGCTCAAGCACAAGGAAGCCGAGCTGCTCGAGGTCTGACAGGTCCGACCCGAGAACACCGATGACCACGCCCGACAACAACCCGGTCGCCGGGGCGGCGACGCCTGTGCCCGACGGCGCCGCGCCCGCGAAGAAGACCAGCCGCGCCGGCCGCAACCTGCCCGCCGCGATCGCCTCGGCGATCGTGCTGCTGGCCGCGATCGGGACCTCGCTCTTCTTCTGGAAGGCCGGGTTCATGGTCATCGTGGTGGCCGCCGTCGTGGTGGCCGTCTGGGAGCTCGGCCAGGCGTTCGCCACCCGCGAGATCCAGCTGGTCCGCGAGGTGGCGATGGCCGGCGGAGCGATCATGGTCCTGACGGCGTACGTCTTCGGTGCACCTGCGTTGGGTACGGCGACGGCGGTCACCGTGCTGACCGCGATGCTGCTGCGGCTGCGTGGGGGAGTGGCCGGCTACGTCCGCGACGTCACCGCCACGGCGTTCACGGTGTTCTACGTGCCGTTCCTGGGCGGTTTCGTCGCCCTCATGCTCGCCGAGCCCGACGGCGAGCTGGCCATCGTCACGTTCATCCTGGTGACTATCGCCTCCGACATCGGCGGGTACGCCGCGGGCGTCCTCCTCGGCCGGCACCCGATGGCCCCGGTGATCTCGCCGAAGAAGTCGTGGGAGGGGTTCGCGGGCTCGGCCGTGGCCTGCGTGGCGGTCGGCTGGGCCACCGTGGTGTACCTGCTCGAGGGTGACTGGTGGGTCGGCGTCGTGCTCGGCCTCACCACCGTCGTGGCCGCGACCCTCGGCGACCTGTGCGAGTCGGTGATCAAGCGCGACCTGGGCATCAAGGACATGAGCCAGATCATCCCGGGCCACGGGGGGCTGATGGACAGGCTCGACTCGCTGCTCGCCACCGCCGCTCCGACGTACCTGCTGCTGCACTACCTCGTCTTCTGAGGCCAAGGCCCTCCGATTCCCCGCAGTACCCTCGTCGCAGCCCACCCCGAGGAGTGCCATGCCCACCCTGCAGGCCACGACCGTGCAGACCGACCGGATCCGGACCAACTGCTGGGTGGGCGGTCCCGAGGACGGCACGCCCGTCCTGCTGGTGCACGGCAACCTGGTGTCGGGCCGCTGGTTCGAGGCGGTCGCGCAGCGGCTGCCCGAAGGGGTCCGCGTGGTCGCGCCGGACCTGCGCGGCTTCGGCGGGACCGAGCCGCTGCCGGTCGACGCGACTCGTGGGCTGCGCGACTGGAGCGACGACGTCGCGTCGCTGGTGCAGGCCCTCGGCTGGGCCGGTCAGGGGCGGGTGCACGTCGCCGGCTGGTCGCTCGGCGGCGGCGTCGTCGAGCAGTACGCGATCGACCATGCCGACGACCTGGCCTCGGTCACGCTGCTCGCGCCCGTCTCGCCGTACGGCTTCGGCGGCACGCGCGGCCCGGACGGCACCCCGGTGTGGGACGACTTCGCCGGCAGCGGCGGGGGTGCGGTGAACCCGGACTTCTCCCGCCGGGTCGCCGCCGGCGACCGCTCCGAGGACGACCCGGCCTCCAGCCCGCGGGTGGTCATGCGGACGTTCTTCTACGACGGAGCGAACGCCCCGGACGCCGACGAGGAGATGCTGCTCGACGAGTTCCTCAAGACACGTTCGGGGGACGACAACTACCCCGGCACGGTCACGACGACCGACAACTGGCCCGGGATCGCCCCGGGCGACCGGGGCGGCCAGAACGCGATGTCGCCGAAGTACTGCAACACCTCCGGCTTCGCCGAGATCGAGCCCAAGCCGCCGGTGCTCTGGATCTGGGGATCCGACGACCCGGTGGTCAGCGACACCTCGTCGTTCGACTTCGGGGTGCTCGGCGAGATGGGCGCGGTGCCGGGCTGGCCGGGCGCCGACGCCTTCCCCGCGCAGCCTCAGGTCGGCCAGACCCGGGCGATGCTCGAGCGGTACGCCGCGGCGGGCGGGACGTTCCGCGAGATCCGGCTCGACGGGGTCGGGCACGGCGCGATCATCGAGCGTCCCGACGAGGTGGCCAGGCTGCTCGCCGAGGTGGTCTCGGCCGGCTGATGGAGCGACCGCGCAGCCACGTCGTCCGCGCCGCCGACGGGGTCGGGATCCACGTGGAGACCTCGGGCACCGGGCGTCCGGTGGTCCTGGTCCAGGGGCTCGGCTACGCCGCGTGGGCCTGGGCGCCCCAGGCGGCAGCGGTGGCCGAGGTGGCGCGGGCGGTCGTGATGGACAACCGCGGCACCGGCCGGTCCGACAAGCCGCCGGCGCCGTACTCCATCGAGCAGATGGCCGACGACGTCGCCGCGGTGATCGAGGATGCCGGCGCGGGTGCCGTCGTCGTGGGCGCCTCGATGGGCGGCTACATCGCCATGACGCTCGCCGTCCGCCGGCCCGACCTGGTCGAGCGGCTGGTGCTGGTGTCCACGCTGACCGGCGGCCCGGGTTCGGTGGGAGTGCCGGAGACCACGCTGGCCGCCTGGGCCGCGAACGCTGACCTCCCCGCACCGGAGTTCGCGCGGGCGACGATGCCGTTGTCGCTCGCTCCGGGCTGGGTCGAGGCGCACCCGGACGACTTCGAGCGCCTGCTGGCCGCGAGGCTGGAGCACCCCACCCCGCCGGAGTGCTGGAAGGCACAGTGGGACGCCTGCGAACGGTTCCTGAAGGTCGGCGTACCGGAAGGCGAGATCGACGTCCCCACCTGGGTCGTGCACGGGACCGAGGACCGCGTCGTGCCCTACGCCAACGCCGAGCTGATCCGGCGAAGGATCCCGCAGGCCGAGGTCGTCACGAGGACCGGCAGCGGGCACCTGTGCTGGCTGGAGCGCCCCGACGAGGTCAACCGTCTGCTGCTCGACGTGCTCACCGACTAGCGCAGCCGCCCGGATTGGGGCGGACCGCCGCTCGGATGGGACACTGGGCAGGCATGTCCGAACCCGTGAAGACCCTTCCGCTCGTCTTCGACGAGCCGCGCGGCCGCAAGAAGCCTCCGCGCCACCTCGCCGACCTCACCGCCGCCGAGCGCAAGGAGCTCGTCGCCACGCTGGGCCTGCCCGGGTTCCGCGCGAAGCAGCTCTCGACCCACTACTTCTCGCGGCTGGTCGACGACCCCGCGCAGATGACGGACCTCCCGGCCGCGGAGCGCGAGCAGCTCGTCGCGGGGCTGCTGCCGGACCTGATGACGCCGCTGCGCACGCTCGAGGCCGACAAGGGCACCACCCGCAAGACGCTCTGGCGGCTCTTCGACGGGGCGCTCGTGGAGTCGGTGCTGATGCGCTACCCCGACCGGGTGACCATGTGCGTGTCGTCCCAGGCGGGCTGCGGGATGGCCTGCCCGTTCTGCGCGACGGGGCAGGGCGGCCTGCAGCGCAACATGTCCACGGCCGAGATCGTCGAGCAGGTGGTGGCCGGTGCCCGCTCGCTCGCACGTGACGAGGTGCCGGGCGGCCCGGGCCGGGTCAACAACGTGGTCTTCATGGGCATGGGCGAGCCGATGGCCAACTACAAGGCCGTGATCGGCGCCGTACGACGGATGACCGACAAGGCGCCCGACGGGCTCGGCATGTCCGCGCGCGGGATCACCGTCTCGACGGTCGGCCTCGTCCCCCGGATGCTCCAGCTCGCCGAGGAGGGCATCCCGGTCACGCTGGCGCTGTCGCTGCACGCACCCGACGACGAGCTGCGCAACGAGCTGGTGCCGATCAACACCCGGTGGACCGTGCACGAGGCGGTCGGGGCGGCCTGGAACTACGCCCACAAGACCAAGCGCCGGGTCTCCATCGAGTACGCCATGATGCGCGACATCAACGACCAGGCCTGGCGGGCCGACCTGCTCGGCGACGTGCTCACGTCGTACGGCGACTGGGGCTGGGTGCACGTCAACCTGATCCCGCTGAACCCCACGCCCGGGTCGAAGTGGACCGCGTCGCGGCGGGAGGACGAGCGCGAGTTCGTGCGCCGGCTCGAGGCGAAGGGCGTGCCCACCACCGTCCGCGACACCCGCGGCAGCGAGATCGACGGCGCCTGCGGCCAGCTCGCAGCTCACGACGACTGAGCCCCGGTGACGGCCGGCTACTACGACCGGGAGGCGACCCGGTACGACGACTCGCGCGGTGGCCTCGACCGGGCGCGGCGTGCCGCCGACGCCGTCGCCGCCCTCGTGCCCACGGCGGGCCGCACGCTCGACGTGGGCGGGGGCACCGGCATCGTCTCCGCCGAGCTGGCCGCCCAGGGTCGCGACGTGCTCGTGGTGGACCTCTCGGTCGGCATGCTCCGGCTCGCCGCAGGTCGGCTACCCGGCCGCGTCGCCGCCGGTCGTGCCGACCGGCTGCCCGTCGCCGCGAGCTCGGTCGACTTGGTGACGGCGATCTGGGTCCTGCACCTGCTGCCGGTCGACCAGGCGGACGCGGTCGTCGCCGAGGCGGCGCGTGTGCTGAGGCCCGGGGGTCATCTCGTCACCACCGTCGACAAGCCGCTGGCGCACGGGCGCGAGGCTGCCGAGGCCGACGCCCGGGATCGCGTGCTTGCCGTGGCCGGTCGCGCGCGGCTCACGGCGGTCGGGCAGTCAGCCTTCAGCGGTCGCAGCGAGTGGGGCTCGAGCTCCGGGGGCGACCCCGTCTTCCGGGTCGTGGCGTTCAGGCGGGACTGACCAGGTCGACCGCTTCCTCGACCGAGTCGACGAGATGGACCCGCCCGGACATCGCCCGGTCGCGGGCCAGGGACTCGAGCAGCGGCCACGCCGGAAGCTCGCGGGTCCAGTGCTCGACGCCGACGAGCACCATCGTGGCCAGCTCGCGGTCGTCGGCGTAGTAGTTCTCGCAGGCGTCCTGGAACACCTCCTGCACGGTGCCGGCGCGGCCGGGCAGGAACACGATGCCGGCGCCGCAGACGTGCAGCAGGATGTCCTCGCGGATCGCGTTCTTGAAGTACTTCGCGATGTGGGAGGCCATCGGGTTCGGCGGCTCGTGCCCGTAGAACCAGGTGGGCACTCCCAGCGACTCCTCCCCTTCCCAGCGCCGTCGTACGGCGAGCGCGGCCTCGGCCCAGGCGCCGACGGACTGCCGGTACGACGGGACGGCGGTGAGCATGGTCAGCGCCTCGTCCAGGACGTCGTCGTCCTGTCCGGCGAGGTAGCCGCCGAGGTTGGCCGCCTCCATCGCGCCGGGGCCGCCGCCCGTCGCCACCGTCAGTCCGGCCCGGCCGAGGTCGCGGCCGAGCCGGGCCGCGGCCACGTAGTCCGCGGCGCCGCGCTCGATCGCGTGACCGCCCATCACCCCGACCAGCCGCCGCGACTCGGCGTACTCCGCGAGGGCGTCGTCGATCGCGTGGTCGTGGAGCGCCTGGGCGAGCCGGTCGGTCAGGTCGACGCTGCCGCGGTGCCAGACGTACGCCCGCGCGTCGGGGGTCGCGTCGTAGCCGCCAGCGAGCCCGGCGTACAGCTCCTCGGGGGTGTACAGCGCCGCCCGATAGGGGTCGACGGGCACGTCGGGGACACGCGGGAACACCAGGGCGCCGTGCCTGCGGAGGTGGTCCTCGGTGTCCGGGTCGAGCAGGCAGCCCAGCAGCAGCGCGCCGCGCGGGTCGAGGCGACGCAGCACGTCGCCGCGGCCACGCAGGTCGACCGACTGCAGTCGCCAGTGCCGCATCGAGGTCGCCCCGGCGGCGACCAGCCGGTCGAGCTCGTCGAGGCTCTCGATCTCGCGGTGGGCGGCACGTCGCTCGGGCACGGACGCAACCTACCCACGCGGGTGAGGGGTCACTCGTGCAGCGACACACCGGCCACGAGGCTGATTCTCTGACTCCTCGCGCCGACTGACCTGAGGGGTGCTGGGCCGTCAGAAGGCGGCGGCGAGGAGCTCTCCGTACAGGGCGTGCTCGTCGGCGACGTCGGGGTCGAGGCCGCGGGCGCGGAACCAGGTGCAGACGTTGACGCAGTCGCGCATCAGGAAGTCCATGCCGGCGGGGTTGGCGACGATGTCGACGGCCTGCGGGAGATCGATGATGACGAGCCGGTCGCCGGCGGCCAGGACGTTGTACGGCGAGAGGTCGCCGTGCGCCACGCCGTGCCGGGCCAGCTCCGCCATCGCGTCGCGCAGCTGCTCGAAGTACGACCGCAGCAGGTCGCCGTGCGGACGGGTCTGCGCGAGCCGGGGCGCGGCCTCGCCGTCGACGTGCACGAACTCCATCAGGATCTCGGTCCCGTCGATCTGCACCGGGTAGGGGACCGGCACGCCGGCCTCCCAGAACCGCTTGAGCGCCTCCCACTCCGCCCATGCCCACTGGCCAGCGGCGACCGCGCGGCCATGGGCGGTCTTCTTGGCCAAGGCCCGCGCGTCTCGGGACCGGCGGGTGCGCCGGCCCTCGGTGTAGGAGGAGCTGCGGTGGAAGGTTCTGTGCTCCTCGGTCCGGTAGCGCTTCGCCGCCATGACGACGCGCTGCGACGGGTCGTCGGGCACCGCGCGCTCCAGCAGGAAGACGTCGGCCTCCTTGCCGGTCTTGAGGATGCCGAGCTCGGTGTCCACGGCGGCCTGGGACGTGACCACCCAGTCCGGGCGCGGCTCGGGGCCACGGCACAGCGGCTCGACGCTGAACCACGTGGTCCAGCGCTGGCCGTCGTCCGGGTCGTCGTAGGACTCGAAGTCGAAGACGAAGCGGGGATCGACGTCGCTGAGGTCGACGGGCGCTTCGATGTAGGGGATGGCGTTGGGGTGCTGCTGGTGGCCGGTCAGGTCAGACGGGCGGGTTCGTGCACGAGACGAGGACATCGGTGTGGTGTCTCCAGGAGTGAGAGAGAAGGGAGGTCGCGGGCATGCGAACGACAACGACACGCATCGACGCCTCCTCTCGCTCCGGACGGCTCCACGCACGGAGTGGCCCACCGGTCAGTCGACTCAGGGTGATGGACGCCCGGGCCGGACCGCAACCGGTTTTCCGGTGCGGAGCCGGGACGGCCCGCCGCCGCATAGACTCGAAGCGTCGTCATCTCGACTTGGGGGGTCCCGTGTTCGTCCATGCCACTCGCCGGGCCTCCCGACGGCTTGCCGTCGTCGCGACGGCCGCGGCCGTGGCTCTCGGGTCCCTCACCACCTCGGGTGCCGCCGTCGAGGCCGAGCGGTCGGCAGCCGCCCCGGGGGCGGCCGGCATCGGGGACTCCTACTTCCCGACGGACGGCAACGGCGGGTACGACGTGCGGCACTACGCCGTCGACGTCCGCTACGCCGTCGCGACCGGTGCCCTGACCGGCTCGACCACGGTCACCGCGACGGCCACCCAGCAGCTGTCCAGGTTCAACCTCGACCTGGTGCTCGACGCCACCGCGGTCCGCGTCGACGGCGCACCGGTCGCGTTCGTCTCCGGTGACCACGAGCTCGTGGTCACGCCGGCCGCGCCGCTCGCCAAGGGCGCACAGTTCACCGTGACGGTGGACTACAACGGTCGCCCAGGCGACATCACCCATCGCGGCAACCGGCCCTGGGTCTCCTCCACGGCCGAGGCGATGGCCACCAACGAGCCGCAGATCGCGCCGTGGTGGTTCCCCGCCAACGACCATCCGCGCGACAAGGCCACCTTCGACATCGCCGTATCGGTGCCGACCGGACAGCAGGCGATCAGCAACGGCACGTTCCTCGGCACCACCTCGGAGCCCGGTTGGGACACCTGGCGCTGGCGGGCCGCGGAGCCGATGGCGCCGTACCTCGCGTTCTTCGCCGCCGGCAGGTTCGAGTACGAAAGCGGTGTGCGCCGCGGGCTGCCGTACTTCAACGCGGTCTCGATGGGGCTCGAGCCCGGCAACAGGGGACGCGCCATGGAGCTGATGCGCCGCAGTCCCGACGTCGTGCGCTGGCTCGAGACCCAGCTGGGCGGCTACCCGTTCTCGTCGACCGGCGGGGTCACCACGTCCCTGGCCGCCGGCTTCGCGCTGGAGAACCAGACCCGCCCGACGTACCCCTTCCTCGGCAACGGCCGCTTCGCGCGCAGCATCCTGGTCCACGAGCTCGCCCATCAGTGGTTCGGCGACCACGTCGCTGTCGACCGGTGGCGCGACATCTGGCTCAACGAGGGCTTCGCGTCGTGGTTCGAGTGGAAGTACGACGAGGCGCACGGCGGCCGGTCCGCCGCGGAGACGCTGCAGGCGCGCTACGACACCTACCCCGCGGACGACGACTTCTGGGACGTGCGCATCGGCAACCCCGGCCGGCACAGCCTCTTCGACTTCGCCGTCTACGACCGCGGGGCGATGACCGTGCAGGCGCTGCGCCAGCGGATCGGCGGCTCCGACTTCAAGCAGGTCCTGCGGACCTGGGTCGCCAAGCGCGGTGCGGGCAACGGGCGGATCGGTCAGTTCGAGCGGCTGGCCGAGCGGGTCAGCGGCGAGCGCCTCGACGGCTTCTTCGAAGCGTGGTTGTTCACCGGTCGGAAGCCGGCCGGCACGCAGGGCAACGGTCTGCGCTAGAAAGGACCGCATGGCCGACTACGAAGCGCTGCACCGGAGGAGCATCGAGGACCCCGAGGGCTTCTGGGGGGAGCAGACGACGCTGGTCGACTGGATCCGCAAGCCGACCCGGGCGCTCGACTCGGACCGGCCGCCGTTCCACCGGTGGTATCCCGACGGCACCCTCAACACCTGCTACAACGCCCTGGACCGGCACGTGGTGGCAGGTCACGGCGACCGGACCGCACTGGTCTACGACAGCCCGGTGACGGGCGCGAAGCAGACCTTCACCTACGCGGAGCTGGTGGAGCAGGTGGCCACCTTCGCCGGTGCGCTGCGCGGGTTCGGGGTCGAGAAGGGGGACCGGGTCGTCATCTACCTGCCGATGATCCCGGAGGCGGTCATCGCGATGCTGGCCTGCGCGCGCATCGGCGCCGTGCACTCCGTGGTCTTCGGCGGCTTCGCACCGCACGAACTCGCGGTCCGCATCGACGATGCGCGGCCCAAGGTGGTGGTCACGGCGTCCTGCGGCATCGAGCCCACCCGGCTCGTCGAGTACAAGCCGATGGTCGACCGTGCGCTCGACCTCGCCGACCACGCACCCGACGCGGTCGTGGTCAAGCAGCGCCCCCAGGTCGAGGCCACGATGGTCGAGGGCCGCGACCACGACTGGGACCTGGTGATGCGGGCCGGCCGGACCGCCCCCGCGGAGTGCGTCGAGGTCGCGGCCACCGACCCGCTCTACGTGCTCTACACCTCCGGCACCACCGGCAAGCCGAAGGGCATCGTCCGCGACAACGGCGGGCACGCCGTCGCGATGGCCTGGTCGCTGCCCAACATCTACGACGTGCACGCGGGCCAGGTCTGGTGGGCCGCCTCCGACGTCGGCTGGGTGGTCGGCCACTCCTACATCGTCTACGCACCCCTGATCTGCGGCGCGACCACCGTGCTCTACGAGGGCAAGCCGGTCGGCACGCCCGACGCCGGCGCCTTCTGGCGGGTGGTCGCCGAGCACGGCGTCGAGGCGCTGTTCACCGCCCCGACCGCGATCCGGGCGATCAAGAAGGAGGACCCCGGGGCCGAGCGGCTGGCCGAGCACGACCTCTCGCACTTCCGGACGCTGTTCCTCGCCGGGGAGCGGCTGGACCCGGACACTTACACCTGGGCCACCGAGGCGCTCGGCGTCCCGGTCGTCGACAACTGGTGGCAGACCGAGACCGGCTGGCCGATCGCGGCCAACCTGCGCGGGCTCGCCCCGATGCCGATCAAGCCCGGCTCGCCGACGGTGCCGGTGCCCGGCTACGCCGTGGAGATCCTCGACGAGCACGGGGAACCGGTGCCGCCCGGCACGGAGGGCGCCATCTGCCTGCGGCTGCCGCTGCCGCCGGGCACGCTGCCCACCCTGTGGGGTGACGACGACCGGTACGTCGCGTCCTACCTGTCGACCTTCGACGGCTACTACCTCTCCGGCGACGGCGGCTACCTCGACGACGACGGCTACCTGTTCGTGATGGGCCGCACCGACGACGTCATCAACGTGGCCGGGCACCGGCTCAGCACCGGCTCGATGGAGGCCGTGATCGCGGCCCACCCCGCCGTCGCGGAGTGCGCGGTGATCGGCGTGGCCGACCCGCTCAAGGGGCAGCTGCCGCGCGGCTTCGTGGTGCTCAAGGCGGGTGTCACCGACGACCCCGACGACATCGGCCGGGAGCTCGTGGCCCGGGTGCGCGAGGAGATCGGGGCGGTGGCGGCGTTCCGCGACGTCACCGTGGTCGGGGGGCTTCCCAAGACCCGTTCCGGGAAGATCCTGCGCAAGACCATGCGGGAGATCGCCGACGGCAAAGAACCGGCCGTGCCGTCGACGATCGAGGATCCGGGTGTCCTCGACACGTTGCGACCGACACTGCGTCGCGAACCCTGATCAGGGCGCGGTGCGCTGCCGGGGCACGCCGGTGCGGAGCAGGTCGTGCGCGCGACCGAGGTCGACCGGACGTGACCACAGGTAGCCCTGGCCAAGCGTGCACGCGGCGCTCTCCAGCCAGGCGGCCTGCTCCGGCTGCTCGACGCCCTCGGCGACGCTGGTCAACCGGAGGGTGCGGCTCATCGCGAAGATCGCCTCGGTGACGGTGGTCTCCCGCGGCGCCTCGCCGAGACGGTCCACGAAGATCTTGTCGACCTTGAGGATGTCGACGGGCAGCCGCGAGAGGTAGGCGAGCGAGCTGTAGCCGGTGCCGAAGTCGTCGATGGCGATGTGCACACCCAGGTCGCGCAGCGCCTGCAGGCGGTGCACCGCGCCGGCCATGTCCTCGAGCAGTGCGGACTCGGTGATCTCCAGGGCGAGCAGCCGTGGCTCGAGACCGGACTCGTAGAGCGCGTGCACGACGACGTCGACGAAGTCGGGCTGGGCCACCTGCTGGGCCGCGACGTTGACCGACATCATCGGATGCTGCCAGGAGGTCCGCAGCTCGACCGCCGCGCGGCAGGCCTCGCGAAGCACCCAGGCGCCGAGCGGCACGATGAGGCCGGTCCGCTCGGCGAGCGGGATGAACTCCCGAGGGGCGAGCAGCCCGCGGGTCGGGTGCTGCCAGCGCGCCAGCGCCTCGAACCCGGTGATCGTCTCTGTGCGCAGGTCGACGGTCGGCTGGAAGTGCAGGACGAGCTCGCGCATTCGCCGCTCGTCGATCACGTGACGACGCTAGTGCCCGCCGCACCGAGAACCCGGGAGCCTGCGGGTAAAGACCCTCTCCCGGTCAAGACCAGCACTCTCAGTGGCCGCCGACGAGCGGTGCCATCGCCCGGCCGACCAGGCTCGGTCTCCGGGTGACGCGCTCCTCGAGGTCGGCGACCGACATGGCGCGCAGGCCCGCGTTGACGCCGAGCCACCGCAGCGGCTCGGGCTCCCAGCGGCGGGAGCGGTGACCCACCCAGGGCAGGGCGGTCAGCTCGCTGTCCCGGCCGAGGACCAGGTCCCGCAGCGTCCGGCCGGCCAGGTTCGACGTACCGACACCGTCGCCGACGTAGCCGCCGGCCCAGGCCAGCCCCGTCGCCCGGTCGAGTCCGACGGAGGCGCACCAGTCGCGCGGGATGCCGAGCACGCCGCCCCAGGCGTGCGTCCACTCCGCGCCGGCGAGGGCGGGCAGCATCTCGGTGGCCGCCGCCCGGAGCCGCGCGAAGACCCTCGGGACCCGGTCGAACCCGGGCCGGGTCCGGGAGCCGAAGTGGTACGGCGCGCCGCGGCCGCCGAACACCAGGCGGTCGTCAGCCGTGCGCTGGCCGTAGACGATCAGGTGTCGGTGGTCGCTGAACGTCTCGCGGTCGCGGAGGCCGATCCGCTCCCAGGTCTCACCCGGCAGCGGGGCGGTCGCCACGACCAGCGAGTAGACGGGTGCCATCGTGCGCCGTTCGCCGGCGAGCCCGGGGGTGTAGCCCTCGGTGGCGCGCACCACGACGTCGGCCCGGACGGTGCCGAGGTCGGTGCGCACCCGGTGCGGCTCCAGCGCGGTCACCCTGGTCCGTTCGTGGATCGTGCCGCCCCGCCGCTCCACCGCCCGGGCCAGTCCGCGCACCAGCCGCGCCGGATGGAGGGCGGCGCAGTCGTCGGTGAAGGTGGCGCCGAGCACGTCCCGGGCAGCGAGCCGGTCCCGGGCCGCCTGGGCATCGAGCAGGCGGAGGTCGCTCTCGTCGCGGCCCCAGGCGCGAGCCGCCGCCACCTCGGCGCGGGCCGCGCGGAGCTGGGCCGGGGTGCGGGCCAGGACCACCGTGCCGCCCTTGCGGGCCCGCGCGTCGATGCCCTCGGCCTCGGCGACGCGGAGCACCTCGTCGACGGTGGCGCGCATCGCGGCGTGCTGGGCGAGCGCGGCGGCCCGGCTCGACCCGGGCTGCGCGGCCACCTTGGCCAGGCCGGCCGGGAAGAGCGCCGAGCACCAGCCGCCGTTGCGGCCGGATGCGCCGAATCCGGCGGTCTCGGCCTCGAGCACCACCACGCGCAGGTGGGGGTCGGCCTCCAGAAGGTAGTACGCCGTCCACAGGCCCGTGTAGCCGGCGCCGACGATCGCGACGTCCGCGTCGGTGTCACCCGGCAGCGCCGCGCGCGGGGTCCAGGCGTCGTCCGCGGTCGCGTGCCAGAGCGACAGTCCGTGATAGCTCAGCGAACGCCCCAGGAGTAGGTCTGCTTGCGGAGCTTGAGGTACATGAACGTCTCGGTGGACATCACCTCGTCCATGCGACGGATCTTGGTCGACAGCACCTCGAGCAGGGCCTCGTCGCTCTCGCAGACGACCTCGACGAGGAGGTCGTAGGAGCCCGCGGTGATGACGACGTAGTCGACCTCCTCGAGCTGCGCGATCGCGTCGGCAACCGGCTCCAGCTCACCGCGCACGCGGATCCCGATCATGGCCTGGCACGCGAACCCGAGCTCGAGCGGGTCGGTGACCGCGACGACCTGCATCACCCCGCCCTCGATCAGCCGCTGCACCCGCTGGCGGACCGCCGCCTCGGACAGGCCGACCACCTTGCCGATGGAGGCGTAGGACCTCCGGCCGTCCTGCTGGAGCTCCTCGATGATCGCCTTGGACACGTCGTCGAGCACGACAGCGTTCCCACCGTTTTTTCCGCTTCGCGCAGCCATGCGGTGATCCTGTCAGCAGGCGTCGGCGAGCGTCAAAGAACTCGCGGTGGTAAAGCATAGGAATTCGTTGCGGCGAGGTTACGTGTCCACCGAATCCCTTGTGAGTCATAGTTGCCTCTGACAGTATCCACAGCATCGAGTCCCCGCAGTTTCCAGGGAGGAAACCCCCCGATGTCCCAAGAACGACAGGCCCTCGAAGCCCTGGTGCGGGCCCAGCTGCGGGGCCCCGGCCGGGGGGTGAGCCGCCGTGGTTTCCTGCGCGGCGCGTCGCTGGCCACGCTCGCCGTCGGCGTGCCGTCCCTGCTCTCCGCATGCGGCACCGAGGCGGCCCGGCAGACCACCGAGTCCTGCCAGACCGAGGACAAGTCCGAGACGGAGAAGACCCTCGCGATCTCCAACTGGCCGCTCTACATCGACCAGAAGCGCGTGAAGGAAGGCGGTCAGCGCAGGACCGTCTATCCCACGATCGAGGCGTTCCAGGAGGAGACCGGGATCACGGTGGAGTACACCACCGACTTCAACGACAACAACGAGTTCTTCGGCATCGTCCGCAACCAGCTCGCCGACTGTCAGCCGACGGGCCGGGACATGTTCATGCCGACCGACTGGATGGCCGCCCGGATGATCGACCTGGGCTGGATCCAGACCCTCGACAAGGCGAACCTGCCCAACGTCGAGGCCAACCTGGCGCAGAGCCTGCGCAGCCCCAGCTGGGACCCCGAGCGCGAGTACACCGTGCCCTGGCAGAGCGGCGTCACCGGGATGGCCTACAACTCCGAGCTGACCGGCGAGGTGCGCAGCTTCGAGGAGCTGCTCACCCGGTCCGACCTCAAGGGCAAGGTCACCCTGCTCTCCGAGATGCACGACACGATGCTGTTCCTGCTGCTGATGACCGGAGCCGACCCGAGCGACTTCACCGACGACGAGTTCGGCGTGGCGATCGACCGGCTCGGCGAGGCGGTGCAGGCCGGTCAGATCCGGGCGTTCACCGGCAACGACTACGCGCAGGACCTGGTGGAGGGCAACGTGGTCGCGTGCGAGGCCTGGTCGGGCGACGTGATCCAGCTGCAGTTCGACAACCCCAACATCAAGTTCGTCGCGCCCGAGGAGGGACTGTCCCTCTGGAGCGACAACATGATGGTGCCCAACCAGGGCTTCCACAAGGCCAACGCCGAGGCGTGGATGGACTTCTACTACCAGCCGGAAATCGCCGCCCAGGTGGCCGCCTGGGTGAACTACATCTCCCCGGTGGAAGGGGCGCGGGAGGCTATGACCGACATCGACCCGAGCCTCGCCGACAACCCGCTGATCTTCCCCGACGAGGAGTTCCTCGCCAACGCCTACGACTTCATGGCTCTGGACACCAAGACCGAGCAGAAGTACCAGCAGATGTTCGCAGACGTGATCGGGGCCTGAGATGGTCACCGGCGCGGGAGCGGGAGCGGATCTTCGGCTGACGGGCGTCACCAAGCGGTTCGGCGGCTTCACCGCCGTCGACGAGCTGGACCTCGAGGTGGGCGAGGGCCAGTTCTTCGCGCTGCTCGGCCCCAGCGGCTGCGGCAAGACCACGACCCTGCGCATGGTCGCGGGGCTCGAGGAGCCGACCGCCGGCACCATCACCCTCGGCGGCGAGGACATCAGCCGGCTGAAGCCCTACAAGCGGCCGGTCAACACCGTGTTCCAGAACTACGCGCTGTTCCCGCACCTCGACATCTTCGAGAACGTCGCCTTTGGCCTGCGGCGCCGTGGCGTCAAGGACGTCAAGCAACAGGTGCACGACATGCTCGACCTCGTCGAGCTCGGCGGGTACGCCGGGCGCCGGCCCGGACAGCTGTCCGGCGGCCAGCAGCAGCGGGTCGCCCTGGCCCGGGCGCTGATCAACAAGCCTCGGGTGCTGCTGCTCGACGAGCCGCTGGGCGCCCTCGACCTCAAGCTCCGCCGGCAGATGCAGATCGAGCTGAAGCGGATCCAGACCGAGGTCGGGATCACCTTCATCCATGTCACCCACGACCAGGAGGAGGCCATGACGATGGCCGACACCGTCGCGGTGATGAACCAGGGCCTGATCGAGCAGCAGGGGGAGCCCGCCGAGCTCTACGACAACCCCGCCACCACTTTCGTGTCGAACTTCCTGGGCCAGTCCAACCTGGTCAAGGCGACGGTGGTCGACACCGAAGGCAGCGACCTGGTCGTCGACGTCAACGGCACCAAGGTGATGGCTCCCGTCGCCCGGGCCCGCCGCACCGATGGCACCGTCTGGGTCGGCGTACGGCCCGAGAAGGTCTTCCTCGCCGACGCCGAGCACGACGAGGGTGTCGACGCCAACACGCTGCCGGGCGGCATCGTCACCGACGTGAGCTTCATCGGAGTGAGCACGCAGTACCTCGTCCGGATGCCGTGGAACCAGGAGCTCACGATCTTCGAGCAGAACACCGGTGCGCGCGAGAGCTTCCAGGTGGGCGACCGGGTGGCGCTGCACTGGTCGCCCGGGCACACGTTCCTGCTCGACGCGGACCAGGACGCGCACGCCGGTGACGAGAGCTACGCGGCGCTGACCGGCGCATTGACATGAGTGTCGCCCAGTTCGGCGGCGGAGTGGCCGCCGGTGAGCCGGGACAGGCGGAGGCCGAGCAGGCCAAGAGACGCGGCCGGACCGGATACCTGCTGCTGCTGCCGGGGATCCTCTGGCTGTTCGTCTTCTTCATCATCCCGACCATCCAGCTGGCCGCGACCGCGCTCTACGACCCGAACGGCTCGCTCGACACCGGCTACGCGATGACCTTCGCGTTCGGCAACTACATCGACGCGCTCACGCAGTACCAAGAGCAGTTCGTCCGATCCTTCCTGTACGCCGGCATCGCCACGGTCTTCTGCCTGCTGCTCGGCTACCCGCTCGCCTACGCCATCGCGTTCAAGTCCGGCCGGTGGAAGAACCTCATGCTGGTGCTGGTGATCGCACCGTTCTTCACCAGCTTCCTGGTGCGCACCCTCGCCTGGAAGTCGATCCTGTCCGACAACGGGTTCATCGTGGAGACGCTGAAGACCCTGAGCCTGATCCCCGAGGACGGCCGCCTGCTCGCCACGCCGATCGCGGTCGTGACCGGCCTGACCTACAACTTCCTGCCGTTCATGGTGCTGCCGCTGTACGCCAGCCTGGAGAAGATGGACCCGCGGCTGATCGAGGCCGGCAAGGACCTCTACGCCAACGGGTTCACGTCCTTCCGCAAGATCACCCTGCCGCTCTCGATGCCCGGCGTGGTGGCCGGAACGCTGCTCACGTTCATCCCGGCGGCCGGGGACTACATCAACTCCGAGCTGCTGGGCACCCCCCAGCAACGCATGATCGGCAACGTCATCGACAACCTGTTCCTGGTGCAGCTCGACTACCCGGCCGCCGCTGCGAGCTCCGTGCTGCTGATGCTGGCCATCGTCTGCCTGGTGCTGTTCTACGTGCGCCGGGCCGGGACGGAGGATCTGCTCTGATGGTCCTACAACGCGCCGGTCGCTGGGTCGCCGACCACGTCATCCTCTTCATCGCCCTGCTGGTGCTGGGCTACATGTTCCTGCCGATCTTCTTCGTGATCCTGATGTCGTTCAACGACCCGACCAGCCGGCTCAACTACGAGTTCCAGGCCTTCACCTGGAGCAACTGGACCGATCCCTGTGCCGAGGCCGGGATGTGCGCGTCGGTCGTGAAGAGTCTCGAGATCGGGTTCCTGGCCACGGTGTTCGCAACGGTGCTCGGCACCCTCGTCGCGTTCGCCCTGGTGCGGCACCGGTTCCGCGGGCGAGCGGCGACCAGCCTGCTGATCTTCCTGCCGATGGCGACGCCGGAGGTGGTGATGGGCTCCTCGCTGCTCGCCCTGTTCACCGCCGCCGGCCTTGCCGGAAGCCTGGGCTTCTGGTCGATCCTGGTCGCTCACATCATGTTCTGCCTGTCGTTCGTGGTGGTGACGGTCAAGGCCCGGCTCGCGGGTCTGGACTACCGGTACGAGCAGGCAGCCATGGACCTCTACGCCAACGAGTGGCAGGCCTTCTGGCGCGTCACCTTCCCGCTGGTGTTCCCCGGGATCGTGGCGGCAGCGCTGCTGGCGTTCTCGCTCTCGTTCGACGACTTCATCGTCACGAACTTCAACCACGGCAACACGATCACGTTCCCGATGTTCGTCTGGGGATCCGCCCAGCGTGGCATCCCTCCGCAGGTCAACGTCATCGGCACGGCGATGTTCGTGGTCGCCCTGGCCCTCGTGCTGTCGAGCGGACTGATCCAGCGCCGCCGGGCGCGATGAGGCGGAGCGTCTCCGCGCAGCACCCGTCTCTGGTGGACGCCCGGCCCGCCGCCTACTGGCTGGAGGACCCGGACCGGCCGGCGCCCGAGCCGGCGCTCATCGGCCCGCAGGACGCCGACCTGGTCGTGGTCGGCGGCGGGTACGCCGGGTTGTGGACCGCCCTGCGCGCGAAGGAGCGCGACCCCGCGCGCGACGTCGTGCTCGTCGAGCGGGGCCGCAGCGGCGACCAGGCCAGCGGCCGCAACGGCGGCTTCGCGTCCGAGAGCCTCACGCACGGGCACGCGAACGGGATGGCGCGCTGGCCCGAGGAGATGGACACGCTGGACCGTCTCGGCGCGGAGAACCTGGCGGCCATCGGCGAGACGGTGGAGAGGCACACCATCGACTGCCGCTGGGAGCGCACGGGTGAGCTGACCGTGGCCCGGGCACCCCACGAGGTCGCCGAGCTGGCCGCGCTCGCGGGGTCGATGCACGCGGCCGGGCACAACGCCGTGCTGCTCGACGAGACCGCGACCCGGGCCCGGGTCGACAGCCCGGCGTACCGCGGCGCGATCTTCGAGCCCGACGCGACGGTGATGGTCGAGCCGGCGCGGCTCGCCTGGGGGCTGCGCGCGGCCTGCCTGCGGGTGGGCGTCCGCCTCCACGAGGGCAGTCCCGCGACCGCGGTCGAGCGGCACGGCCGTGCGATGCGCGTCCTGACGCCGTCCGGCGAGGTTCGCACCGACCGGGTGGCGCTGGCCACGAACGCCTTCCCGTCCCTGCTCCGTCGGCTGCGGCTGATGACCGTGCCCGTCTACGACTACGCCCTGATGACCGAGCCGCTCGACGCCGCGCAACGGGCCGCGGTCGGCTGGTCGGGACGGGAAGGCGTCAGCGACGCGTCGAACATGTTCCACTACTACCGGCTGACCCGCGACGACCGGATCCTGTGGGGCGGGTACGACGCGGTCTACCACTACGGCAGCCGGATCCGCCCCCGCCTCGAGCAGTCCGGCCCGACCCACGACCTGCTCGCGCGGAACTTCTTCCGGACGTTCCCGCAGCTCGAGGGCCTGCGGTTCACGCACCGGTGGGCCGGCGTCATCGACACCTGCACGCGGTTCGCCGCGTTCTACGGCACGGCGTACGACGGGCGCGTGGCCTACGCCCAGGGGTTCACCGGGCTGGGTGTGGCGGCGACCCGGTTCGCCGCCGACGTGATGCTCGACCTGCTCGACGGTGCGGACACCGAGCGGACCCGGCTGCGGATGGTGCGCGAGCGCCCGGTGCCGTTCCCTCCGGAGCCGCTGCGCTTCGCCGGAGTGCACCTGACCCGCTGGTCGATGGGCCGGGCCGACGCCAACGGCGGTCGCCCCAACCTCTGGCTACGCACCCTGGACCGGCTCGGTCTCGGGTTCGACAGCTAGCGCGTGGCTGGGACCCTGCTCACCTGCACGCCTCCGGGCTGGTGCGCTGGACACGGTTGCCTCTGATCCTGATCCCGATCGTGGCGGCGTTGTCGGTCTCGTCGGTCTCGGTGAGGACCTCGCGCGGGTCGGCCTCGAGATCCAGGCAGAGCTGACGCCCCTCGACGCCGCGCGGGAGTCGCAGCGACTGGCCGTCGAGGTCCGCGGAGTAAACGTCGACCCAGCCGGGCGAGATGCCCTGGCGGGTGCGTCGGGTGCAGTCGCCGAAGTGCTCACGGCGGACCACGCGGGGGCTGCCGGGCACGCGCCGGTTGTCACGCAGGCAGAAGCTCACCTTGTTGCGCGCGACCAGCGGTTCGTGGGTGCCGGCCAGGCGCAGGGAGTAGCGCGCCATCGCGTCGAAGTGCCAGTGGTCGTGGGTGGGGTGCCGCACCATGCAGCCGACCTCGAGCCGGCGGCCCGCCACCCGGTCTCGACCCAGCCGATAGCGCTCGTCGAGGTTGGCGTCGCGGTAGACCCGCTGGAAGGCGGGATGCTGTCGTCGCCCGCAGCCGTCACCGTCGGGACGAGGGAGCAGCAGCAGCGGACCCGGGCCCAGGTTGGCGAGCGCCGCCGCGAACCTGAGCAGCCGCCCCTTGCCCGTCCGCTCGATCTGCAGCTGGAAGGCGTTGAGGCTGCGCATGTTGGGCAGCAGCATCCCCTCGTACGGGTCGGGGGTCGGCGACGGGGACGGGGTCGTCGTGCTCGTCGGCGACGGGGACGGGGAGGTGGTCACCGACGACGAGCTCGAGCCGTCCTCGGTGCCGCCACCCTCACCGCTCACCGCGAGCGCCGCGGCGACCAGCACGAGCGCCGCAGCGGCGCCGGTGACCAATCGCCCGGGACGGTTCATGGGCCCACCGTACGTACTCGGGGCCCGCTCCGGGGCAGGTTCCGCTCAGAGCAGCGACCCGGCCTCCGTCAGCACCGAGCGCAGGATCTGCTCCATCTCGTCGAAGTGCTCCTGGTCGCAGATCAGCGGCGGGGAGAGCTGCACCACGGGGTCGCCGCGGTCGTCGGCCCGGCAGTACAGGCCCGCGGTGTAGAGCGCCTTCGAGAGGAAGCCGAACAGGAGCTTCTCCGACTCGGCGTGGTCGAAGGTCTCCTTGGTGGCCTTGTCCTTGACCAGCTCGATGCCGTAGAAGTACCCGTCGCCGCGCACGTCGCCGACGATCGGCAGGTCGAGGAGCTTCTCGAGCGTGGACCGGAACGCGCTCTCGTTGGCCCGCACGTGCTTCAGCACACCCTCGTTCTCGAACGCGTCGAGGTTCGCCAGCGCCACCGCCGCGGAGACCGGATGGCCGCCGAAGGTGTAACCGTGGGCGAACATCTCGTTGCCGCGCAGGAACGGCTCCATCAGCCGGTCGGTGGCGATCATGGCGCCCGCCGGGGCGTAGCCGGAGGTGAGCCCCTTGGCGCAGGTGATCATGTCGGGGGCGTAGCCGTAGCGCTCCGCGCCGAACATGTGGCCGAGCCGGCCGAACGCACAGATCACCTCGTCGCTGACCATCAGCACGTCGTACTCGTCGCAGATCTCCCGGACCCGCTGGAAGTAGCCGGGCGGGGGCGGGAAGCAGCCGCCGGCGTTCTGCACCGGCTCCAGGAACACAGCCGCGACGGTGTCGGGACCCTCGTTCTCGATCGCCACCGCGATCTGGTCGGCGGCCCACCGCCCGAACGCCTCCAGGTCACCGTCGTTGCCGCCCTGGAACTGGTCGGGCGACCGGTAGAAGTTCGTGTTGGGCACCCGGAACGTCGAGGGCACCAGCGGCTCGAACATCTGCTTCAGCGGCGGCAGGCCGGTGATCGACAGTGCGCCCTGGGTGGTGCCGTGGTAGGCGATCGCGCGGGAGATGACCTTGTGCTTCAGGGGCTTGCCGGTGAGCTTGAAGTAGTTCTTGGCCAGCTTCCAGGCGGTCTCCACCGCCTCGCCGCCACCACTGGTGAAGAACACCCGGTTGAGGTCGCCGGGTGCGAGCGTCGCGATCCTCTCGGAGAGCTCGATCGCCTTCGGGTGCGCGTAGGACCAGAGCGGGAAGAACGCGAGTTCCTTCGCCTGCTTCGCGGCGGCCTCGGCGAGGTCGGTGCGTCCGTGCCCGAGCTGGTTGACGAAGAGTCCGGCCAGACCGTCGAGGTAGCGCTTGCCCTTCGCGTCGTAGATGTAGGCACCCTCGCCCCGGACGATCACCGGCACGTCGGCGTCGGCGTAGCTCGAGTGGCGGGTGAAGTGCATCCACAGGTGGTCATGCGCGGCGCGCTGGAGGTCGCCGTAGGTCTCGTCGTCCATGCGGCCCATCTTGCTCTCCGGCCGAACGGGAAAGCAAGTGAATCAGTGGAGACAGGGCCGCTGGATCGGCTATGTCGTGTGAAAGAGTGGGCGACGGCTGCGGATTCCGTGGCCGGAAGGGGAGTGCTGATGGACGGTCGGGTGCTGCTGCTCCGCAACGGTGGCGTCTTCGACGGTCACGCGTATCGCAGGGGCGCGGCGGTCGTGGTCGCGGACGGCCGCGTGCGCGCCGTCGTCGCGGAGGCCGAGGCCGCTTCGTACGTCGCCTCCGGCGAGCGCGTCGAGGAGGTCGACCTCGCCGGCGGGCTGGTGCTGCCCGGCTTCCAGGACGCGCACGTGCACCCGGTGCAGGGCGGGGTCGAGCGGATGCGCTGCGACCTCAGCGAGCTGTCCACGCGCGCGGAGTACCTGGACGCGATCGGGGCCTACGCCGCGGCACACCCGGAACGGCCCTGGGTGGTCGGCAGCGGCTGGACGCTGTCGGAGTTCGGCACCGAGGGGCCGACCGCCGACGAGCTGACGGCCGTCGTACCCGACCGGCCGGCGATGCTGCTCAACCGCGACCACCACGGCGCGTGGGTCAACCAGCGGGCGCTCGAGCTGGCGGGGGTGCATGCCGGGACCCCCGATCCCGCCGACGGGCGGGTGCAGCGGGACGCGGCCGGTGCGCCGACCGGGATGCTGCACGAGGGCGCGATGGTGCTCGTGTCCCGGCAGGTGCCGGAGACGTCGGACGACGAGTACCACCAGGGCCTCCTGACGGCGCAGGCGTACCTGCACTCCTTCGGCATCACCGCCTGGCAGGACGCGATCCTCGGCGAGTACGCCGGGGGCGCGGACGCCACCCCGGCGTACCTGCGCGCCGTCGACTCCGGCGAGCTCACCGCGCGAGTGCGTGGAGCGCTGTGGTGGCAGCGGGACCGCGGCGCCGAGCAGATCCCGGAGCTGGTCGAGCGCCGAGCGGCGAGCACGCGCGGTCGGCTGGTCGCCGGCTCGGTGAAGGTGATGCAGGACGGCATCGCCGAGAACTTCACGGCCGGTCTGACCGCGCCGTACCTCGACGGCTGTGGTCACGACACGGAGAACCTCGGCCTGTCGTTCGTGGACCCGGCTGCGCTGTGCCGACACGTCACCGCCCTGGACGCCGAGGGCTTCCAGGTGCACGTCCACGCGATCGGCGACCGTGCCGTGCGGGAGGCGCTCGACGCGTTCGAGGCGGCGCGGGACGCCAACGGGCCGTCGGCGAACCGGCACCACATCGCGCACCTCCAGGTGGTGCACCCCGACGACGTGCCACGGTTCGCCGCGCTCGGCGTGAGCGCCAACATGCAGGCCCTGTGGGCGCAGCTCGACGAGCAGATGGTCGAGATGACGATCCCGTTCCTGGGGGAGGAGCGGACCAGGTGGCAGTACCCGTTCGGCGGCCTGCGCCGGTCAGGGGCACACCTGGCCGCGGGCAGCGACTGGCCGGTGACGACCCCCGACCCGCTGCAGGCCATCCACGTCGCGGTCAACCGGTCGGCGTACGGCGAGGAGGGCCGGGCCGGGTCCGAGCCGTTCCTCCCGGAGCAGGCACTGACCCTGACCGAGGCGTTCGCGGCGTACACGAGTGGCTCCGCGTACACCAACCACCTCGACGGCACCGGCCGACTCGAGCCGGGCGCCCTCGCGGACCTTGCGGTGCTCGACCGGGACCCGTTCCCGGGGGACCCTGGGGAGGTCGGGGCGGCCCGGGTGGTGCGCACGTACGTGGGCGGCGTCGAGGTGTTCAGCGCGTCCTGAGTGTCGAGACCGAGTGGTCGATCGACGTGTGGGTGAAGAATTCGTTGCTGGCACGGGTCGCGCCCTACCGAATCAGTTGCCGCCTGGCTAGGCTCGCCCTGACCGGGACCACGACCGAGATGGGATGGGGCATGGCTGACAAGGCTTTCCGCAACGTGATCAACGGCGAGCTCGTCGACGCGGCATCGGGGGAGACCTACGACGTCATCGACCCGACCACCGGCGAGGTCTACGCGACCGCGCCGATGTCGGCTGCCGAGGACGTTGACCGCGCGTACGCCGCGGCGGACAACGCGTTCGAGGCGTGGGGGAACGCGACCCCGAAGGACCGGTCCAACGCCTTGCTGAAGATCGCCGACGCGATCGACTCGCGGGTCGACGAGATCAACGCGGTCGAGTGCAAGGACACCGGCAAGCCGCTCGGTCTGACGATGTCGGAGGAGATGCCCTACGCCTCCGACCACTTCCGCTTCTTCGCCGGCGCGGCCCGTCTCCTCGAGGGCAAGTCCGCCGGGGAGTACATGGAGGACCACACGTCGTTCGTCAGGCGCGAGCCGATCGGCGTCGTCGGGCAGGTGACCCCGTGGAACTACCCGCTGATGATGATGATCTGGAAGATCGCCCCGGCGCTGGCCGCCGGCAACACGGTGGTCCTCAAGCCCTCGGACACCACGCCCGCCTCCTCCACGCTGCTGGCCGAGCTGGCGGCGGAGTTCCTGCCCCCGGGCGTGCTCAACGTGGTCTGCGGTGACCGGGACACCGGCCGGAAGCTGGTGGAGCACAAGACCCCGCAGATGGTCTCGATCACCGGCTCCGTGCGGGCCGGCATGGAGGTGGCCGGCTCCGCCGCGGCCGACCTGAAGCGCGTGCACCTCGAGCTCGGCGGCAAGGCGCCGGTCATCGTGTTCGACGACGCGGACGTCGAGTCGGCGGCGACGTCGATCGCCGAGGCCGGCTACTTCAACGCGGGTCAGGACTGCACGGCGGCGACCCGCGTGCTCGCGGGACCCGGCGTACACGGTGACTTCGTGGCGGCCCTCACCGAGGCCGCCAAGGGCACGAGGACGGGGATGCCCGACGACGAGGACGTGCTGTACGGGCCGCTGAACAACCCCAACCAGCTCGACCGGGTCAGCGGGATGGTCGACCGGCTGCCGGACCACGCGAACCTCGAGATCGGCGGCAAGCGTCAGGGCGACAAGGGCTTCTTCTACGAGCCGACCGTGCTGTCCGGCCTCAAGCAGGACGATGAGCAGATCCAGAACGAGATCTTCGGGCCGGTCATCACCGTGCAGAAGTTCAGCGACGAGGCCGAGGCACTGCGGTGGGCGAACGGGGTCGAGTACGGCCTCGCATCGAGCGTATGGACCAAGGACCACGGCCGTGCGATGCGGATGGCGAAGAGGCTGGACTTCGGGGTGGTGTGGATCAACACGCACATCCCGTTCATCTCGGAGATGCCGCACGGCGGGTTCAAGCACAGCGGTTACGGCAAGGACCTGTCCATGTACAGCCTCGAGGACTACACGAGGGTCAAGCACGTGATGTCCTACATCGGCGGATGAGGATCCTCCTCGTCGGCGCCGGTGGCGTCGGCGCGGCCTTCGCCGCGATCGCGGCGCGGCGGGACTTCTTCGAGCAGATCGTGGTCGCCGACTACGACGTATCGCGGGCCGAGCGTGCCGCCGCGACCGACCCCCGGTTCGTCGCCGCGCAGGTGGACGCGTCGTCGGCGGAGTCGGTAGAGGCGCTCGTGCGTGAGCACTCCGCGACGCACGTGATGAACGCGGTGGACCCGCGGTTCGTGATGCCGATCTTCGACGGTGCCTTCGCGGCCGGGGTGGACTACCTCGACATGGCCATGAGCCTGTCGCGCCCGCACGCCGACGCGCCGTACTCGAAGGTCGGGGTAAAGCTCGGCGACGAGCAGTTCGACAAGGCGGGGGAGTGGGAGTCCGCGGGGCGCCTGGCGCTGTGCGGCATCGGCGTGGAGCCGGGCCTGTCCGACGTGTTCGCGCGGTACGCCGCCGATCACCTCTTCAGCGACATCGACGAGCTCGGGGTGCGTGACGGCGCCAACCTCGCGGTGGAGGGTTATGAGTTCGCGCCGTCCTTCTCGATCTGGACCACGATCGAAGAGTGCCTCAACCCGCCTGTCGTCTGGGAGAAGGGCCGCGACTGGTTCACCACGCCGCCGTTCAGCGAGCCGGAGGTCTTCGACTTCCCCGAGGGGATCGGTCCGGTCGAGTGCGTGAACGTGGAGCACGAGGAGGTGCTCCTGATGCCGCGGTGGGTGGACGCGAAGCGGGTGACGTTCAAGTACGGCCTCGGCGACGAGTTCATCGACGTGCTCAAGACGCTGCACAAGCTCGGGCTCGACCGCACCGACAAGGTGCGGGTCGGTGGCGTGGAGGTCTCGCCGCGCGACGTGGTGGCCGCCTGCCTGCCGGACCCGGCGACGCTCGGCGACAAGATGAGGGGCAAGACGTGCGCCGGGCTGTGGGTGACCGGCACCGGCAAGGACGGCTCGCCACGGTCGACGTACCTCTATCACTTGGTGGACAACGAGTGGTCGATGAAGGAGTACGGCCACCAGTGCGTGGTCTGGCAGACCGCGGTGAACCCCGTGGTCGCCCTGGAACTTATGGCCGACGGCACCTGGTCGGGCACCGGCGTGCTGGGACCGGAGGCGTTCGACGCGCAGCCGTTCCTCGACCTGCTCACGGCCTACGGCTCGCCGTGGGGCATCAAGGAGCTCGAGGTCGCCGCGGCGTCCTAAGGTCGTGGCGGGTCGAGCGAGAGGAGCGATCGTGTTCTACATCGTCATCTTCGCCGTGCTGGCCGTCGTGCTCGTGGCGGCTGTGCTGCTTCAGCGCTCACGACAGGCCACGTCCGGCGACGAGTCCCATCGGCACTCCGGGACCGACTCCGCCTCGCGGACCTCGTCCGGGAGCGCCGAGCGCAAGGAACGCAAGCGACGGCGGGCGCAGTCGCGGAAGGACCGGCGCAAGCGCAACTGACCTCGCGCGCGCGTCGAAGGCGCCGCTCGCCCCACAGGTCGGACCTCTGAGCGCTGCTAGCGTGATGCCGCGATGCGCGTGCTCTTCAGCTACATCGGCGGTCTCGGACACTTCTACCCCCTGGTGCCCATCGCTCGCGCCGTGGTCCGGGCGGGGCACGAGGTCGCGGTCGCGGGGTCGGGCCGGCTCACCACGCAGGTCGAAGCGCTCGGTTTCCAGGCTCTCGCGACGAGCCCGCCGCGGCCCGCCGATGAGCCGCCCCCGATGCGCGACGTCGCACCCTTGCCTCCGGCCGACGCGCGTGCCGCGGAACTGGAGTTCGCCCAGAACTTCGCCGACAAGGGTGCCCGCCGACACGCGACACGGATCCTCGAGCACTGCCGCGACTGGCAACCCGACGTGGTCGTCCGCGACGAGGCGGACTTCGGATCGGCCATCGCGGCCGAGGTGTGTGGTCTGCCGGTCGCGCAGGTTCTGGTGCTGGCGGCAGGAACCCTCATCCGGCCCGACCTGGTGACGCCTCGGCTCGACGCGGTCCGAGCCGAGCACGGGCTCCCTCCTGATCCGGGACTTCGCATGCTGACTCGTGGCCTGGTGCTTTCTCCCTTCCCGCCGTCCTTCCGCAGTCCTGCATCACCCGTGCCTCTTCCCGCTGACGTTTGCGCGTACAGGGCCGGTCCCCACGTCGAGATGACGGCTCGACCCGGTCGCCGGCCACGGATCTACCTCACGCTCGGGACCGTCTTCAGCACGGAGTCCGGCGATCTGTTCGAGCGGCTTCTCGCGGGCGTTGCGGGGCTGGATGCCGACGTCCTGGTCACGGTCGGCCACCACATCGCACCGACGGACTTCGGTCCGCAACCCGACCACGTGCGCATCGAGCGATTCGTTCCGCAAGACGAGGTCCTGGGCCGCGCCGACCTGGTCGTCTCCCACGGCGGATCCGGCGCCCTGCTGGGTGCGCTCACCCACGGTCTCCCGTCGGTCCTTCTCCCGCTGGGTGCGGACCAACCGCACAACGCGCGTAGGGCGGTCGAGCTCGGATTGGCGCGCACACTCGATGCGGCGACCGCCACCTCGGAGAGCATCCGCGAGACGATCCAGACGGCCCTGGCGGACGAAGAGATGGCAGATCGCGCCCGCGCCATGGCCGACGAGTGCGCGGGACTCCCAGACGTCGAGGCGACGGTGGCTCTGCTCGAGGCGTTGTCCCTGAGGGATGAGGCGGACTGACAGGACGTGCCGATCGGCGGCGGCGCGCCACGCAGGCGCTATGCCGGACATGCCGATGAGCGGGCGTGAAGCGGGCTCGGCTACCGGACGCCGAGCGTCCGCAATCCCGGTTAGGTTGCCAGCATGTCCGACTTCACGATCAAGGCACTCACGTCGGAGACGTTCGGCGACTTCGCCGCTCTCGTCGAGCGGAACGGGGGCATGTTCGCCGGATGCTGGTGCACCAAGTTCCATCCCGACTGCGCGGAGAAGGACCAGAGCCGCGAGGCGCGGCGGGCGCTCAAGCAACGTCTGGTGGCCGACGGGATCGCGCACGCGGCGCTGGTCTACGACGACGACCGGGCCGTCGCCTGGGCGGAGTACGGGTCACCCGAAGAACTGCCGGACATTCAGCACCGCAAGGAGTACCTGGCCACGGCTGAGCGACTGCCCGACTACCGGGTCACCTGCATCCTGGTCGAGCGCGGGCATCGCGGTCAGGGCCTGGCCGCAATCGCCCTGCGTGGAGCCGTCGAGCTGATCGCACAGGCCGGTGGCGGCGTGGTCGAGGGCTACCCGCACGACACCGGCGGGATTCGCAAGAAGAACTCGTCGTTCCTCTACAACGGCACGCGCACGATGTACGAGCGCGAGGGCTTCACCTACGACCGGCCCAAGGGACAGGGCAACTGCGTGATGGTGCGCAGGGTGGCTCCCAGCGCAGGTGCCTGAAACGCAGTCTCATGCCGCGATCCGTGCGCTCCAGGTCCCGTCTTTCCGCCGCGACAGCTCGCTCAGCTGGTCGCCTCGCATTGTGCGACGGGTGAAAATGGCCGGCGCCGGCGACCGCCCGCGAGGCCCTGCATGACGTGAGAGCCCTCCGAACCCGAGCCGACGTCGCTGTGGCCGCGGCCGTTACAGCGCCCGAGCCGTGCGGCGGAGCTCGATCGCCTAGTTGCCCAGCTGGGGTTGATCGTCAGCCCGGCCCGGTACTACGACCATCGCCCACCTGTGCGGTGCCGGAGCCGGCGGCTAGCGTCAGGCGGATACGGGGGTCGGTTGCGCCGGCCAGCCGATGCAGTGGCCAGGTCAAGGCGAGACGGCTCAATCGGGTCTGCCTGCCTGGGCGCCGCTGGGCCGCGTGGAGCCTCAGGGCTCCCACGTCGCGGCCCACGCGAGGGATCAACATGTCGCAACCCACAGCTGCGCCCAGGTATGGGGCCAAGTCCCAGCGATGGCCTCTTCGACGACTCATCCTGATCGATTATCCGGGCGGGAAGCGCGCCCGCAGAACATTCGCCACTTTGGTTGCCTTGGCGATGGTGGCGATGTTGTCGGTTTTCGCGGCTCCCGCTCATGCGGCGGGTGCCTACGTGTTCACGAAGGTGGCCAGCACCGCCGACGGCTTCAATCCGCAAACTCTCAGGATCAGCTGTCCCTCGATCAACACCCGAGGAGACATCGCGTTCAAGTCGGAACGCGGGGCTGCCGATGGCATCTATCGAGCGAACGCGGCGGGGGGCTTGACGCCCATCGTCGAGGTGGCGCTGGGAAGTGGCGCCCTGCTCGCCAACGGTAACCCGTCGATGAACGACTCCGGTCAGGTCTCGTTCGGAGCGATACTGTCCGCCGGCGGACCGTCAATGATCCTGCGAGGCGACGGCACCACCTTGACGACGATCGCCACAACTAGCACGCAGGGGTTCGCTTCCTTCGGCAACAACACGTCGATCAACGACACCGGTGAGGTGGCGTTCGACGGTCGACTCGGCTCCGGTGCGAGGGGTCTCTTCTCAGGAACTGACGGTGCGACTACCACCACCCACTACCTGAGCACGCAGGATGCATCCGTGGACGGCAGCGCGGCTCGCTTCAACGCCACTGAGGATCGCCCCTCGATCAACAACCTCGGTGACATCGCCTTCTTGGATGAGATCCAGGGAACGTTCCGCCAGGACATCTTCAGGGGTCAGGAGCAAAGCTTCACGACGATTTCGGCAGCCAACCCACCGTCGGCTGCTACGCCCCCGCTGCTCAACAACGGCGGAACCGTGGTCTGGCAGACGACTTTCGTCGAGGCGACCGGATTCGAAGGGAGGAGGATCGTGACGGGCAACGGCGGCCCCGCCACGAGCGTTGTCGACTCATCGGGAGCGTTCAACATCTTCGACAGCTACGCCCTCAACAACACCGGGGCGGTCGCGTTCAGCGCCACCCTGGACGCAGATACCCTCGGATTCCCTGCCATCTTTGTCGGCCCCAACCCCAAGAAGAACCGGGTGATCCGACCTGGTGACAAGCTAGATGGCGGCACCGTTGGAAGCCTCAGATTCTGCGAAGAGGGACTCAACGACTCCGGCCAGCTGGCGTTCATCGCCGAGATCGAAGACAAGAACGGCGACGTCCGGGTAGCAGTTTTCCGGGCCACGCCCGCACGCTAAGAAGGCCACGTTCACAGAGGTTGCGATTGGGGGTCTTCGGACCCCCATTCGCCACCCGATGGGTCGACCGTGACCTCGGCACCACTCGGTCATGACTCGCAGTCGTGTGCCCGACCACTGTGACCTCACGACCCACAAACACGTCACCAGCGACTGCTGCCGCGGCGGTTAGCCCTGCTCGAGCCGCGCCACGCCCCAGCTCACTCCAACGCCATGGCGAGAAGTAGCACGCACACATCCACTCCATGCCCGGCGGTTCAGGCGTTCGCCGACCCGCGTCATTTCCGCGTCGGGGACGCGGACTTTCACTCTGATGCCGATGTCAGGGTCTTGCAATCGCTGCAACTGGCTGTCCGAGCATGACGTGCCCCAAGATCGTGCCGTGACTGAGAGGCATGGGCCGACGGACCCCGGGGAACCTCGTCGCCCGCGAGGTCCCGTGCGACGGTGGCTCCGCGCCCGGCCTGCCGACGTCATCGACCTCTTCGTCTATGTCGTCGTCCTGAATCTCGCGATCGAGTACGTCCCATCGGTGATTAGCGAAAGTTTCACCCTCTCGCTGCTCACGGCAGGTCTTCTAAAGATCGCTCTGGAACTGGTCCTCCTCCTCAAGGCCCGCATCATCACCACGCTCCGCGCATCGCGCACGCGCGCCGCCAAGGCCTCAGCTGCCGTGGCGTTGTGGGCGGTCGCGGCTGGCAGCAAGCTCGTCGTCCTCAAGCTGGTCGACGTCGTCTTCGGCGACGCCGTGAGCCTGGGTGGCTTCGTACCCGTGACGTTGCTCGTCATCGCTCTCCTCGCCTCCCGGGCGGCCGTTCGGCGGCTCCTGTATGACACACCGGCAGCCGGCCAGACCTGACGCGGCGAGACTCCGAGCATGCCGCCGATAGTG
>NZ_DASSCL010000112.1:0-43276 GCF_035697785.1 Nocardioides sp.
GGACGTGCGCGTCCCGACCCACGCTGTGCTCGGGAGCGACGACGGCGCGACGTACGCCGAGTGCGTGCGGCTCTCACGCCTCGCCTGGTGTGCGCTGGCCGTCGGCACGGGTCAGGCGGTGCTCGACCACGTGACGCCGTACGTCAAGGAGCGCGAGGCGTTCGGCGAGCCAGTCGCTCACCGCCAGTCGGTGGCGTTCATGGTCGCCGACATGGCGATCGAGCTGCAGGCCATGCGGCTGCTCACGTACAAGGCCGCGGCGCGGGTCGCCGCCGGCAAGGACGCCTCCCGGGAGATCGGGCTGGCGCGCCACCTCTGCGCGAGCAAGGGCATGAAGATCGGCCTCGACGGGGTGCAGCTGCTCGGTGGCCACGGCTTCGTGAAGGAGCACCCGGTGGAGCGGTGGTACCGCGACCTCAGAGCGATCGGCGTGATGGAAGGCGGTGTCCTCGTATGACCATCAACCTGGACGACCCGAAGAAGCTCGTGCAGCTGCGCGACCAGGCCCACCAGGTCGCGATGAACATGCTGCGGCCGATCAGCCGCAAGTACGACGCCGCCGAGCACGAGTACCCCAAGGAGCTCGACATGCTCGCCGCGATGATCGACGGGCTGTCGGAGTCCGGCCAGGCGAGCGGCGCCGGCGCGTCGGGCGTACGACGCGACGAGAGCAGCTCGACCACGGAGGGCGATGGCTCGACCGTCAACGGCACCCACCTGGCGTCGGTCCTGTCGGTCATGGAGATGTGCTGGGGCGACGTCGGCCTGTTGCTGTCCATGCCCCGGCAGGGGCTCGGCAACTCCGCGATCGCCTCGGTGGCCGACGACGAGCAGGCCGAGAGGTTCAAGGGGGTGTGGGCGTCGATGGCGATCACCGAGCCGGGCACCGGCTCGGACTCCGCGAACATCTCGACGACCGCCCGGCTGGACGGCGACCACTACGTCCTCGACGGGGAGAAGATCTTCGTCACCTCGGGCGAGCGCTCGGACCACGTGGTGGTCTGGGCGACCCTCGACAAGGGTCTCGGCCGGGCCGCGATCAAGTCGTTCGTGGTGCCGAAGGGCACGCCCGGGATGACCGTGGAGCGGCTCGAGCACAAGCTCGGGATCCGCGCCTCCGACACCGCGACGATCCGGTTCGAGGGCTGCCGAGTGCCCAGGGAGAACCTCCTCGGCACTCCGGAGGTCGACGACAAGCAGGGCTTCGCGGGCGCGATGGCGACCTTCGACAACACCCGGCCCCTCGTCGCGGCGATGGCGGTCGGGTGCGCGCGAGCGTCGCTGGAGCTCACCCGTGAGCTGCTCGGGCAGGCCGGCGTCGACATCGACTACGACCGGCCGGCGCTGACCCAGTCGGCCGCCGCCGCGACGTACCTCCAGCTCGAGGCGGACTGGGAGGCGGCGTACCTGCTCACCCTCCAGGCTGCCTGGATGGCCGACAACCGCAAGCCCAACTCGCTCGAGGCGTCGATGGCGAAGGCCAAGGCCGGCCGGGCCGGCAACGAGATCACGCTGCGCTGCGTCGAGCTCGCCGGGAGCGTCGGCTACAGCGAGCACGACCTGCTGGAGAAGTGGGCCCGCGACTCCAAGATCCTCGACATCTTCGAGGGCACCCAGCAGATCCAGCAGCTGATCGTGGCCCGTCGCCTGCTCGGGAAGACGTCCGCGGAGCTGAAATAGGCGCGTGCGTTTGCGCCGGAGACCGGCGGGGAACGTCGCGGCAGGAGGTGCACATGCGCATCGGAGGCATCATCGTCGTCATCTGGCTCCTGATCGGGGCCGTGGCCGGGTACCAGCGCGGCTACTACTCCGGCGACCCGACCGACTGCGGCGAGGCGGGCACGATCGCGCTGACCGTTGTGGCGGGACCGCTCAACTACGTAGGGCTCAACCCGAAGGTCGAGGACTGCGAGACGCCGCAGCCGTCGGAGTAGGGCACCAGGTCAGAACCGCGCCTGGTCCTGCGGTGACGACCACGGTGTGACCGGGCGGGGGACCGTCTTACCGTCGAGGGTCAGGTCGGTGCGCTCGCTGTAGAAGCAGATCCGGTCCTTGACCCACAACGCGTCGTGCAGCGGGTCCCGGTAGGTCCAGGCGATGTCACGCCCGCCGCGCCGGCCGTCGGCAAGCGACCAGTACGACGCCTGCCCCTTGTAGGCGCACACCGTCGTCGTCGGTGAGGGGACGAGGTGCTCCATGCGCACGTCCGATGCGGACACGTACCACCGGACCGGGATGAGCGTCTCGTGCAGCGCGTAGGCGTCGCGGGTGTCGGCGAGCACCACCCCGTCGAGGGACACCACGACGTGTCGGCCGCTGGGCAGCACGTCGATCCGCTTGAAGGCGTCGTGTGGATGTCCCATCACCGGGTGGTCCTCCTCCGTCCACTCGAACGGGTGCCAGTCGAGCACGACCAGGCCGGCCAGGTCGGGGTCGTCGGGCCGGTACGCCGCGCCCTCGAGCACGGTGCTGCCCACCACCACGTCGAGGCTGGTGCCGGGGTCGAGGTGCAGCCCGAAGTTGACCGGTCCGAGGATCGGCGGGAGGTCGTCGGGCACGGGTGCAGGCTCGGTGGGCACGAGCCGCGCGACGACATCCACCTCCGGTACGGCGTACATGGGGACGACGCGCCGCGGCTCCCACACCAGCGCCGCGCCGGTGGTGTCGCACACCGTCACGCCGTCGAGATGGCAGCGGATCCGGCGCGTCACCGGCTCGTAGAGCATCCGGTCGTGCAGGGACATCAGGTGGGTGCCGAGCCGCAGGGCCATGCGCCCGATGGTGCTCCGACGCGTGATCCGCGGTCAACAGGGGACGATGCTGCCCATGAAGCTCTACGCGGACGCCCCCGGGCGACAGGCCCGGCAGGTGCTGGGCGACCTGCTCCTCGTGCTGTGGGCGGCACTCTGGGTGAAGCTGGCCCTGGTCGTGCGCGACGCGACCCTGGCGCTGGCGACGCCGGGGGAGCAGATCGAGGCGGCCGGCACCGGGCTGGCGGGCCGCCTGCGCGACGCGGGCAGCTCGGTCGGCGACCTGCCCCTGGTCGGCGACGAGGCGCGGGTGCCCTTCGACGGCGCCGGCGACGCCGCGGACCAGATCGCCGCCGCCGGCGCGGCCCAGGTCGAGGCGGTGCAGACCCTCGCCTTCTGGCTCGCCCTGTGCGTGGGGGCGGTGCCGATCCTGGTGGTGCTGGCGGTGTGGCTGCCGCTGCGCTGGCGGTTCGTCCGCGAGGCCACCGCTGGCAAGCGGTTCATCGACTCCACGGCCGATCTCGACCTGTTCGCGCTGCGGGCGATGAGCAACCAGCCCATGCACAGGCTCGCACGGATCAGCGACGACCCGGTGCGCGCGTGGCGCGACGGGGACGCGCCCGTCGTACGCGCACTTGCCGCCCTGGAGCTGAAGGACTCCGGTCTCGCGCTCCCGCGCGTCTAGATTTGCCGACATGGCTCGCCCCACCCGCAAGGCCCGACAGCAGCTGATCATCGACGTGCTCGAGGACGCCTTCGCCGCGCTGATGACGGCGGATCCCAAGGCGTTCCGCGGGAAGTTCCGCAAGATGGCCGCCGACCCGTTCGCGTTCTACCGGGGCTCGGCCTGCCTGTTCTACGCGGACATGACCGCGACGAAGGACGAGTGGGCCGACGAGCGCACCGGTGCCGTGTGGATCCACGGCGACCTGCACGCCGAGAACTTCGGCACCTACATGGACTCCGACGGCCGGCTGGTCTTCGACGTGAACGACTTCGACGAGGCCTACATCGGGCACTTCTCCTGGGACCTGCGCCGGTTCGTCGCGAGCCTGGCCCTGCTCGGCTGGCAGAAGGCCCTGCCGGAGGAGGCGATCCGGTCGCTGGTGGCGACATACCTGCGGGCGTACGTCGCCCAGGTGACTCACTACCTGGACCGCGAGCACGACGACGACTTCGCCCTGCACCTCGGCAACACAGAGGGACCGGTGCACGACATCCTCGTCGCGGCTCGGCTGTTCAGCAGGGTCGCTCTCCTCGACTCGGTGACACGCCTCGACGGGGCGGTGCGGGTCTTCCGCGAAGACGCCGGGGTACGACGCCTCGGCAAGGCGGAGCGCAAGAAGGTGGGTGCAGCCTTCGACTCCTACCTGGAGACCATCCCGGAGTCCAAGCGGATCGACCGTGAGCTGTTCTACGACGTGCGCGACGTGGTCGGCCGCACCGGGTTCGGGATCGGCAGCGCGGGACTCCCCGCCTACAACGTGCTGGTCGAGGGTTACACCCAGTCGCTCGACAACGATGTCGTGCTGTCGATGAAGCAGGCCAACGTGCCGGCCGTCAGCAGGTTCGTCGACAGCGCCGAGGTCGAGAAGTACTTCGAGCACGAGGGCCACCGCACGGTCGTCAGCCAGCGCGCGCTGCAGGTGCACACCGACCCGCTGCTCGGTTACACCAGCATCGACGGCGTCGGGTACGTCGTCGCCGAGATCTCGCCGTACGAGGCGGACCTCGACTGGGGTTCGCTCACAGAGCCCGACGAGATGACCGACGTGGTCAAGTCGCTCGGACGCGCCACCGCGAAGGTGCACTGCGCGAGCGACGAGGACAGCGACCAGGACCTCGTGACCTTCCAGACCGAGGAGGCGATCTGCGCCGTGCTGAAAGGTCGGCGCCGGGAGTTCGTCGCCGACCTCACCGACTTCGCGGTGGCCTACGCCGACCGGGTCCGCTCCGACCACGCGCTGTTCGTCGACGCCTTCCGCGAGGGCCGGATCGGCGGGGTCAGCGCCACCTGAGACGCCGCCCGGCCGACGTCAGGCCTCCGGTCCGAAGGGCAGCACGGCCACGGTGTGCCACGAGCCCGGTTCGTCGTTGCCGGCGATGAGCGTCGCGTGGTCGATCCGTGCGGTCAGCGGCAGCCTGCCGGTGAGCTCCGCCTCGGCAGCCCGGAGCTCTGCCGGCGATGCCGACGAGCGGTGCCCGACGGTCAGGTGCGGGACCACGTCCGGGTAGTCGCCGCCGTACGGCGGGTGGTCGGGGAAGGCGTCGACGAACGCGGCCGTCAGGTCTCGGAACGGCCGGTCGGGATCGGGCACCAGCCACAGGACGTCGTCGTCGAACCAGCCGCAGCGACCGAACGTGCAGTCGAACGCCGGGACGTCCCGGGTCAGGTCCGCGATCCGGCCGACCAGGGCGTCGTCGACCTGCCCCGGTCCGACGAACGGGTACAGCACGGTCACGTGCGCCGGCACTCCCCACGCGGCGGCGCGGTCGAGCCGCCGCCGCAGACCCGCAACGACCGGCTCGGTGGCCGGCACCGGGACGATCACCGCGGTCTCGGTGGGGCGGGCGCCCGCAGCTGCCGTCACGAGACGCGGGCGGCCGCCGCGGACGCGGGCGCCTCGAGGACGGCCGGCAGGTCCCAGCCGCGGTCCACGAACGCACGGCCCACGGCCTGCCCCACCAGCTCGACCCGGTCGGTCGGCACCAGCGCGATCGCGGAGCCGCCGAAGCCGCCGCCGGTCATCCGGGCCCCGAACGCGCCGGCGGACAGGGCGGTCTCAACGACCACGTCGAGCTCCTCGCAGGACACCTCGTAGTCGTCGCGCAGGGACACGTGCGAGGCGGTCAGCAGCGGCCCCACCGACGCGAGGTCGCCGGACTCGAGCGCCTCGACCATCGAACCCACCCGGACGTCCTCCGTGGCTACGTGCCTGGCCCGGCGGCGGAGCATCTCGTCGTCGAGCCGGTCGAGGGCGGCGTCCTCCAGGTCGATCAGGGACGGTACGCCGAGGGCACGAGCGGCGGCCTCGGACTCGCCGCGCCGGTCGCCGTACGCGCCGTCGGAGAGCGTGTGCTGGACGCGCGTGTCGATGACCAGCAGGGTCAGGTCGGCGGCGGCCGGATCCCACGGCACGTGCCGACGGCTGCCGGTGCCGAAGTCGATCAGCAGCGCGTGTCCGCGCCGGGCGAAGGCGGCGATCGCCTGGTCCATCCCGCCGGTGGGGGCGCCGACCACGTCGTTCTCGGCGCGCATGCACTCGGTGACGATCCGGTCGCGGAGCGTGTCGTCGAGGTCGAGGCCGGCGGCGTCGCAGGCTGCGATGGCCACCGCGACCTCCAGCGACGCCGAGCTGGACAGCCCGGCGCCGAGGGGCACGCGTCCGTCGACCACCAGGTCGAGACCGGGGACCGTGACGTGGTCGCCGTGCAGCGCCCACAGCACGCCCGCGACGTAGGCGGCGAAGCCCGACACCGACGAGGGCGTGACGTCCGCGACACGGCCCGCCCAGCCGTCCTCGGACTGCAGGCTGCGGACCGTGACGAGGTCGTCGGTGCGCCGTCCCGTCGCCACGAAGCAGGCGTGCGGGAGCGCGATCGGCAGGCACCGTCCGCCGTTGTAGTCGAGGTGCTCGCCGATCAGGTTGACCCGCCCGGGTGCGGCGTACACGCCGTCGGGCTGCCGGCCGTGCTCGTCGGCGAACGCGGCCGTCAAGGACTCGGCGATCTCGGCCGGGGATCCGGGTGGGACTTCGACGGGACGGGTCGGCACGCCGGCCACTCTAGGGCCTGACCGAGGCCCCGTCGGACGGCTCCCGCGTGACCAATCGGGCCCCCGGACGTTGTACCGGTCATGCCGGGCACCGACCCGGCCCGACCAGGAGGACCCCTGCATGCGCCGACTGTCGCGCACCGGTCTCGGGATCGGCCTCGCCGCCGCCCTCGCGACCGTTGTCTCGCTCCCCGCCACCGCCGCCCCCGCCCCCTCGGCCGGCCTGCTGGACGGCCTCGCGCCGGTGCAGGACTTCCTGCGCGGCGAGCTCTCCGACCTGACCCTCACCGAGCGGACCACCGTGCTGGTGCACGGCACCGACCTCGCGGCAGCCGAGCGGGCCGTCCGCGTCGCGGGGCTCACCCGCACCATGAGCTTCGACCGGATCGGTGTCGTGGTGGCGCGCGGCACCAAGGCACAGGTCGCCGCCGCCCGCGCCGTCCCCGGGGTCACCTACCTCGAGGGCAACCAGCCGATCGAGCTGGCCCAGACCACGTCCAACACCGCCACCCGCGGCGACGAGGCCTACCGCACCCTGACCGGCGCCGACGGCTCCGCGCTCAGCGGCCATGGCGTCTCCGTGGGCGTCATCGACTCCGGGGTCGACCCGACGCATCCCTACCTCACCGAGGCCGACGGCAGCTCCGCGGTCGTCTCCAACCAGAAGGTCCTCTGCGACCCGCTCGAGGCCGCCTGCCAGGTGCTCGACCTGCCGACCTCGGTCGACACCGACACGCTCGCCGTCGGCGGGCACGGCACCCACGTCGCCGGCATCGTGGCAGGCCGGCCGACCACGCTGTCCGACGGGTCGACGCTGCACGGGGCGGCGCCCGGCGCCAGGCTGGTGTCGCTCTCGACGGGCGCGGCACTGGTGATCCTCGGCGCCGACGCCGCCCTCAACTGGGTGCTGGAGAACCACGAGGCGCCGTGCGGCGATGGTGTCCCCACGGCCGAGTGCCCACCGATCAAGGTCACCAACAACTCCTACGGCCCGACCGGGGGCGGCGCCTTCGACCCGGAGTCGGCGACCGTCAAGCTGCAGCGCGCGCTGGCCGCCGAGGGCGTGGCCACCGTGTGGGCCAACGGCAACGACGGTGGCGACGGCACCGAGAGCTTCTCCAACCCGCCAGGGCAGGACCCGACCGGCGGCGTGATCTCGGTGGCGTCCTACAACGACCTCGAGTCCGGCACCCGGGACGGCGAGGTGTCCGAGTTCTCCTCGCGCGGCCGGGCCGGCGAACCGTCGACGTACCCCGACATCTCCGCTCCGGGCGACACGATCACCTCCTCGTGCCGGTTGTACCTGGCGATCTGCGCCACCGGGCTCGACCCCAGGAACGGACCCGAGGCGACCGACATCGGCACGTTCAACACGATCAGCGGTACGTCGATGGCCGCCCCGCACATCGCCGGCATCGTCGCCCAGCTCTTCCAGGACGAACCGACGGCCACGCCGGGCGAGGTCGAGGACGCGATCAAGTCGACGGCGCACAAGTACGCCTTCGGCGCGCCCTACGAGACGGCACCGCTCGGCACGACCTCGTTCGACAAGGGCTACGGCCTCGTCGACGTGGTGGCAGCCGCGGAGGCGCTCGGCGGCTGACCTCGGTCGGGGGGTGGACCCGAGGGGCCGGTCGCTTCGGCGGTCGGTCTCTCGGCGCTCTCGGTCGGGTCGGCCCCCGCCGACCGGCTTGTTGTAGTAAGTTGATCGACAATCATGTCGGTCGACCTGCTCGGGGGTAGTCATGCGTCGCGTCCTTCTCGTTCTCGCTGTCATCGGCGCCGCGCTCCTGACCCTCGGGACGACCGTCGTCAGCGAGGTCGATGCGGCCGCCTCCGGGGAGGCTGCGCCGGCGTCGCTGGCGGCGGGGCAACCCAACGTCGTCGTGATCACGCTCGACGACATGCGCGAGGACGACCTCCGGTTCATGCCGAGGACGCAGGCCCTGGTCGGTGGTCAGGGCGTGACGTTCGACAACGCGTTCTCGCCGTACCCGCTCTGCTGCCCGTCGCGGTCCTCGTTCCTCACCGGGCTCTACACCCACAACCACAAGGTGTGGTCGCACCAGGAGCCATGGGGCTTCCAGGCCCTGAGGGACCAGCAGACGCTGCCCGTGTGGCTGCAGGCGGCCGGCTACGACACGGTCTTCCTCGGGAAGTACCTCAACGGCTACGGGACGCAGCCCGCTCCCGACGGCAGCGCACCGGACTCGAAGACCTACGTCCCGCCGGGATGGACCGACTGGCGAGGGGCGATCGACGGCGGCCTCGAAGCCGGCCACCCGCAGGACGGCGGCACCTACCGGTTCTTCAACACCACGCTCAACGACGACGGGCAGTTCTACCTGGAGCCCGGCCGCTACCAGTCCGAGGTGTTCGGGGACCTCACCGCCGGGATCGTCGCCGAGCAGGCGGGCGACGACCGGCCGTTCTTCCTGTGGGCCAACTACGTGGCGCCGCACCACGGCAACCCCGACGAGCCCGACGACCCCAAGCCCATCACCCGGGACGACGGCAAGAAGACACGCTTCGTGACCACCGCGCGTCCGGCCCGGGTCAAGGGGATGTTCGACGCCCAGGTCACCGAGGCCCCCGGCGCGGCGGGCGAGGACGACGTCAGCGACAAGCCGTTCTTCGTGCGTGAGCTGCCGCCACTGAACGCTGCGGAGCTGGCCGGGCTGCTGGAGGTGACCCGGCAGCGTGCCGAGTCGCTGGCGGTGGTCGACGAGCAGGTCGAGAAGACGGTCGCCGCGCTCGCTGCGACCGGGGAGCTCGACGACACCCTGGTCATCGTCACGTCCGACAACGGCTACTTCCTCGGCGAACACCGGATCCGGCAGGGGAAGGTGCTGCCGTACGAGCCCGCCCTCGCGGTGCCACTCCTGGTCCGCGGGCCGGGGATCCCCGCCGGCGAGGTGCGAACCGACCCGTTCACGACCGTGGACGTCGCCCCCACGGTCCTCTCCGCGGCGGGCACGACCGTCGACTGGCCGCTCGACGGCAAGGACCTGCTCGGTGTCGCACGTTCGGGCGACCGGGGCTGGCGGCGGGCGGTCCTCACGGAGACCGGGCCGCGTGGCGTGGTCGCCGACCTCGACGAGTCCGGCCCGGAGCTGAAGCCGCGCGACCCCGGCCCGGACGCGAAGCGGTTCTCGCAGGGCATCCGCACGGCTCGTTACCTGTACGTCGAGCACGCCAGTGGCGAGACGGAGCTGTACGACATGGCCGTCGACCCCGACCAGCTCGACAGCGTGGCCGGCGACCCGGCGTACGCCGAGGACCAGGCAGCGCTGGCGCGGGTGCTCGACAAGATGCGCGGCTGCCGGGCGGGGGCGTGCTCCGCCCCGATGCCGAGGTCGCTGCGCGCCGGGTAGCCGCCTGTAGCATCTTGGACTCGTGCGCTTCGTCAACGAGTCCTCACCCGGTTACGACCTGACCTACAACGACGTCTTCATGGTGCCGCGCCGCTCCGCGGTCGCCTCGCGGTACGACGTCGACCTGTCGACGAGCGACGGCACCGGCACCACGCTGCCGCTCGTGGTGTCCAACATGACGGCGGTGAGCGGCCGGCGGATGGCCGAGACCGTCGCGCGCCGGGGCGCCGTCGCCGTGATCCCGCAGGACATCCCGTTCGAGGTGGTGCGCGAGGTGATCTCGTGGGTCAAGCGGCGGCACCTGGTCTTCGACACCGCGATCACCCTCGATCCACACATGACCGTCGGTGACGCGATGGCGCTGCTGCCCAAGCGCGCGCACCGGGCCGCCTTCGTGGTCTCCGAGGACGGCCGCCCCCTCGGCGTGGTCACCGAGGAGGACTGCACCGGCGTCGACCGGTTCACCCAGGTGGCCCAGGTGATGAGCGCCAACCCGTTGACACTGCCGGACACGGTCGACCCGCGTGCGGCGTTCGACCGGCTCGACGCGGCCCGTCGCCGCGTGGCACCGGTCGTCGACGGCGACGGCCGACTCGTCGGCGTGCTCACCAAGACCGCCGCGTTGCGGTCGACGCTCTACACGCCCGCGCTCGACGCCGACGGGCGGTTGCGCGTGGCCGCCGCGATCGGCGTCAACGGCGATGTCGCCGCCAAGGCCACCGACCTGCTCGCGGCCGGCGCGGACACCCTGGTCGTCGACACCGCGCACGGGCACCAGGACCGGATGGTCGAGGCGCTCCGGGCGGTCCGCTCGGTCGACCCCGCCGTGCCGGTGGTCGCCGGCAACGTCGTGTCGGCCGAGGGCGTCCGCCAGCTCGTCGAGGCCGGCGCCGACATCGTCAAGGTCGGGGTCGGTCCCGGCGCCATGTGCACCACGCGGATGATGACCGGGGTGGGCCGCCCGCAGTTCTCTGCGGTGCTGGAGTGCGCGGCAGCGGCCCGGTCGCTGGGCAAGCACGTGTGGGCCGACGGCGGCGTGCGCTACCCCCGCGACGTGGCGCTTGCGCTCGCCGCCGGCGCCTCCCAGGTGATGATCGGGTCCTGGTTCGCGGGGACCCACGAGTCGCCCGGCGACCTGCACGTCGACGCCGACGGTCGCGCCTACAAGGAGAGCTTCGGGATGGCCTCGGCGCGCGCGGTGGCCAACCGGACCAGCACGGACACCGCGTTCGACCGGGCCAGGAAGGGCTTGTACGAGGAGGGCATCTCCTCGAGCCGGATGTTCCTCGAGCGGGACCGGCCCGGCGTGGAGGACCTGATCGACCAGATCTGCGCCGGCGTCCGTTCGGCCTGCACCTACGCGGGCGCGCGCAGCCTCGAGGAGCTGCACGAGTACGCCGTGGTGGGCATCCAGTCGGCGGCCGGGTTCCACGAGGGTCGTCCGCTCCCCGGCGGCTGGTGACTACCTCCGGGTAGGGGTCGAACTCCTCGACGGCCCGGGCCGTTGGTCCCTGTCGTCGCGGTTCCGGCCTTGTCAGGGTCGGTCGCAGGAGGTCGTCCCATGAACATCACCACGCCGCCCACCCGCACCCTGCACCGGCTCGTCGAGCTCGCGTGCCGGGCCCCGTCCGTGCACAACAGCCAGCCCTGGCGATGGCGGGTCGAGGACGACCGGATCACGCTGCTCGCCGACCGGGCGCGGCAGCTGATGCGCATCGACCCCGACGGCCGCGACCTGTTGCTCAGCTGCGGCGCGGCGCTGCACCACCTGCGGGTGGCGGCCCTGGCCGAGGGGTACCGGTGCCGGGTGCGTCGTGACCCCTACGGCTCGTCGGACAACGTGCTCGCCATCGTCGAGCTCGTCGCCGCCGACGTCCCAACCGAGGCGGTCGCCGCCGCCGCCCTGATCGACCAGCGGCGCACCGACCGCCGCCGCTTCTCCTCCTGGGCGGTCCCGGAGCATCGGCTGGACGAGCTGGCCGACGCCGCTGCGGGGGAGGGGGTCCGGGCGGTGCCGGTCACCGGCCAGGGCATGCGCAGGCGGCTGGTGGAGATCCTGTCGCGGGCGTCGCGCGAGCAGCAGTTCGACTGGAGCGCCGTGGACGAGACGGCTGCCTGGACGGGTCCGCGCACCACGGACGGCGTACCGCCTGAGAACGTGCCGCGGCGCGTCGACGCGGAGCGGCACGCCGACCCGGTCGGCACCCGCTACCCGAGCGGAACGCTCGTGGACGACAGCGACGACCACGCGGACCCTGGGTACGACGCGAGCCGGTTGCTCGTGCTCTGCACGGACGGCGACGAGACGACCGAGCGGCTGCGGGCCGGGGAGGCGCTGAGCGCGGTGCTGCTCGCCGCGACCGGGCAGGGCCTCGCCACCGTGCCGCTGAGCCAGGCGACGGAGGTGCACGCCACCCGTGAGCTGCTGAAGCGCGAGATCCTGCTCGGCGTCGCCATCCCGCAGGTCGTGGTGCGCGTCGGGTGGCGGCCGGTGTCCTACGAGCCGGTGCCGGCCACGCCACGCCGACCACTGGTCGAGGTGCTCGAGGTCTGAGCGACGGGTGTCGCCCCGGTCATCGCGCAGCCCGGGCACTTCTCCTGGACCGGACCACCCGGTAGGCCACGCCCACCGCGAACACGGCGATGCCGCTGACGACCGATGACAGCGGGAGGGTGAGGACGAGGACCGCGCAGCCCGCGGCACCCAGCGTCTGCAGCAGCCGTGGGAAGCGGCGGTGGCCGGGGTCCTGGGTGCGCGCGGCGAGGTTCGCCACCAGGTAGTACACCAGCACCCCGAACGACGAGAACCCGATCGCGCCGCGAAGGTCCACGGTCAGCACCAGCAGGCACACGGCGCCGGCGAGGGCCGTCTCCGCGTGATGGGGCACCCGGAAACGCGGGTGCACAGCGGCCAGCCACCGGGGGAGGTCGCCGTGGCGGGCCATCGCCAGGCTGGTGCGACCGACGCCGGCGATCAGGGCCAGCAGCGCACCGAGCGCCGCCGCGGCGGCGCCTACACGCACCACCGGCCCGGCCCAGGACCAGGAACCCTCGAGCACCACGTCCAGCAACGGTGCGCCGCTGGCGGCGACCCCGTCGGCGCCCAGGACGGTGAGGATCGTGACCCCGATGACGGCGTACACGAAGACGGTGATGCCCAGCGCCAGCTGGATCGCCCGCGGGATCGTCCGTTCGGGCGTCTTGACCTCCTCGCCCATGGTGGCGATGCGCGCGTAGCCGGCGAACGCGAAGAACAGCAGGCCCGCCGACTGCAGCACGCCGTACCACCCGAGCCCGGGGTCGATAGCCGTGCCGAACCGGTCCGGGTCCGGCCCGGCACCGAGCAGGCCGACCGCCACGACGACGGCCAGGGACGCGAGCACGATGCTGACGATCACGCGCGTCAGGGCTGCCGTGCGGGTGACCCCGCGGTAGTTGACGGCGGCGAGCGCCACCACGGCCGCGACGGCGGTCGGCCGTTGCCAGTCCGCCGGTACGGCGTACGCGGCGAAGGTCAGCGCCATCGCGGCGCAGCTCGCGGTCTTGCCGACCACGAACCCCCAACCGGCCAGGAAGCCCCACCAGTCACCCAGACGCTCGCGCCCGTAGACGTAGGTCCCACCGGACGTGGGGTACTGCGCCGCCAGCTGTGCGGAGGAGGTGGCGTTGCAGTAGGCGACGACGGCGGCGATCGCGAGGCCGAGCAGCAAGGCGGCGCCGGCCGACCTGGCAGCCGGTCCGAAGGCGGCGAACACCCCGGCGCCGAGCATGGAGCCCAGACCGATCAGGACGGCATCGGTCGTGCCCAGCGTCCTCGCCAGAGCGGGCGGTCGAGCCTCGGACACGGGGGTCCTCCCTCCGCTCCATCGAGCCCATCAAACTGATTTGATGTATCATCTCGCCATGGGCCGGACCGGTCAACCAACGCCCCCGTCGTTCGTCGGGTTGGCAGCCCACCCCGTGCGCTGGCGGTTGATGACCGAGCTGGCCACCAGCGACCTGCGCGTCCGCGAGCTCGTCCAGCGGGTCGACCAACCGCAGAACCTGGTCTCGTACCACTTGCGCCTGCTGCGCACCGGGGGCCTCGTGACTGCCGGCCGCAGCAGCTTCGACGCGCGGGACAGCTACTACCACCTGGACCTCGACCGCTGCGCACAGGCGCTCACCGCAGCCGGGCTCGGGCTGCATCCCGCGCTGGGCTCCGGCGCCTCAGCGGTGCCCGTGCCCGAGCTGGACCGGCCGGCACCCTCCGTGCTCTTCGTGTGCACCGGCAACAGCTCCCGGTCCCCGATCGCCGAGGCGCTTCTGCGTCGCCGCACCGAAGGCCGCGTGGAGGTGATCAGCGCCGGCAGCAACCCGAAGCCCCACATCCACCCCGACGCGGTGCGGGTGCTGCGCGACGACTACGGCATCGACATCGCGGCGCAGCGCACGCGTCACCTCGATACGCTGGCCGGCCACAGGTTCGACCATGTGGTCACCCTGTGCGACAAGGCCCGGGAGGTCTGCCCAGAGTTCCCGGACCGGCCGCGCCTGGTCCACTGGAGCATTCCCGACCCGGCCACCGCGGAGGACGCCGGCGCGCCCGGCCGTCCGGCGTTCCGGCGTACGGCTGCCGAAATCGACGCCCGTGCCCGGCACCTGATTCCCGTCCTCGCCAGAGCTCAGGAGGCTCAGCCATGACGACGCCCGACCAGTACGCAAGCGTCAGATACGTCGTCGACGACGTGCAGGCCGCCGTCGACTTCTACACCGGTCACTTCGGTTTCGAGCTCCGGATGAGCGCCGCGCCGGCCTTCGCCGACGTGGTGCGCGGCCCGCTGAGGCTGCTGCTGTCCGGGCCTGCCAGCTCGGGCGCCCGCGCGACGCCGGAGGACGCTGCGACGGCCGGCCGCAACCGGGTGCACCTGGGCGTGGCCGACCTCGACACCGAGATCGAGAGGTTGCGTGCGGCCGGGGTGCCGTTCCGCAGCGACGTCGTGCAGGGTCCCGGCGGGCGACAGATCCTCGTCGCCGACCCGGCCGGCAACCTCATCGAGCTGTTCCAGCCCGCCGAGTCGCAGCACTGACGCGGGGCCGCGACCGCCCTTGCAGACGGCCTCGGCCCCGCATCATCGGGTGCGACGAGACGCTCAGCCTCTCGGGTGCGGCTCCGCGGTGTCCTCGCGTGTCGTTGCGCTGTCGGAGTACTCGGTGAGTAGCGGTTCGTCGGACTGCTCGATGGTGAGCGCGAAGTCGTCGCCGTGCCGCGTAGCTCCGGTCACGACCGCCTTCTCCACCGCTGCCGCGGCGTAGTGGCGGCGCACCATCAGCGGGTCGCTGCGCAGGTCCTTGACCAGGGCCGCGGCCAGCCCGACCATGACGATCGCGAACGGCAGGGCCGCCACGATCGTGAGGTTCTGCAACCCGGTCAGAGCCGAGTCTCCGCCGACGAGCAGCATCACCGCCGCCACTGCGCCGGTGACCACGCCCCAGAAGATGACGTTCATCCGGCTCGGCTCGAGGGTGCCGCGCTGGGAGAGGGTGGCCATCACGATCGACGCGGCATCGGCGCCGGAGACGAAGAAGATCGCCACGAGCAGCATGACCAGCACGGTGGTCGCCCCGGCCATCGGCATGGTGTCGAGGAGGCCGAACAGCTGGCCCTCCGTGGTGGCCGCGCCGGCGAGGTCGGCGCCGTTCTGCTCGGCCTTGATGGCGGCGCCACCGAAGATCGCGAACCAGACCAGGCTGACCAGTGAGGGCACCAGGAGCACCCCGGTGACGAACTGGCGGATCGTGCGACCGCGTGAGATGCGGGCGATGAACATGCCCACGAAAGGTGTCCAGGAGAGCCACCAGGCCCAGTAGAACACCGTCCAGCCGGAGAGCCAGGTGGCCATGCCCTCGCCGCCGGAGGCCTCGGTGCGGGCGGACATCATCGCCAGGTCCTGGAAGTAGCTGCCGACGGCGGTCGGGATCAGGTCGAGCATGAAGACCGTCGGGCCGACGACGAACACGAACAGCGCGAGTGTGATCGCCAGCACCATGTTGATGTTGGACAGCCACTGGATGCCCTTCGCCACCCCGGAGACCGCCGACAGGATGAAGGCCGCGGTGAGGATCGCGATGATCGCGACCAGCACACCGTTGCCGACCGTGCCGATGCCGCTGACGATCTCCACGCCGCTGCCGATCTGCAGAGCGCCAAGCCCCAGTGACGCGGCGGAGCCGAACAGCGTGGCGAAGATCGCGAGCATGTCGATGATCCGCCCGGCCGTGCCGGTGGCGCGCTTCTCGCCGATGAGCGGGATGAAGCCGGAGGAGATCAGCTGTGAACGGCCGCGCCGGAATACGCCGTACGCGATGGCGATGCCGACGACTGCGTAGATCGCCCACGGGTGCAGGGTCCAGTGGAAGAGCGTGGTCGCCATGGCCGTCTGGACGGCTTCGGGGTTGCCCGCGGGCCCGGTGCCGGGCGGGGGAGTCACGAAGTGGGTCAGCGGTTCGCTGACGCCGAAGAACATCAGGCCGATGCCCATGCCGGCGCTGAACATCATCGCGATCCAGGAGATCGTGCGGAACTCCGGCTCCTCGTCGTCGGCGCCGAGCGGGATGTTGCCGAACCGGCCCATCGCCAGCCAGATCACGAACACCACGAAGGCCGATGCCAGCACGACGAACAGCCAGCCCATGTTGTGCACGGTCCACTCGAGGGCCGAGCCGGACGCGCCACCGAGGCTTTCGGTGTCGAGGAAGCCCCAGGCGACGAAGGCCAGGGCGATCACGGCGGTGACGCCGAACACGACCCGGTCGACCTTCGATCCTCGGGCGTTCTCGTCCACGATGACCGGCGTGTCGAGCGCCGGGTGGACGACGGTCTGCGGGCGGGGGTCACCGGCAGTCTGTTCTGGTCGGGTGTCGATACTCACGCAGGTGTGCGCCGCAGCGGGCGACGCCCTCCTCATCCATCACGGTCGGGGACTGGTGGCCGCGGTCGAGGCAAGCAGACCTCTCAACACATTCTCAAGTCGAGGCTTCTGTCCGCGCCCCGGCGCGAGACCGTTCTCACAGGTGGCATACCCCGCGGTAACCCGTTCGACACACCTCAGCCCCGACGACGTCGACCACCACTTCGCCGTCCCGGCGTACGACGACGGTCGGAACGGGCGCGGTCGGCGTTGGCGCCGGCACCGGGGCGCTTCGGCGGCGGGTCCTCCACCGGCGGCTGGTCGCCACGCGAGCTGCGCTCGGTGCGACCGCGCACGATGCCGATGAGCATCTCGGTGAGGGGGTCCTCGTTGTCCCGCCGCCAGGCCAGCCCGACCTGTGACTCCGGCACCCCCGACACCGGGACGGCGACTACGTCCTTGCGGTGGTGCACCCGCGCCACGGACATCGGGAGGACCACGACGCCGGTGCCTGCGGCCACGGTCTCGACCTTCAGTCGCGTGGACAGCTCCGGGTCGTCGAGCACGAGCTCGTCTCGCAGGTCGTCGAGCGGGATCTCGTCGTACGCCGCGACCGGGTGCTCCTTGCCGACGACGACCACCGGCACCTCGCGGTAGAGCGGGATGTGGTGCAGGCCGTCCCGGTCCGCCTCGTCGAGGTCCCGGACGAAGCTCATCGCCGCGGTGCCGTCGCGGACCGCGTCCACCTGCCGCGCGTCCGTCACGAGCGTGAGGTCCAGGAGGGTCCCGGGCACCCGCTCGCGCCAGCGGCGGCGCCACTTGTCCAGGGTGACGCCGTCGACGAAGGTCACCGCGAAGCGGTCCGGGTCCGGTGTCACGCGACGAGCCTAGGGTCGTCGGTCGTTCGCGCGTCAGCGGCGCTCGAGGATGCCCCGCACGAACGCCGCCTGCCCGACGTGCTGGGCGCAGTCGTCGACGACGCTGACGAGGCGGACGGCCATGGTGACCGGCGGATCCCACCGCCGGTCGACGACCCGGGCGAGGTCGTCGTCGGTGAGCGACTCGACGTACTCCACGGCCCGCGCATGCACAGCGTCGTGGTACGCCGTGAGCAGGTCCCCGTCGACGACGACGGCGGCCACCTGTTCACGGCTGTGACCGAACCCGTGGTCGTTGCCGTCCAGGGGGAGGGCGAAGCGCCCGGCCCAGCCGTCGGCCTGCCAGAGCTGGTCGGTGCCGGCGACGCCGGCCACGTGGTCGTCCTCGACCCGGGTCAGGTGCCACACCAGCCAGGCGATCGAGTTGGCGTCGGGGTCCAGCCGCTCGGCCAGCTGGTCGCGGGAGAGGCCCTCGACCACGGCGTGCACGTTCTCCCGGACCCTGCCCAGCGCGTCGGTCAACACATCGGTTGCAGCAGTCATGACGTGACTATCGCACCCTCGGGACCATGCCGCCGATTTGTCGAGCTGGTCCCGGCCGGTGCCCACGCACCGTCGTACGTCACCCCTTATGGGCCAGGACCGCCCGGCGAGATCGTAGGAAACTCACGTGCCGACCCCGAGGAGCGCGATGACGGCGACAGAGAACGTGGGCTCCGAGGAGCCCGTGGCGCTGAACCGGCCACTTGCACTGCTGCTGGCGATGGCGATGTTTGTCCTGGTCGTGGACACGTCGCTGATGAACGTGTCGATATCCGCGGTGGTCCGGGACCTGGACACCACGGTCAGCGGGGTCCAGAGCGCGATCGCTCTCGAGGCGCTCGTGTCGGCGGCCTTCATCCTGATCGGAAGCAAGGTCGGTGACCTGTTCGGTCGCAAGCTCGCCTACATCCTGGGGCTCGTCGGCTACGGCGTGGGGGCGGTGGCGATGACCCTGGCCCAGAGCCTCACCGCGATCATCGTCTTCTGGGCGCTCGTGGGTGGACTCGGGGCGTCGCTCCTGCTGCCGGCAATGCAGTCGCTGGTGCACGGCAACTTCGAGGGCCCGGCCCAGCACCGTGTCTATGCGCTGGTGGGGGCGGCAGCCGCCATCGCGGCCGCGATCGGACCGCTGCTGGGCGGGTTCATCACGACCTATCTCTCCTGGCGCGTCGGATTCCTCCTGGAGGCGGTGATCATCGCGGCCGTGCTCTGCGGGATCGGCATGGTGCGCGACGCGCCGTACACGGGGCCCCGCGAGGTCGACCTGGTGGGCGCCGGCTTCTCGATCGTGGGCATGGGTGGTGTCGTCCTGGGCATCCTGGTCTGGCAGGAGGGTGGCGAGGCCGTCGGTCTGCTGATCGGGATCGGCGTGATCGGTCTGGTGCTGCTGGTGACCGGGCTGGTCCGCCGGAAGCGCCAGCACCGCCCCACGCTCATCGATCCCGACCTGTTCTCCTCCAAGCCGTTCAGGCTGGGGATCTCCTCCCAGCTGCTTCAGCAGATCGCTCTGGGCGGGACCATGATCGCGCTCCCGATCTACCTGCAGATGGTCCTCGAGTACAACGCCCTGCAGGCCGGTCTCGCCATCGCGCCCCTGTCGCTGAGCATGTTCGTGGTTGCACTCGTGGCCGGCAAGGCGGCGGGCGAACGCCGGCCCAGCAGCATCATCAGGACAGGGTTCCTTCTCGTCACGCTGGGGCTGGTCCTGATCCTCCCGGTGGTGCCCCGGGCGACCTCGGGGTGGTACCTGCTGGTCCCGCTCCTGGTCGCCGGCTCGGGTCTGGGGCTGCTGGTCTCCCAGCTCAACAACTACACCCTCGCGCCGATCTCGCAGGAGCGCGTGAGCGAGGCCGCCGGTGTCAACTCGGCCGCCGGGTCGTTCGGCCTGTCGTTCGGCCTCGCCTTCAGCGGCGCCTTGATGCTGGCGGCCTTGTCGGTGACCTTCACCGCGATGGCGGAGGACAGCACCGTCCTCTCCCCCGACGAGCAGGAGGTCGTCGCCCGCGCCCTCGAGGACGACGCCGAGGTCATGACGAACACGCGGCTCGAGGCACTTCTGGCCGAGCAGCCAGCACCCACTCGGGAGGAGATCGTCCGTATCAACACCGAGGCGCGACCACTCGCCCTCCAGGTGGCGTTGCTCGTCCCGATCCTCGCCAGCGGAATCGGGCTGGCGAACTCGTTGAGGATGAGACGAGTCCAGAGTCCGGTGCCTTCCGGCCCGGTCGAGGGCCTGGCGGGATAGCACCCGAGCGGCCCGAACCGCTCAGGAGCTCAGGATGCGCGCCTTCTCGGCGGCGAACTCCTCCTGGGTCAGCACCCCTTGGGACAGCAGACCACCGAGCCGTTCGAGCTGGACGAGCCGCTCCTCGGCGGACGGGCCCGGCGCCGCTGCCGGCGGCGGGGGAGCCGCCTGCGGATAGGCGGTCTCCTCCCGGTACGCGTCCTGGCGCACGGCGGCGGTGTGCGCGTCGCGCTCGGCGAAGCGCTCAGCCTGGCGTCGCTGTACGCGACCGTTCACGGCGCTCGCGGTGCCGGCCACAACGGCCGTGCGCGCCACTCCTCGCAGCAGTCCTGGCATGACGTCTCCTAGATCGGTTGCAGCGGCTCGGCGGCCTGCTCGAGCGCGTCGAGGGCGGCCATCACGTCGGCGGCGGGGATCCTGGCCGACGCGACCAGCTCGGCGCCGGACTCCCGGGCAGCCGCGATGAACGGGATCGCCCAGCTGTTCTCGTAGACGATGAGAGCCGCGAGGGTCCCGGGCTCCATCACCTGCGCGGCCTCGCGCACGTCGTCGTCGGCCAGCAGCCCCGACCGCGCGCCCGCGAAGGCGTTGAGCCCGAGCTGCTCGGCGAGCGCTTCTGCGGCCAGATCCACGGCGTAGATCTCGCCGTCCGCGGTCTTGCCGACGAAGGCGACGTCGAACAGACGGATGACACCGTCGTCGACGAGCCGCAGCAGCTCGTCGGCGGCTCTGCCGGTCAGTCGGTCCTCCCTGAACTCCAGAAGCACGAAGTCGACGGGTCCATGCACGTCTGCCTCGGTCATCGCGATGCTCTCTCGATCGGTGGTAGGCGGCCTGTTCCGACCGCTCACGGACCCTTCAAGGCTGGGTCCGTCGACCGGCTGCGGCATCCCCCGTTCTGGGGGAGAGGCCGGGGCGCGTATCCCGGACCGGAGCGGGGCTCTCGCAGTCACCTGATACGGGTGATCGCCGCGGGTGCTGCCGGGTCCACTTTGGCAGCGAGTGGATTCGGTTCTCAGGACGTATCGGCGGCGTGCGCGCACCTCCGGGCCTCGGGCCCATCAGTGCCCACCCCCGTGGAGGCGCGTCCAGGCGGGAGAAAGATCGTGACGATCAGTCGGGACACGGCACAGGAGCGCTCGGCGACCGGACCCGCGTCCTCGAGGTGGTACGACGAGGACGCGGAGCGGGTGGCCCAGGAGATGGGTGTCGTGCTCGCGCAGGGTCTCAGCGCCCAGGAGGCCCGCCAGCGCCTGGAGGCGCAGGGCCGGAACCGCCTGACCGGGACCAAGAAGGAGTCCGGTTTCCACGCGTTCGTGCGGCAGTACCAGGACTTCATGCAGGTCGTCCTGCTCGTCGCTGCCGCCGTGAACCTGATCGTCACACAGGACGTCGGCACGTCCGTCGTCCTGGCCGGCCTGACTGTGTTCAACGCCGTCATCGGGCTGCGCCAGGAGGCGAAGGCAGAGGAGAGTGTCAAGGCTCTCGCCCAGATGATGAAGACGGTCGCCCGGGTGCGGCGCGACGGCCAGGCAGTCGAGATCGACGCCGAGGAGGTCGTCCCGGGTGACGTCGTCCTGGTGGAGGCCGGCAACCGGATCCCGGCGGACGGCCGGATCTGCGTCGCCGCGACGCTAGAGATCGAGGAAGCTGCGCTCACGGGCGAGAGCCTGCCCGTCTCCAAGTCCGTCGAGCCGGTGCCCGGTGACGAGGTCCCGCTCGGCGACCGGCTCTGCATGGCCTACATGAACACCGCCGTGACACGGGGGCGTGGCGAGCTCGTCGTGACGGCGACGGGGATGGACACAGAGATCGGCCACATCGCGGAGCTGCTCTCGATGACCGAGGGGGACAAGACACCCCTGCAGAAGCAGCTGGACGGCCTGTCCAAGATCATCGCGTCGATCGCGGGAGTCGCCCTTGCCCTCGTCGTGATCCTCGGCCTGGTGCGCGGAGAGTCTTTCGAGACCCTGTTCATCACGGGTGTCGCGCTCGCGGTCGCGGCCATCCCGACCGGGTTGCCCGCCGTGGTCACGGCGCTGCTGTCCCTCGGCACACGCGAGATCGCTCGCCGCAACGCGATCGTGAAGCGGCTCCCGGCGGTGGAGACCCTCGGGTCGACATCGGTGATCTGCTCGGACAAGACCGGCACCCTGACCCTGAACAAGATGACGGCCCGCGAGCTGGCTATTCCGGGACACAACCGGTTCACCATCTCCGGGGAGGGTTACCGGACCGCGGGCGAGATCAAGCACGTCGGCGGTTCCCGCATCGACCTCGATCCGTACCTGCTGCCCATGGCCCTGTGCGCCGACGCCGTCCTCGACGGGGAGGACCTCATCGGCGACCCGACCGAGGGCGCGCTCATCGTGCTCGGCGCGAAGGGCGGCCTGGACCTCGACGAGACCCGACGGACCTACCCCCGAGTCGCCGAGGTCCCGTTCGACTCCGACTACAAGTTCATGGCGACGTTCCACGAGATGACCGGAGCCGGCGGTGAGCCGGTCGTCCGTTGTTACGTGAAGGGCGCCCCCGACGTCCTGATCGCCCGCTCCACCTCGTACCTGGAGCCGGACGGCCGGGTCGTGCCGATCACCGACGACAACATCCGGCTCGCGCTCGACGCCAACGACCGGATGGCCGAGGGCGGTGAGCGGGTGATGGTCGTCGCCCAGCGCGACTTCCCTGCAGCCGACTTCGTCGCCGGTGACGACCTCATCGAGCGCGTCGACGACCTGACGCTGCTGGCCATGGTGGGGATCGTGGACCCGCCACGACCCGAGGCGAAGGCAGCCATCGCCGAGTGCCGGACGGCCGGGATCCGGGTGCGGATGATCACCGGCGACCACGCCACCACGGCCGCCGCGATCGCGGGCGAGCTCGGCATCGAGGGGCGTGCGGTGACCGGGACGGCGTTCGCCGCCATGAGCGACGAGCAGCTCCTCGAGGAGCTGCCCGAGATCGGAGTCGTCGCCCGAGTCTCGCCCGAGGACAAGATCCGCCTGGTGCAGCTGCTCAAGCGCTCGGGAAACGTGGTGGCGATGACGGGCGACGGAGTGAACGACGCCCCCGCGCTCAAGGCCGCCGACATCGGCGTTGCGATGGGAATCACCGGCACGGAGGTCTCCAAGGAGGCCGCCGTGATGATCCTGACCGACGACAACTTCGCCACGATCGTGAACGCGGTCTCCTACGGGCGGGCGCTCTACGACAACCTGATCAAGTACCTGCGGTTCCAGATGTCCACGCTGGTGGCCTACATCGCCATCTTCCTCGGCGCCGGCATCTTCGGCATCGCCAGCGGCGCTCCGTTGACCCCGCTCCAGATCCTGTGGCTGAACATGGTCGTGGACATCCCCATCGCGATCGCCCTGGGCTTCGACAAGCCCACGGCCGGCCTGATGGGTCGACTCCCGCGCCCCACCGGGGCGCCGGTGCTCTCTGCTGCGGACTGGGTGCGGCTGTGCATCCAGGGCGCCGTCATGACCGTGGGCGCGCTGGTCGCCTACCAGATCGGCGCGGCCCAGGGCACGGCCCTGCTGGCCGGCACGATGCTGCTGACGACGTTGTCGCTGTTCCACCTCGTGGCCGGTCTGCTGTCCAGGGACCAGGAACACACGATCTTCGACCGCGAGTCCGTGCCGGGCGTCACCCAGCTGCGTCGCTACGGGGTTTCCCTCCTGGCGATCGTGGCGGTGACCGGCCTCGGCCTCCTGCAACGCATCTTCGACACGATCGCGCTCACCTTCGCGCAGTGGTCCATCTGTGTCGGGATCGCCCTGACCCTCCTCGTCGTGGAGGAGTCCATCAAGCTCTTCCTGCGCCTGCGCCTTCGCCGTACGCGGCCGGCGCCGGCCCTCGCCGCCGTCCCCGCCTCCGCCTAGCCATGTCGTCCCGCTCACACAAGGAGAACATCTGATGGCGTTCAACCTCCGGAACCGGAGCTACCTCAAGGAGCTGGACTTCACGCCGGCGGAGCTGAAGCACCTGTTGCGCCTGTCGGCAGAGCTGAAGGCCGCGAAGTACGGCGGCTACGAGGCACCCAGACTCTCCGGCAAGAACATCGCCCTGATCTTCGAGAAGACGTCGACGCGGACCCGGACCGCGTTCGAGGTGGCCGCCAAGGACCAGGCGGCCCACGTCACCTACCTCGAGCCGAGCGGGTCGCAGATCGGGCACAAGGAGTCGATGAAGGACACAGCCCGCGTGCTCGGGCGCACCTTCGACGGCATCGAGTACCGAGGTTTCTCGCAGGAGAAGGTGGAGATCCTCGCCGAGTACGCCGGTGTTCCCGTGTGGAACGGACTGACCGACGAGTTCCACCCGACGCAGATCCTCGCCGACATGCTCACCATGACCGAGCACAGTGACAAGCACCTGACGGAGATCGCCTACTGCTACCTCGGCGACGCCCGCAACAACATGGGCAACTCCCTGATGGTGGGGGGATGCAAGTTCGGCATGGACGTGCGGATCTGCGCGCCCGAGCATCTGTGGCCGAAGGAGGACCTGGTCAAGGAGTGCCAGTCGATCGCCGCCGACACCGGTGCGCGGCTCACCCTCACCGCGGACGTCGACGAAGGCGTCTCGGGTGTCGACTTCCTGTACACCGACGTCTGGGTATCGATGGGCGAGCCCGCGGAGGTGTGGGAGGAGCGCATCAAGCTCCTGATGCCCTACCAGGTCAACGCCGACGTGGTACGGCGCACCGGCAACCCCAAGGTCAAGTTCATGCACTGCCTGCCCGCGTTCCACAACCGCGACACGAAGGTCGGGGAGGACATCTACCAGCGTTACGGCGTCGACGCCCTCGAGGTCACCGATGAGGTGTTCGAGTCCGCTGCCTCGATCGTCTTCGACCAGGCGGAGAACCGGCTCCACACCATCAAGGCCGTCATGGTCGCCACGCTCGGCAGCTGATCGGAGCAGAAATGCGTGTTGTCATCGCCCTCGGCGGCAACGCTCTCCTCAAGCGGGGCGAGCCGATGACCGCCGAGGTGCAGCGCCTGAACGTACGGAAGGCGGCGCCGGCCCTGGCGACCGTCGCGACCGACCACGAGCTGGTGCTGTCGCACGGGAACGGCCCTCAGGTGGGGCTGCTGGCGCTTCAGGCCGCGGCGTACACGGACGTGGACCCCTACCCGCTCGACGTCCTGGGGGCCCAGACCGAGGGAATGATCGGCTACGTCCTCGAGCAGGAGCTCCGCAACGTGCTGCCCAGCTCCGAAGAGTTCGCGACCATCATGACGATGGTCGAGGTCGATCCCGACGACCCGGCGTTCGCGAACCCCACGAAGTTCGTCGGACCGATCTACACCGAGGGCGTGGCGCAGAAGCTGGCCGAGGAGAAGGGCTGGCCGTTCCGCAGGGACGGCGAGTCCTGGCGACGCGTCGTACCCTCACCGGCGCCACGGCACATCTTCCAGATCGACCCGATCAGACAGCTCCTCGACCGGGACGTGGTCGTGATCTGCGCCGGAGGCGGGGGCGTCCCGACGATGTTCACGCGCGGCGACCGCCCGCTGCTCACCGGCGTGGAGGCGGTCATCGACAAGGACCTCGCGAGTGAGCTGCTCGCCCGCGAGGTGGAGGCGGACCTGTTCGTGATGGCCACCGACGTGGACGGCGTCTACACGGGCTGGGGGACCCCGGACCAGGCACTCCTCGGCAAGGTCACCCCGGCGGAGCTGGAGGGACTCGACCTCCCTGCCGGATCGATGGGGCCCAAGGTGGCGGCCGCGGCGCACTTCGTCGAGAGCGGCGGACCGCGGGCGGCCATCGGCAGCCTCGAGCAGATCGAACAGGTCATCGCCGGTTCCGCCGGCACCCAAGTCGTCCCGAGCTGACCGGAAGAGCGCACAGAAGGAGACCGAGATGTCTGAATTCGGAGTTCACTCCGAGGTGGGACGGCTGAGGAAGGTGATGGTGCATCGACCCGAGCTCAGCCTGCAGAGGCTGACCCCCTCGAACCATGACGAGCTGCTCTTCGACGACGTCCTCTGGGTCGAGCGAGCCCAGTACGAGCACGACCAGTTCGTCGCCAGGATGCGCGAACGCGGTGTCGAGGTCTTCCTCCTGCAACAGCTGCTGGCGGAGGCGCTCGAGGCGAGCGACGAAGGGCGGCGGCGGCTCGTCGAGGTCACCGCCTCCGAGTACACCGTGGGGTTGTCCCTCGTCGACGACGTCCGTGCCCTGCTCTGGGAGATGAAGCCCGACCGGCTGGCGATGCATCTCCTCGGTGGTCTGACTGTGGAGGAGTCGGGGCTCGACGTCGAGGCCGCGCGCAAGTCATCCCTGCCGGCGGCCGCACTCGACGAGCCGAGCCGCTTCGTACTGCCCCCATTGCCCAACACCCTGTTCACCCGGGACTCGTCGTGCTGGATGTACGGCGGCGTCTCGATCAACCCCATGTTCTGGCCCGCACGCAGGCTGGAGGCCTACAACGTCGCCGCGATCTACCGCTACCACCCCATGTTCGCCGATGCGGACTTCGACTACTGGTACCCGGAGCTCGGCGACGAGGGCAGGTTCCACGTCCAGGACTTCGGCCGGGCCTCGCTCGAAGGCGGAGACGTCCAGCCCATCGGGAACGGCACGGTGCTGATCGGTCTCAGCGAGCGCACTCAGGCCCGGATGATCGAGCAGATCGCCAGGGCGCTGTTCGCGAAGGGCGCCGCGGAGCGAGTGATCGCCGTGGTGATGACGAAGGACCGCGCGCACATGCACCTCGACACTGTCTTCACGATGCTCGACCGGGACGCGGTGACCCTCTATCCCAAGGTCGTCGACAACGTCCGAGCGATCAGCCTGCGGCCCGGCCCGACGCCGAACCAGTTCCATGTCACGGAGGAGACGAGCTTCCTGTCAGCGGTCGCCGACGCCATGGGCGTGCCCGAGCTCCGGGTCGTGGAGACCGGTGGCGACGTCTACCAGCAGGAGCGCGAGCAGTGGGACGACGGCAACAACGTCGTCGCGCTCGAGCCGGGCGTGGTCGTCGCCTACGAGCGCAACACCTACACGATCGCGAAGATGCGCGCGGCCGGGATCGAGGTCGTCACGATCGAGGGCTACGAGCTGGGCAAGGGACGCGGCGGGGGCCACTGCATGACGTGCCCGCTGCTACGGGACCCGGTCTGACGGTCAGGAGGATGCCGTGAGCGTGCTCATCCGGTGGGTCATCGTCGTCGTAGCCGCACTGGTCGTCATCGGACTGATCGCGTTCGCGCGGGGACCTGACCACCAGCGCGGAGACGACGTCGGGGCCGCGGGCCTCGTTGCCAGCGCGCCAGTCTCCAGCACGGGCTGAGACGCTCGTGTCCAGGTTGTCGGCGCGGAACCGGGACCGGGAAGCACCCGCGCCCGAGCCGTCGCAGCGGGTTCCTCGTGCGCCGACCCTCCTCGACGCGCTCCTGCCGATCGTGGTGCTGATCGTCCTGCTCGTGCTGACGATCGTGCTGTTCGGCATCGACGCGACCAACGGGCCACTCCAGGTGGCCCTCCTGCTGAGTGCCGCGTTCGCGAGCCTGATGGCGTTCAAGAACGGCTTCACGGTGGCGGGGGTGGCCGATGCCGCCGTCGGCGGGGTGACCTCCGCGGTCGGCGCGATCTTCATCCTGCTCGCCGTCGGTGCGCTGATCGGGACGTGGAACATGGCCGGGACCATCCCGACCGTGGTCGACATAGGCATCCGGCTGCTGAGCCCTACATGGTTCTACCTGGCGACCGCGGTGATCTGCGCGCTGGTGGGCATGGTGACCGGCAGCTCCTGGACCACCGCCGGCACGCTCGGCGTCGCGTTCGTGGGCATGGCGCGCGTGATGGGTGTGTCGGAGGCGGCCGCCGCGGGCGCGGTGATCTGCGGCGCCTACTTCGGCGACAAGATGACCCCGCTTTCGGAGACCACGATTCTGGTGCCGAAGCTCGTGGGTGGGCGGCTCACTGTCGGCGAGCACGTCAAGAACATGTTCTGGACGGCGGGGCCGGCCTTGGGCATCAGCCTGGTCGCGTTCATGCTGCTGGGGCTGAACGCCGAGCCCGAGGCCACGATCAGCACGGATGCCGCGCGTCAGGCGCTCGCGGAGGCGTTCGATATCTCGGCGCTGAATCTCCTGCCGCTGCTCGTCCTCGTGCTCTTCGCGGTTCTGAAGTACCCGCCGTTCCTTTCCATCCTCGGGTCGGCCCTCTTCGCGGGGATCCTCGCGCCGTTCACCCAGTGGGAGGCGGTCCAGGCGTTCGTCGACGACCCCGACCTCGGGCCCGTGGCCACCTCCATCGAGGCGATCTTCTCCGCCATGGCCACCGGTTTCGTCAGCGACTCCGGAGTACCGCAGATCGACGAGCTGTTCTCCCGCGGCGGGATGGCCAGCCTGCTCACCACGATCTGGTTGGTCCTAGGGGCTCTGTCGTTCGCCGCGGTCATGGAGCACGCGGGCTTCCTCCAGCGTCTGCTGGCGCCGATCGTTACCCGCGCGCGCCGGCGGGGATCCCTGATCCTCGCCGTCAACGGCAGCGGCGTCGGGCTCAACGTGATCGCCGGCGACCAGTACGTCGCGGTCGTGCTGCCGGCCCGCATGTTCCGCGGCGAGTTCGCCAAGCGGGGTCTCGCCCCGCAGGCGCTCTCCCGAGCCGTCGAGGACTCCGGGACGGTCACCTCGGTGCTGGTCCCCTGGAACACCTGCGGCGCCTACATCTCCGGGGTGCTCGGCGTGTCCACGGCGGCGTATTTCCCGTTCTGCTTCTTCAACATCCTCAGCCCGCTGCTCGACGTCCTCTACGGCTACCTGGGGTTCAAGGTCCCCAAGGCGACCGAACCGTGGGAGGACACGTCCGAGGCCGTCGAGCAGCACCCCACGTCAATGGGCCAGGAGGCACCATGACCGACGACACCCGGACTCTGGACGAGCCCACCCCGGCCGAACCGAAGCGGCGCAAGTTCTCGTTGCCTTCGGCCTACACGATCCTGTTCGCGCTCATCGTCATCATGGCGATCGCGACGTGGATCGTGCCCGCGGGGACCTACCGCCTCGATGACGACGGCGCGCCCCTCCCGGGCACCTACCGCGAGGTCGACCCGAACCCGCAGCGGATCCTCATCGACTCCCTGACCGCCCCGATCAACGGCCTGTACGGCATCGAGGCATCGGACGGGAGCATCAGCTACTACAACGAGGGCGTCCTCTTCGGGGCGATCGACGTGGCGCTGTTCATCATCGTGATCGGCGGCTTCCTCGGGGTGACCATGCGCTCGGGCGCCATCCAGGCGGGCATCGGACGCCTGGTCAAGAGGCTCGAGGGCCGCGAACGCTGGATGATCCCCATTCTCATGTCGGTCTTCGCGCTCGGCGGTTCGACGTACGGGATGGCCGAGGAGAGCCTCGCCTTCTACGCCCTCGTGATCACGGTCATGATCGCGGCCGGCTACGACACCCTCACCGGCGCCGCGGTGCTCTTGCTGGGATGTGGGATCGGCACGCTCGGGTCGACGATCAACCCGTTCGCCACCGGGATCGCGTCGGGGTTCGCCGGTGTCTCGATCAGCGACGGCATCGTGCCCCGGCTCGTGATCCTCGTCGTCGGCCTCGCCATCGGGATCTTCTGGGTGCTCCGCTACGCCGACCGCGTCAAGCGCGACCCCACCACCTCGGTCGTGCACGACCTCCGCGGCGAGGCCGAGGCGACCTTCCGGGTCGGCGAGGAGGGCGGGGTCGCGACGATGACCGGGACCCACAAGACGATCCTCGCGATCTTCGGCCTTGCGTTCGGCGTGATGATGTACGGCGTCATCCCCTGGGAGGACCTCGGCATCGGGCTGCCCACCTTGTGGTGGTGGTTCCCGGAGATGACCGCGTCGTTCATCATGTTCTCGGTGATCATCGGGCTGGTCGCCCGCCTCAGCGAGACGGACCTCACCGAGTCGTTCGTCGCCGGCGCGCGTGACCTCCTCGGGGTCGCGCTGATCATCGGGATCGCGCGCGGCATCACCGTGATCATGAACAACGGTGAGATCACCGACACGGTGCTGCACTGGGCGGAGGTGGCCCTCGGGGACGTCGGGCAGGCGGCATTCGCGATCGTGATGTACCTGTTGTTCCTGCCGCTGTCGTTCCTGATCCCCTCGTCGTCCGGTCTGGCCACGGTGTCCATGCCGATCATGGCGCCCCTGGCGAACTTCGTCGATGTGCCCGCCGACCTGGTGGTCACCGCCTACCAGAGCGCATCAGGGCTGATGAACCTGTTCATCCCCACCTCTGCGGTGGTGATGGGTGGGCTCGCGATCGCCAGGGTCCCGTACGGCACCTACCTGCGGTGGGTCTGGCCGTTGTTGGCGATGCTGGCGGGCCTGACGGTCGTCGTCCTGGGTGTGAGCGCCCTGCTCGCCTGACAACGTCCGACCAAGCCAGACGATCACCCGCAACAGGTGAGCATCTCGCGCGCGGCGCCGGGACATCGTGAGGACTCGGCCCACGACGACTCCAGGAGGACGCATGGCCACGTTGACGGTATGGGAGTTCGACAGCCCGCACGGCGCCGAGAGCGCATCCAAGACGTTGCAGGACCTGTCCCGCCAGAACCTCATCGTCGTCCACGACGCCGCAGTCGTGCAGTGGGAGGAGGGCCAAAAGAAGCCCAAGACGCGCCAGATGCACAACCTCACCGGTGCGGGTGCGCTGGGCGGTGCGTTCTGGGGGATGCTCTTCGGCCTCATCTTCCTCGTGCCGCTGCTCGGCGCCGTCATCGGCGCCGCGAGCGGCGCCCTGTCAGGGTCACTGGCCGACGTCGGGATCGACGACAAGTTCATCGGCGAGGTCCGGGAGAAGGTCACTCCAGGGACCTCGGCACTGTTCGTGCTGAGCTCCGACGCTGTCCTCGACAAGGTCAGGGACGCCTTCGCCGCTGACAAGCCTCAGCTGATCTTCGCCAACCTGGACGAGTCCCAGGAGCGCGCCCTTCGGGAAGTCTTCGGGGAGTGACGAACCCGGACCCGGGCGCACGGGGTGTGGTCGTCGGGACGATCGGTGCCAGCGCCGACCGCCCGATGCCCGGCGCCGGCGTACGACGGCTCCACGACCTGTTGCCTGTCCTGATCCGCGCGCCCAGCGTCCGGCTGCGGTTCACGGTGCCCGATGCCGGCAGACGCCTCGCCGCCGACGCTCTCGGACTCGACGTGCTGAAGGCTCGGGTCCAGGAGATCTCCTTCCTCGACACCCCGACGCTCTACCTGAGCTCAAGAGGCGTACTGCTGCGCGCGCGCCGTCGAACGGGGGGAGGGGTGGACTCGTCGGTCTCCTGTCGCCATCTCGGACCGGGCGGCGTGCCGGCAGGCATCCGCGCGGACCCGGGCTTCCGCACCGACGTCACGGTCCTGCCGGAAGGATTCGTGTGCTCGGTGTCCGTGCGCGCGCCCGTCGACGGCTCTCGGGTGCGTGCTGCGCGCCAGGGTCACGCGTCTGCGCGAAAGCTGTTCAGCGAGAGCCAGCTCGCCTTCTACGACACGATCTGCCCCGGGGGTCCGCCGATGAAGGAGCTGGCGCTCCTGGGTTCGGTCCATGTCCTGCGGCAGAAGGTCAGGCTGCCCGAGCTCGACCGGCGGCTGGTCGCGGAGCATTGGTTCCTGCCCGACGGTGGGCGGATGCTCGAGCTGTCGACCCGATGCACACCGGTCGACGCCTTCACCGTCGCGGTGGCCGTCAAGGAATGCCTTGCGGGCCGCGGTCTCGAGCTCGTGGCGGACCAGCAGCGCCGTCGCGCGGTGGCTCACCTCTCGGGGGCCCTCGACCCGCCGAGGCCGTCGATCCTCGCCTACGGGTCCGGCACCTGAGCCGGGGACCGCCTCGCCGGCCCGATACGGCGGTGCGTGGTCCACACCGCCCACGCGAGCGCGCCCAGCGGTATGGGCATCCAGAAGGAGGCCAGCCGGTAGAGCAACGTCGCGACGACCGCCGTGTCGGCCCCGACACCAGCGAGCACGAGGGTGCCGGTCAGGCCGGTCTCGACGAAGCCGAGGCCGCCTGGCGTGAGCGGCACCATCGCGAGCGCGGCGGCGACGACATAGGCAAGCAGCACCATCGACGGCCTGGCCTGCCCACCCACCGCGACCACGGCCGCGACGAGCGCGGCGTAGTCCAGCATCCGATGGGCCGATGCGGCCATCACCGACCGCCACCAGTTCCCTCGGAAGGCGGCAGCAACTCGGGCGCGCTGCCGAGACAGCGCCAGGGCGGTGCCGGTGGCGGTGACCCTCCTGTGGACCTTGTGCACGAGCCCGCCGACGGCGAGCCCGATCCCGGCGAGGAGGCGCGGCAGGGTGAGGACGGTGACACCCAGGCCGACGATCACCACCGCCAGGAGGAGGGAGACGACCAGTCCGAGCTGCAGCTGCCGCGCCGGCGGCGGGCCGATGAGCACGGCCGGAACGGTCAGAACCGGGAGGGTGAGGAGGACTCCGGTGGTGAGCACGCCGACGGCCGCCAGGGCGCTGGTGACGAGAGCGGCCGGGTGGCCCCCGGCGAGGAGCATCCGCCCCTGCACCACGCTTCCGGTGGCAGCGCCACCAGGCAGGACCCGGCTGGCGGCGTTTCCGGCCAGCTGGGCGGACGCCACGTCGCGCCAGCGGGCCCGGGGCCGGGCAGGTTGGGTGAGCGCGATCCGCGTCAGCCACCAGAGGGCCACGAAGCTGGCGACCTCGAGTACGGCGAGGACCACGAACCAACGGGGCCGCACGTTCTCGAGCCGGGGCCATGCGTCGAGAAGACCGGCCAGGCTTGGGGCAACCACGTAGAGGCCGACACCGGTCACCACGACACCGCTCGCGCGCAGCCCCCATCGCCGTACGATCCTCAGCACCCTCTACTCCACATCGGAGCCTGCCGGAGCCGGGTCAGTCCTGGGCGAACGTCTCCAGGAGCGTCTCGCGCTCGGCGGGGGTGAGGTTCGTGTCGATGAGCCGGAAGTGGACGCCGCGGAACCGCTCGCCGAGCCGGTCGAGGTTGCCCTCCTCGGTGACTGCGAAGAGCGCGGACGTCCCTTCGGTGATCTCGTCTCGGATGCGCTCCAGCTGCTCCTCGGACACCCCGACGTGCTGGGTGACGCGGCTGAAGGTTCCGATCGCGGCGCCCGCGGCGGCGCCCAGCAACGGCACCGCCCACAGGGCCCCGAAGAGCAGGCCCCAGAAGCCGCCCCAGCCGGCGCCACGGATCTCGTCGTCGCGCCCGTGCTTCACCTTCGGCTTCTTCTCGCCGACCGGCCAGGTGACCACTGCGTGGTCGAGGATCTCGACGAGTCCGTCGTCCGCAGCGCGTTTCAAGAGGTCGGCGGCGTGCTCGGCGCCACCCGGGTCGTCGAACTTCCACACCGTGAACGCGGTCATCGCATCCTCCGAAGGGGGTTGAGTTGAACCGACGCTAGCCCGCACGCGCTCAGCGTCGCCTCGCCCGAAGTAGGGGAGGGGTGGTGCGTCACTCGGGGATCGTGACGACCTCGACCACCGTGAAACCCATCAGGCTCAGATAGTTCAGCACCCCCTGGAGCGCCTCCTGGTCCTCGATGTCGCCGCTCAACGTGGCCTGCGGCTGGTGGGTCCTCAGCTGGAGGAACGGGAACTTCTCGACGACCTCCGAGGACATCACTCCGTCGACGCGGATCATGGTCTTGGTCATCCTCGTTGAACCTCTCAGGCCGCGTGTCCAGGGGCGTCGGCCGAACGACTCGGTTTTGCCGGGCCGTGCTGACGGTGCCGGTTCTCCCTGTGCGAACTCTCCGAAGAGTAGTTGTCAGGTTCGACCATTCCGTCATGCGAATCGGGGGATGAGTGTGGTGGGCGGATCCGCGCGGTGGCAGACGGCATCGATGCTCGCGACCTCGGGCGGTCGCGTGCGTCCTGTCACGGTCACCCGCTACGGACGACCACGGCGACGCAGGTTTCGACCATGCTGACCCGATGACGGCGGCGACGTTTGACGACCAGATCACCCTCTCGGCGTGGACGTTCGGAACACGGGAGGGCGCATCCCTGGCGGCCGTCGCGCTGCGAGACATGACCGGGCGTGGTCTGGTGCAGGTCCTGGGGGCCGCCATCGTGCTGTGGGGCTCCACGTCGCGCTCTCCAAGGTTGATCCGCGCGCTCACCCCCGGGACCACGGAGATGTCACCGCGTCCGGAGTTCCTCGACCTGCTTTTCGGCATGACCTATGCCATGCCCCTTCTGGAAGCATCGGTCGTCGCGCGCCACAAGGAGCCCGTCGAGGCGCTGAGCGGCATCGGCGTCGACCAGACCTTCACGAACAGGTTGCGAGACCGCCTGGTGCCCGGCTCGTCCGCACTGCTGGTGCTGTCGGAGCGTGCGACCGTGAGCCGTTTGAGGGCCAGCCTCGACGAGCCCGAACGGCGGGAGGCCGAGTACGCCGACGCGGACATCCGTCTGGACGCGACGGATGTCCTCGACGGCTCCGAGCCGGACTGGCTGCTCGGGTAGCCACGCGCTTCCGGAACCGGCGGGGTTACATATTGCTAGTCGATGTGACCCGTTCGGGCCAGATTTGCGCCGACTTCCGCCGCAGGCGCGGTTCGCGCCTTCCGATGTTGTCGCTGCGGCTTTACCGTGAGGTTGGCGTCGTTGACGCTCCTACGAGCGGAGCACCACGTGGCACCAGCGGTCGGCAGGGACGGGACGGAGGCGACGGACGCCCCGACGACGGGTGCGCCCGCCCGCGGAGGCTCGGAGACGAGCACCGGCCCGGCATCGCCAGTGCCGCAGCAGGTACGCGCCAGGCTGCCCATGCTCCCGCGCAGCTTCGTGCCCCGGCAGGAGCTGTGGGATCGGCTGGACGCGGCCGCCCAGGGTGAGGTCACCCTGCTCGTCGCACCGGCCGGTGCCGGAAAGACGCTGGGGGTCGCCGGTTGGCTGCAGACACGTGGACTCGACGACTCGGTGCTCTGGGTCTCGGTCAACCAGGACCTGACCGCGGACGTCCTCGCCGGCCTGCTCGCCAGCGGTGCCGGGACAACGCCCCGGCTGCTCGTGCTGGACGACGCGCACCGGTTGCCGCACGACTCGGTGACGTACCTTGACCGACTGCTCAGCGAGGAGCCGGAGGGCCTGAAGCTGATCCTCCTCGCCCGCTGGGACCCACCGCTCACCCGGCTGATCCCAGAGCTGCTCGGCAACCTGACGGCGCTGAGGGGCGGCGTGCTGCGGCTGGACCGTGAAGAGATTGCGGCGCTGGTGCGGGCGCAGTCAGGGAAGGCATCCGCGGATGTCGTGACCGCCGTCGAGCGGCTCTCTCAGGGCTGGTGCGCCATCGCCGTGCTCGCCGCACGAGCCATAGGGGCCGACCGTGACCCTACGACGGCGGCAGCCCGCCTGTCGCAGGGGAGGTCGGGGTTCGCCGACCGCGTGCTGAGCGAGGTCTTCGCCTCGCTGTCCTCGCGTCAGCGCCATCTCCTTCTCTGTGTCGCCGGGGAAGCGCGGCTGACCGGGGAGCTGGCGCGGCATCTGTCCCAGGAGCCGACCGCCGACGAAACGCTCGAGGAGCTGGAGTCGACCGGCCTTCTCGTGACCCGGCACGAGGTCACGAGCCAGCTCCGGCTTCCCTCGTCCGTGGGGCCCGAGACCGTGTTCGACATCCATCCCCTGCTCCGCGAGGTCATCCAGCGACGGGTCAGGGCGGGAGGCGTGGACGTGGTGCGCGCCCGTGCCGCTGTGCGGCGAGCCGTCGAGGCCGACGTGGCCCAGGGCGAGGTCGCCGACGCGTTCGACCGGCTCCTGGCGATCAACGCCTCGACCGAGGTCGTAGGAATCCTCTCCTCCCACGGTGTCGAGCTCGCTGGCGACCGTCGGCTGCAAGGCCTGAGGGACTTCGTTCGCAGGGAGACGGGTCTTGTGGAGCGGCATCCGTCGTCCTGGTTGCCGATCGCACTCGAACGCTGGAACGCCGGTGACCGCCAGGCCGCAACGCCCTGGCTGAACAGAGTCATCGGCCACGCGGGGCCCGACCCGGGGAGCCCGGCCGGCGTGTCCAAGGACGCGGATCGACTCAATCTCGTCTGCGCGCGCCTGCTTCTGGCGTGGGTGGGGGACGGAGATCTCGCCGAGGCGGTCCTCCTCGCCGAGGCGGAGCTCTCGATGGCGCCGGGGCTGGGGACCAGGGCGGACGCGCTGGTCCAGACCGTCAGGTTCCACACCGGGATGGCCCAGATGCGCCTGGGCCATCTTCGAGGGGCGGAGCGCCACCTTGCCCCTCTCGTCGGGCTGAGTCGCGCCGGGCGGGTCTCGGGCCTGGCTCTCGCGGCGGCCGCCCAGCTCGCGATCGCACAGTTCCTGCTCGGCCGTGAACACGCCTGCCTGGATCTGGCCGAGTCGGCGGCGCGCGACCTGCGGGCCGTCCCGCGTCGTCGCGGGATGGACCAGGTCCGCCAGCAGGTCGATGTGGCGCGCGGGCTCGCGGTGGTGCAGCGGATCATCCTGTCGGAGCGGGCCGTAGCCGGGGACGAGGACCTGGAGGAGCGCGCCCGGGTCGGTGACGACCCCGTGGTCGCGGGCCTGTCACGGCTGCTGCATGCGCGAACGCTCCTGCTTCGCGGGGCCGTTGCGCGGGCGGAGCAGCTCATCACCGACGCCCCCCACCTGGAGGAGCTGCCGCAGCCGCTGATCCGGCTCGTCGCCTTCGAGAGGGCGCTGCAGGCCGTCCTCGCGTCCGACTGGCAGCGACTGGTGGAGCTCGAGGTGGTGCTGACCGGTTGCGGTGCGCTCGCCGAGGCAACGCTGGTCGCCGGTCTCCGGGCGGACGGGCTGGCCGACACACGAGCCGCGGATGACCTGTACGCACAGGCGGCCACCCAGGCCGGCAGCACCCAGCCTCCGACGGCAGCCATGGCCTGGACGTGCCGCGCGCAGATCCTCGACCACCGGGGACGGACGGACGAGGCCATCGACCATCTGGCGGATGCGGTCACGGCCACCCAGGCCAGGAGGAGCGCGCTGCCGTTCCTGGGGTGGAGCAGCCACGGCACGCCCGTGGCGGTGCTGTTCCAGCGCCATTCCGGGCGTCTGAACACGGACTGGGCGCGACAGCTGGCCACCGAGACCGCTGCTCGACCGGACGGCATCGTCTCAGCGGCAGCGCCGCTGACTGCGACCCCCAGGGAGCGCGCCCAGGTCCGGACCGGGGTCGTGCGCCCTTCGCTGAGCCCCCGGGAGCACGACGTCCTCCAGCAGCTCGCCCGCGGGGCGACGTACGCCGACATCGCCGCCGACCTGTTCGTCAGCGAGAACACGGTGAAGACGCATGTGTCCAGCCTCTACGCAAAGCTGGCGGTGAGCCGCCGCAGCGACGCGCTCGCGGTCGCCAGGACCCTCCGGCTGCTCTGATCCGGACGGAGGGCCGGCCGCCCGTCATAACCCGGTCGGCTCGGGCAGCAGGCGGACGTCGCCGCACACGGCGAGTGGCAGGGCGTCACCGAGGACCACAGCGGACGCTGCCCGCGGGTTCGTCACCGTCAGGGGCACGACGGCACGTTCTTCGTCGACCGGCAAGGGGTCGTTGCTCTCGAACGCGTCCGCCCACACCACGGAGGAGGCCGACGTCCGGGGCCAGGCGTCGTCGAGCTCCGAGCGCAGGTCGACCTCGTCCTGCTCCGGCACAGTCGCGTAGGCGAGGAGGGCGAACGCCGTACTCCCGCTCGTGAAGGCCATCGCGAACGCGTCGAAGTCCGCGAGACCGCGCACCTCTGCCTGGTCGAGCACGGCCTGCTGATCCTCCACGGTGGCATCGACGCCGAGGGTCTCCTCGAGCGGTATGCACGCGTCGTCACCCCCGCGGAGGTAGTAGGAGTCCGCCGGTTGCGCCGCGACCGCCGCTGCCCACGGTTCGTCCGCCCAGCTCTCGGCCGCGCTCGCAGCGATGTCTCCGGAGACGACGACGTGGTCGTCGGCGAGCACCGTCGCCTCCGTCAACGGCTCGATCCCAGCACCGATTGCTCCCTGGACCCGGTCCATGTCGAGGTCCGGGCGGAATCCGAGCGCGAACCCCGAACCGGTGTCGCCGGTGAAGGCCATCTCCCAGTCGACGTCGTCCTGGGTGAAGCCGAAGTCGAGCTCGAACGTCGAGTTCTCCTCGCGCAGACGGCCTTCCTGCAGCATGACTCCCGCGGCGGGCGCCCGCTCCCAGAACCGGAAGCGGTCGGTCATCGGGTCGTCGCTCGTCATGCCCGGCACGCCGAGACGGGCGCGGAACCGGTCGAAGTCGGTCACTGTCGCGACCTCGGCCCCATCCGGCACGAACCGCAGCACCTGACCCAGAGCCCCGTCGGGCTCTGCGTCCGCGGTTGCGGAATCGCTGCTCGCGGCGCCGGTGGGGGAGCCGGCCGCCTCGGGCGGGGTCGGTTCGTCGGTGCCCGGCTCCTGGTCGCCCCCGCACCCTCCTACGGTGATCGAGAGCGCCAGCAGGAAGCCGAGCGGCACGAGGCGCATGTCGTCGAGTCTCCCAGAGGTGTTGGCCATCCGGCTCCTGCACGCGGAGGCGGCGAGTGGGCGATCAGACGGCGAAGGGCCGGCATCGACGACGTCGATACCGGCCCTTCGATCGGTGTCCGAGGGGGGACTTGAACCCCCACGCCCTAATACGGGCACTAGCACCTCAAGCTAGCGCGTCTGCCTATTCCGCCACCCGGACAAGGTGTTGTTTCGTGCGCCCTCAACTCTAGGTCAAGCCCTCAGCGCGGCGGTAACTGTAGCAAAGGAGAAGGCTGATCCTCGCATCGGGCGGATCACCACCAAGGGTGTCAGGATGGTCAGATGAGCACCGACGACGGGAGCACGACGCAGGCCTACGACCCGGCCGCCGAGGCCGTCGAGATCTGCCGCGACCTGATCCGGATCGACACCACCAACTTCGGTGACGGCTCCGGGGCCGGAGAGCGGAAGGCGGCCGAGCACGTGGCGGCGCTGCTCGACGAGGTCGGGATCGGGTCCGAGCTGTTCGAGGGGAAGCCTGGACGCACCAACGTGGTCGCGCGCTGGGGTGGCGGCTCGAAGGGGCCGAGCGCCGGCCGGGAGGACCCGCTCCTGCTGCACGGCCATCTCGACGTCGTACCGGCCGAGGCCGATGACTGGCGGGTGCACCCGTTCTCGGGCGAGATCCAGGACGGGTACCTCTGGGGGAGGGGCGCCGTCGACATGAAGGACTTCGACGCCATGCTGCTCTCCGTCGTCAGAGCCAGGGCACGTGCCGGTGCCGAGCCGGCTCGACCGACGGTGCTGTGCTTCACCGCCGACGAGGAGGCGGGGGGGCACAACGGGGCGGAGCAGATCGTGCTCCAGAGGCCCGATCTCCTCGAGGGGTGCCGCGAGGGCATCGGCGAGGTCGGCGGGTTCAGTGCCACGGTCCGCGGACAGCGGTTCTACCTGATCGAGGCGGCCGAGAAGGGCATGGCCTGGATGCGGCTGACCGCGTCCGGCAACGCCGGCCACGGCTCGATGCGTCACCCCGACAACGCGGTCACCCGGCTCGCGGAGGCGGTCGCCCGCATCGGCACCTACGACTGGCCGGTCCGGCTGACCCCCTCGATGCAGGTCCTGCTCTCGGCAGTCGGCGAGGTGGCAGGCACCGAAGCCACACCGGAGAACGCCGAGGCGCTCGTCGAGGAGTTCGGTTCGGCGACTCGAATGCTCGGCGCCGTCATCCGCAACACCACCAACCCGACGATGCTCGAAGCGGGCTACAAGGTGAACGTCGTCCCCGGAGAGGCCACCGCGCACGTCGACGGCCGATTCCTACCGGGCCACGACGACGAGTTCTTCGCGACCCTGGCCGACCTCGTCGGCGAGGGCATCGACATCGACTTCGTCAGCAAGCAGGCAGGGCTGGAGACCACCTTCGACGGTGACCTCGTCGACGCGATGACCTCGTCCCTGCTGGCCGAGGACCCCGAGGCCCGGGTCGCGCCGTTCCTGATGTCCGGCGGCACCGACGCCAAGCACTGGGACAAGCTCGGGATCCGTTGCTTCGGGTTCACCCCGCTGCGGCTGCCGGCCGACCTGGACTTCACCGCGTTGTTCCACGGCGTCGACGAGCGGGTGCCGACCGATGCACTCGAGTTCGGGGCCAGGGTCTTCGACCGGTTCCTCGACCAGGTGTAGCTGCGTCTCAACCTTCGCGGCTGGATCCGCATGGGGACCCAGGGGGAAGCCGCTGGCCTTCCGGATGGCACTGCGGGGGCGTGGTCGGGCTATTCCGGGTCCGCGCCTCCGGACGCATGCTGGGAAAGCGGGTGCAGAACCCCTGGCAAGGCGAGGTGTTTCGTTGTGAGTGTGCGAACCGGGCTCGGGACGAACGCCGGCCAGGGTGCTGTCCCTGAGCCGCAGTCACGACCCATGCACCTCGGGACAGCGGTGGCGGTATCGCTGGCCGCGGGGTTCGCCGCGGCGGTGATCCTCCCGTTCCTCCCAGTCGGCACGGTGGATGTGAACTTCTCCACCGCGATGGTGCTGTTCGGCTTTGCGCTGGGGTGGGCGCTCCTGGCGCTACTGTCCAGCCGGTTCACCGACCAGCCGCAACGCTGGGCCGCAGCGCCCGCGATCTTCATGGCGGTGGCTGGGGTGACGGTGCTCGTCGCTCCCGACTCAGTGGTCGACGCGCTCGGCTGGGTCTGGCCGCCCGCTCTGCTGGTCCTGGTGGTCTGGGTCTGGATCCGCGCCAAGCGCGAGATGCACAGCCGGGCCAGGCTGTGGCTGCTGAACCCGGTGTTGGTCATCCTCGTGCTCGTCGCCGTCGGCGGCGCGTACGAGCGAATCGGGGAGACCACGGCGCCGGCGGTGGCGATGCGCGGAGAGCTCGTCGACGTTGGGCCGTACCGACTCCACCTGGAGTGCCAGGGTTCGGGCGGTCCCACCGTGATTCTCGAGCCCGGTGCGGGCGGCTCGGCGGCCTCGCTGGGTTTGATCGCGCCCGCGGTGGCCGCTGACAGTCGGGTGTGCGTGTACGACCGGGCCGGACGCGGGTGGAGCGATCCTGCTGCGAGTCCGCCCGATGGTGGGCAGATCGCCACAGATCTCCACGCGCTGCTCGAGCGTGCCCAGGTTCCGGGCCCGTACGTGCTGGCCGGGCACTCCTTCGGCGGGCTGTACGTGAGGACGTTTGCGGCGCAGTATCCCGAGGAGGTCGCCGGACTCGTCCTGGTCGACTCCACCGCCGCCGACAACGACCCCGTGTCCCCACCCACGACCGGTTCCTACAGCGTCCTGAGGCACGTGTCCTCGTTGCTCGCGACGACGTCTCGGCTGGGGGTGGGTCGGCTCCTCGCCGACACCAGCTTCGCGGAGCTACCGCCGCGATACCGGGACGATGCCCGCACCACCGCCGCCACCGCGAAGGAGATGGGCGGGGTCCTCGAGGAGTACGGCGTCGCGAGTCGCTCCGTGGCCGAGGCGGGGCGACTCCGCAGCCTCGATGCGAAGCCACTGATCGTCCTCACCGCCGAACGCGGGAACTCCGACGGGTGGATGGCCGACCAGAACGAGACGGTCACGCTGTCCACGAACAGCCTTCACCGCGTCGTACCAGGATCGACCCACGGTTCCTTCGTCGAGGACTCGGACCACGCCGCAGCGGTCGCCCGGGCCATCCACGAGGTCCTCGTCTCGATACGTACCGGGGCACCGCTTACCCAGCCCTGACATTCCTTCCCTGCCTCGGGGTCCGGTGTACGGATCGGGCGTGTCCGCCATCTGACGGGGGCTGCGGTGCGTCGCGTACCGCGTTGATCGCGATCCCCGTCATCGCGATGGTGAACAGCAAGACCTGCAGTACCTGCCCGATGTGGCCGGTCATGGACACGAACGGAAGGCAGGCGACGACGATGACGAGCAGAACCGGGACCCAGGTCGCCGTGCGCCGGGAGCGGACAAGCGCGACCGCCAGCAGCAGCAGCCCCACGTAGAACGCCGCGACCCACACGATGAGGGCGACGCCCAGACTCATGTCGTCCACCACCAGCGGGAAGTCTGCCGGGCGAACTACTGCCCTGGTGTGCAGTCCGCGGATGAACAGGAGCAGCAGCGCGTAGCCGGCGCTGCCCAGCACCCCGATCGAGTACACGGCGACCGCCAGTCGACCGAGCCCACGTGCCCGGCCGTTGCACGCGTACAGGAGCGTCGGCAGCCCGAGCAGCAGCGCGCCTGAGCCGAGGAAGAGCGCGGCGGCCATCGCCACGCAGCGGTCGTCCGGCTGCATGGACACCTGGAGGACCTCCGCCGCGTGCCCGCCGGTCGGAGTGGGGTTGAGCGCAGCAGCAAGACCCAGCGCCATCGCCCCGATCACCAGGCACGATGCGGACCACGCCCGCACGCCGCGCCCGCTTGGTCTCCCGGCGGTCTCCGATGCCATGGTCATGAATCTGACGAGGGGAGGAGGCGGCGGTCCAGCGATGTCCGGGTTGTGCCGGCCAACTCGTCCGCAAGCGTCCTGGAATGCGTCATGTGAGTGCCGCTCCTGCCAAGGGGCTGCTCCCCAGGTACCCACACGCGTGCCGGCCAACCATCTGTGCACGCAGGCGTCGCGAACCAGCCGCCTTCTTCGCGGAGCGGGCCCGACGTAGCTACCCGTGCCGCGCAGAAAGCGGTCGGCCACATCCCCGCGAGCTGGGGCACCGCCTCGGGCTAGCAACCGTGTGCGCCGCGCATCCCAGTGGGGCACGCCTAGCAGATCTCGATGCCAAGGGCCGTCACTCGCGCGATCTGGGTTCGCGAATCCAGTCGTCCGGTGCGTGCTCGTGTCCCGGTGAACGCGCCCCTCGAGACCTTGGTCGTCGGAACTCGGGTCGTCGGTCGATGGGGTTGAGCCGGGCCTGCCAGGGGGTGGCGTGGATGAGGGTGTGGTGGGCGCGGCAGAGCAGCACCAGGTTGTCCAGGGAGGTTTCGCCGCCGTCGGCCCAATGGTGGAGGTGGTGGGCGTCGCAGGCCAACGGCATCCGGCGGCAGCCGGGGAACCGGCAGTGACCGTCGCGGAGCACCAGCGCCTTCCAGATCGCGGCGGTGACCAGGCGTTGGCTGCGGCCGACGTCGAGCACCTCACCGACCGACCCGAGCATGGCGGGGATGATCTCGGCGTCGCAGGCCAGCCGCCGCACCGTTTCCGCGGACAGGACGTCGCCGGTGTCCAGGGTCGCGGCCCCGAGCCCGGCCCGGAGCTGGTCGAGGCTGAGGGTGACGGTGAGCCGGGGTTTGGCGCCGTGGTCCTCGGGCAGCAACCCGTCGACCTCCAGGGCCCTCTGGCAGGTCTCCACCAGCGCGTCCCAACACCGCGCCCCATGATCCCTGGTGTCCCGACC
>NZ_DASSCL010000113.1:0-3053 GCF_035697785.1 Nocardioides sp.
CGCATCCGCCGGATGACCGCGCCGCCGGACCTGCGCGAGTTCGACGACAAGATCGCCGACGTACGCCGCCGCAAGGAAGGCGCCATCGACAGCCAGGACTTCGAGCTGGCCGCGTCCCTGCGTGACGAGGAGAAGAAGCTGATCCTCGCCAAGGGCGAGCGCGAGAAGCAGTGGAAGGCCGGCGACATGGACGTCGTCGCCGAGGTCGACGAGGAGCTCATCGCCGAGGTCCTCGCGGTCGCCACCGGCATCCCGATCGTGAAGCTCTCCGAGGAGGAGTCGACGCGGCTGCTCAAGATGGAGGACGAGCTGCACAAGCGCGTCATCGGCCAGGAGGAGGCCGTCAAGGCGCTCAGCCGGGCGATCCGGCGCACCCGAGCCGGCCTGAAGGACCCCAAGCGGCCCGGAGGCTCGTTCATCTTCGCCGGCCCCTCCGGCGTCGGCAAGACGTGGCTGTCCAAGTCGCTCGCGGAGTTCCTGTTCGGCGACGAGGACGCCTTGATCCAGCTCGACATGAGCGAGTTCAGCGAGAAGCACACCGTCTCGCGGCTGTTCGGCTCGCCTCCCGGCTACGTCGGCTACGAGGAGGGCGGCCAGCTGACCGAGAAGGTCCGCCGCAAGCCGTTCTCCGTGGTGCTGTTCGACGAGGTCGAGAAGGCCCACCCGGACATCTTCAACTCGCTGCTGCAGATCCTGGAGGAGGGTCGCCTGACCGACTCCCAGGGCCGGGTCGTCGACTTCAAGAACACCGTGATCATCATGACCACGAACCTCGGCACCCGCGACATCAGCAAGGGTGCGAGCCTCGGGTTCCAGCAGGCCTCCGACCTGCAGGGCAACTACGACCGGATGAAGGCGAAGGTCTCGGAGGAGCTCAAGCAGCACTTCCGCCCCGAGTTCCTCAACCGCGTCGACGAGATCGTGGTCTTCCCGCCGCTGTCGATGGAGCAGATCGTCTCGATGGTCGACAACATGATCGCCGGCGTCGAGCTGCGGCTCCGCGACCGTGACATGTCGATCGAGCTGACCCAGGCGGCCAGGGACCTGCTCGCGACCCGCGGCTTCGACCCGGTGCTCGGCGCGCGTCCGCTGCGGCGCACCGTCCAGCGCGAGATCGAGGACACCCTCGCGGAGAAGATGCTGTACGGCGAGGTCGGCCCCGGCCAGATCGTGCTGGTCGACGTCGAGGGCGAGGGCGTGGAGGCGAAGTTCACCTTCAAGGGCAACCAGAAGAGCGAGCTGCCCGACATGCCGCCGATCGAGACCGCCGCTACGGGCGACACCGAGACCGGCTGAGTCCAGGAGCAAGACGAGGGCGTCCCCAGCAGGGGGCGCCCTCGCTGCGTGTTGGGCCTACGGCAGCGCGTAGGCCTCCGCTCCGACAGGGACCAGCAGGCCGTCCCTGACCAACGACTCCAGGCAGCGCTGCCGCTGCTCGGCGGCCGGCCATGCCGAGTCGATCCGGGACCTGTGCACCGGCGCGTGGTCCTCCCGGGCGAGCGCGAGGATCCGCCCCCGGCACTGCCGGTCGGTGCCGTCGTAGGTCTGGCCGCGGCGCGGCGGGCCGTCGTACGCCGGGTGGCCCGCACCCCGCCAGGCGCAGAGGTCGGCCACGGGACACGACGCGCAGCGAGGTGACGCCGCTGCGCACACCGTGGCCCCGAGCTCCATCACCGCCACCGACCAGCGGGCGGCGGTCGGCGCATCGCCCGGCAGCACGGTCGTCGCGAGCTCCCGCTCGGCAAGGGTCACGGTCGCGGCCGGGAACTCCAGCCCGGAGAGCGTGCGCGTCAGCACGCGTCTCACGTTGGTGTCCAGCACCACGTGCCGCTGCCCGAACGCGAACGACGCGATCGCGGCGGCCGTGTAGTCGCCCACGCCGGGCAGTGCGATGAGGTCGTCGTAGGAGGCGGGCACCTCGCCGTCGTGGCCGCGCACAATCTGGGTGGCGGCGGCGTGCAGCCGAAGTGCACGCCGCGGGTAGCCGAGCCGTCCCCACGCGCGGACCGCCTCACCGGCGGGCTCGGCCGCCAAGCCGCTCGCTCGCGGCCAGCGCTCCAGCCACTGCTCGTACACCGGCAGCACCCGTGACACCGGCGTCTGCTGCAGCATGAACTCGCTGACCATCACAGCCCAGGGGGAGGCCGACGGATCGCGCCAGGGCAGGTCCCGGGCGTGCTCGTCGTACCAGGGGAGCACCCGGGCGGGCAGGGGGGCGACGGAGGTCATGACGCCACAAGCCTAGTAACGGCGCGGATCCCGGACCCCGCGGAGTGGCATACCGGGACCGGGTGGTCCGCGAAGTTACCGTTCGTGCATGAGGTCGATGGCTCGTCCGCGAGGACCGTTGCCGGCGCGCGTGTACTGGGTACGCCGCACGTTGGTGCTCGTGGTCGCGCTGGCCCTCGTCTTCGGCATCGCCCAGCTGCTCGGCGGCCCGGGCGACCCGGCAGCGGACTCCGCGCGGGTCGTGGGCGCCGACCCGGCACCGTCGGACGGCGTCCCGTCCGCGTCGACCGCTGACGCAGACCCCGAGGCCGAACTTGACCGCGGCGGCAACCGGGGCGGCACGAAGCGCAAGCCGAAGAAGACCAAGACGCCTCTGGCCCAGCCGACCGGCCCGTGCGTCAGCTCCGACGTCGTGGTGAAGCCGAAGCTGCGCGAGACGGCGCGCGCGGGCAGCCTCGTGCACTTCCGGCTCAAGCTCACGACCCTGGAGTCGGCCGCCTGCACCTGGACCGTCTCCCCCGAGTCGCTGGTGGTCAAGGTGACCTCCGGTGAGGACCGGATCTGGTCGAGCCAGGACTGCCCCGACGCGGTGCCGCAGGCAGACGTGGTGGTCCGCAAGGACGTGCCGGCCAAGGTGGACATGGGCTGGCGCGGCCAGCGGTCCGACAGCACGTGCTCCCGCCAGCCCGCGTGGGCGCTGCCGGGCTTCTACCACGTTGAGGCGGCCGCCTTCGGGGCCGAGCCGACCGACGTCCAGTTCGAGCTCGAGGCCCCGGTGGCGCCGACCCGGACCGCGAAGCCCAAGCCCGACAAGGGCGAGAAGA
>NZ_DASSCL010000114.1:0-65649 GCF_035697785.1 Nocardioides sp.
CAACGCCAACGGCTTCGGTCGCGGCAACGGCCAGGTCTGGGCCTACGACTGCCGGTCGCAGAAGCTGCAGGTGATCTACCAGGCACCGGTCGACCCGGCCGAGGCCAACCTGCGCTTCGACTTCCCGGACAACATCACCACGAGCCGACGGGGCACGCTGGTCGTCTGCGAGGACTCCCTGGTCGACAACTACATCCGCGGCCTGTCCCGCGGCGGGCAGCTCTGGGACATCGCGCTGAACCGCGTCGTCAGCCAGCTCACCGGGCTGCCCCGCTTCGGCGACGAGTTCGCCGGATCGACGTTCAGCCCGGACGGTCACACCCTGTTCGTCAACATCCAGGCCTCCCGCGGCATGACGTTCGCGATCTGGGGACCCTGGCGCAAGATCGGCGTCTGACCCGGCCCCGCCGAGTGTCAGGCCATGGCTCCCCGAGTGTCAGGCCATGGCTCCCCGAGTGTCAGGCCTTGGCGCCAAAGTCTGACACTCGCGCGACCATTTCCTGACACTCGCGGGGGCAGGCGGGGGGTCAGGCGGGGGTGGTGAGGTAGGGCTCGAGCTCGCCGGCCAGCGCTTCGTGCACGCGACCGCGGACGACGGTGCCGTCACCGGTGTGCTCGAGGTGCTCCACCTCGCCGGAGGTGTGGATCCGGTTGAGCAGGTCGCCGCGCTCGTAGGGCAGCAGCGCCTCGAAGGCCACGCCGGGTCGCGGCAGGTCCTCCTCGACCAGCCGCAGCGCATCGACGATGCCCTCGCCGGTCTTCGCCGAGACCACGACCGAGTGCGGCTCGCGCTGGCGCAGCCGGGCGAGCACCATCGGGTCGGCCGCGTCGGCCTTGTTGATCACGACGAGCTCGGGCACCTTGTCGGCGCCGATCTCCGCGAACACCTCGCGCACCGCGGAGAGCTGGCCCTCCGGGTCGGCGTGCGAGCCGTCGACGACGTGCAGCACCAGGTCGGAGTCGGCGACCTCCTCGAGCGTCGAGCGGAACGCCTCGACGAGCTGGTGCGGCAGGTGCCGCACGAAGCCGACGGTGTCGGACATCGTGTAGACCCGGCCGTCGGAGGTCTGGGTACGCCGGGTCGTCGGGTCGAGCGTCGCGAACAGCGAGTCCTCGACCAGCACCCCGGCGTCGGTCAGCCGGTTGAGCAGCGACGACTTGCCGGCGTTGGTGTAGCCCGCGATCGCGACCGACGGCACCTGGTGGCGGCGGCGCTCGGCGCGCTTGGTGTCGCGGGTGGTGCGCATGTGCGCCAGCTCGCGGCGCAGCTTCGCGATCTTGGTGTTGATGCGGCGACGGTCGGTCTCGATCTTGGTCTCACCGGGACCACGACCACCGATGCCGCCACCTTGCGATCCGACCCGGCCACCGGCCTGTCGGGAGAGGTTGCCACCCCAGCCACGCAGCCGCTGCTTCATGTAGTTGAGCTGGGCCAGCTCGACCTGGGCCTGACCCTCCCTGGACTTCGCGTGCTGCGCGAAGATGTCCAGGATCAGCGCGGTCCGGTCGACGACCTTGACCTTGACCCGGTCCTCGAGGTTCCTCAGCTGCGAGGGAGCCAGCTCGCCGTCGCAGATCACGGTGTCGGCGCCGGTGGCCTGCACGATCTCACGCAGCCCGTCGACCTTGCCGCGACCGATGTAGGTCGCCGGGTCGGGCTTATGCCGCCGCTGGTACAGGGCGTCGAGCACCTGCGAACCGGCCGTCTCGGCGAGCAGCGCGAGCTCGGCCATCGAGTTCTCCGCGTCCTCGATCGAGCCGTCGGTCCACACGCCGACCAGCACCACCCGCTCCAGGCGGAGCTGGCGGTACTCGACCTCGGAGATGTCCTCGAGCTCGGTGGACAGGCCGACGACGCGGCGCAGCGCGTGCCGCTCGGCGAGGTCGTAGTCACCCGTGGTGCCGTCGGCCTCCTCCGGGTCCTCGTCGGAGTAGCCGGACTCGAACTCGCCGGCGTCCAGGTCGGCGGGGTCGTCCCACGACTCGGTGTCGGCGAGCTCGGCGTCGAGGTCGAAGTCTTCTGGTTGGGTATGTGCGTTCGTCATAAGTCCGTTCAGGTTCGCACGGGAACGTCGTCAGTCACCAGCCAATTACCTGACGCCACCAGTACGGCGGGGCCGGTGAGCAGGACGTGGTCCTCGTCGGTCCAGGTCACGTGCAGCGTCCCTCCTGGAACGTCCACGCGGTAGGACGTATTCCGACCCACGCCGTCGGCAATGGCGCTGGCCACCATCACCGCGCATGCCCCGGTGCCGCAGGAACGGGTCTCCCCCGACCCTCGCTCGTGCACCCGCATCGCCACATGACGCGGCCCGTGGCGTACGACGAACTCGACGTTGACGCCGTGCGGGTACACCGCCTCGTCGTGTCCCGGCGGCTCGAGCAGTGGGCCGGCGTCGTCGAGGGACTCCACGAAGGCGACCGCGTGGGGGTTGCCCATCGACACGTGCGTCGCCGGCCAGGCAGACGGCCCGACGGACACCTTGGTCTCGCCGAGCACGCGCGGTCGGCCCATGTCGACGGTGGCCGCGCCGGCCTCGTCGAAGGTCACCGTGAGCACGCCGGCGCGGGTGCCGATCGGCACCGCCCGCGACGGGTCGACGCCCTCGTGCTCGACGAGGTAGCGCGCGAACAGCCGGATCCCGTTGCCACACATCTCCGAGGTCGACCCGTCGGCGTTGCGGTAGTCCATGAACCACTCGGCGCGGCCGCGGGCGGCGACGGCCGCCGGGTCGTCGTACGACGAGGCGCGCACCACGCGCAGCACGCCGTCGGCCCCCAACCCGGCACGCCGGTCGCAGAGCCGGGCCACGAGGCCGGGCGCGAGCTCGCCGTGCACGGTCCCGTCGGGGTCGGGCAGCAGCACGAAGTCGTTCTCCGTGCCGTGGCCCTTGAGGAACGGGAAGCTGGTCACCCCGTCAGTCTAGGAGCGACCCTCGGCGACGCTCTTGAGCCGGCTCAGACCCTTCTCGAAGTCCGGGCCGATCATCTTGTCCATCCCGCCGAACATGCTCATCACCCTCATCCCGAAGGTCTTCTTGCCGGTCATGTGCCAGAGCACCTGCGTCGACTCGCCCTGCGGAGTCAGCACGAACGACGTGTCGTTGCGGGCCTTGAACGGCTTGAGGAACTGCAGGTCGATGTCGACGCGCTCCCTGTCGACGGCCCGGACGATCTCCATGCGGCCCGAGCCGGCCTTACGGTTGCCCGACCAGCTGTAGACCGCGCCGGGGCCGGACTCGGGCCCCGAGTAGTCGCGCTGCAGGTCGGGGTCGACGTCCTCCCAGGGCGACCAGTTGCGCCACTTGTGGAAGTCGGCCAGCTGCTCGTAGACCCGCCCCGGGGGTGCGTCGATGGTGGTCGATCGTTCGACGGTCCAGTTGTCGGCTGCCATGGCCGGATCCTAGGGCAGCGACGGCCCGCGCGTGTCTCCCGAATCTGTCGGCTCCGGGTGTCACTGTGAGTTCATGGAGACCTCAGAGGTGCTGATGCTGCACGCGACGGTGGCCCGCTGCCCCGACTGCGCCGACGAGTGCGTGTTGCTGCCGACCGACGGCTTCGACGGTTTCTGCTGCACGTCGTGCGACGCCGCGGTGTTCCTGCTCGAGGCGCCGCAACCTGCGCTGACCAAGCGGCTCGCCGGCTGACGCCTGCCTGCCGGCGAACCGCTCGCTCGGGTCAGCGTCTGGGCGACACCACCAGGGCCGAGCCGCCGCCGCGGCGGGTGGGCTCGGCGACCGCGGTCAGCCGACCCTTCCTGCCGAACTCGATCGCCGTCGCCGCACCGATCTCCGCGGCGCTGGTGAACTGGTCTCCCGACGGGGTGAGCGTGTGGCCGTACGGCGTGAGCAGGTCCCCGTAGGTGGCGATGAACTCCGGCTCCGCGAGCACCGCTGCCGTGTTGCGCTGGGTCGCCCGTGGCGCGGCGATCGCCTCCTCGATGGACATGCCGCGGTCCACGTAGTTGAACAGCATCTGCAAGACGGTGGTGATGATCGTCGAACCGCCCGGGGACCCGAGGGCCAGCACCGGCTTGCCGTTCCTGAGCACGATCGTCGGCGACATCGACGAGCGCGGCCGCTTGCCCGGCTGGATCCGGTTCGGGTCGCTCCTGACGAACTCGGTCGAGAAGTCGGTCAGCTCGTTGTTGAGCAGGAACCCGCGGTCCTCGACCAGCAGCCCGGAGCCGCCGGTCTGCTCGATGGTGAGGGTGTACTCCACGACGTTGCCCTCGCGGTCGGTGACGGTGAGGTTGGTCGTCTCGACGTTCTCGGTGTCCGGCGCGGTGCTGGCGGCGGTCCGACCGGGCGTCGTGCAGCTGCCGTCGTACGAATTCACGTTGCCAGCGGCCACCGGCTTGGCCATGGCCGTGTCCGGGTCGATGTTGCAGGCCCGGTCGGTGGCGAAGCCGTCGTTGAGCAGGTCCCGGGTGGGCACGTCCACCTTCTTCGGGTCGCCGACGTACTTCGCCCGGTCGGCGAAGGCGAGCGCGGAGGCCTCCAGGTAGTGGTGCAGTGCGTCCTGCGGCGACATCGACGCGAGGTCGAACCGCTCCATGATGTTGAGAGCCTCGCCGACGGTCGTGCCGCCGGACGACACCGGCGCCATCCCGTACACGTCGAGCCCGCGGTAGTCGCTCTTGGTCGGTCGCTGGTTCAGCGCCTCGTACCTCTTCAGGTCCGAGACCCGCATGAACCCCTTGGGCACCGGCAGCTCGGTGCCGGGGCTCTTCGGCGGCTTCCGGGTCGCCCGGGCGATCTGCTTGGCGAGCGCGCCGCCGTAGAAGGCGTCGGTGCCGCGCCGGCCGAGCAGCTGGTACGTCGCGGCGAGGTCGGGGTTCTTGAACACCGAGCCGACCCGCGGCGGCTTGCCGTCGGGCAGGAACAGCTCCGGCGTCGTGGTGTAGGCCTCGAACCGCTCCTGGTTGTCCTTGGTCTGGTCGTGGAACGTCTGGTCGACCACGAACCCGCGGGCGGCCAGCCTGGCGGCCGGTCGCAGCGCCTTGCCGAGGTCGTAGCTGCCCCAGCGCTTGAGCGCCTTCGCCCAGGTCGCGGGGGTGCCGGGAACGCCGACCGAGACGCCGCTGGTGACCAGGTCGGGGGTGAACGGATAGGGCTCGCCAGTGCTGGGATCGATGAAGGCGTCGCGCGGCATGTCCCGGGGCGCGGTCTCGCGCCCGTCGATCGTGCGGACCTTCTTCTTGTCCGCGTCGTAGTAGACGAAGAACCCGCCGCCGCCGATGCCGGCGCTGTAGGGCTCGGTCACGCCCAGGGCGGCGGCCGTGGCGACCGCCGCGTCGACGGCGTTGCCGCCGCGCTCGAGCACGCGGAGCCCGACCTTGGTCGCCTCCGGGTCGACGGAGGTGACGGCACCGCCGAACCCGGTGCTGGTCGGGATCTTGGGCGGTTCGGGTCTGGGTGCGGCCGACGCCGCGGCGCCGACCGTGGTGAGGCCGCCGGCGACGCAGAGCGCCGTCAGTCCGGCAAGGGCCGCGGATGCGCGGCCGCGGGTGAGCTGGCGTGGTGCCTGGCGTGGGGTCATCGGTCCTCCCGAGGGGTCAGAGCCTCCCGGCTTACTACCCCCGCGCCCGCCCGTCAATCGTTGCCGTTCGCCGCACGGCGGCCACGGCACCGGCCGCGCGCTCCGGGTCGTCCCATCGCACCCAGGTGATCCGCGGGTCCTTGCGGAACCAGGCATCCTGCTTGCGCGCGAACCGGCGGGTGCCGGTCACGGTCTGGTCCAGCGCCTCGTCCTCGGTGATCTGTCCGTCGAGGAAAGCCATCACCTGCTGGTAGCCCAGGGCCCGAGAGGCGGTGCGGCCCTCGCGCAGGCCGGCCGCGACCAGGGCGCGCACCTCGTCGACGAAGCCGGCCGCCCACATGCGGCGTACCCGGAGCTCGATGCGGTCGTCGAGCACCGGCCGCGGGATGTCGACGCCGACCTGCACGGCGTCGTCGTAGAAGTACTCCTGCCTGGGCAGCGTCGCGCTGAACGGGCGGCCGGTGATCTGCACGACCTCGAGCGCCCGGACCACCCGTCGGCCGTTGGTCGGGATGATGGCGGTGGCGGCGATCGGGTCGACCTCGGCGAGGCGCGCGTGCATCGCGGCCGGCCCCTCGATCTCGAGCAGGGCCTCCAGGCCGGCGCGTACGACGGGGTCGGTGCCGGGGAACTCGAACCGGTCCAGCACCGCCCGCGTGTAGAGCGCCGAGCCGCCGACGAGGACCGGTGTGACCCCCCGGCTCCGGCAGTCGTCGACGACCGCGCGGGCCCAGCCCTGGAACTCCGCGACGGTCGCCGGTTGGGTCACGTCGAGGATGTCGAGCAGGTGGTGCCTGATGCCCCGCCGCTCGTCCTCGGGCAGCTTCGCCGTACCGATGTCCATGCCCCGGTACACCTGCATCGAGTCGGTGTTGACGACCTCGCCGCCGAGGGCCTCCGCGAGGTCGAGGGACAGCTCGGTCTTGCCGGCGGCGGTCGGTCCGACGACGGCGACGACCGGCGGGGTCCGCGGCGAACCGGCGGCCCTTGTCTCGTCACCGTTCATGGGCAAGAGTCTGGCAAAGGGGCACGTGCGCGCGACGGAAGGGGACGGCAGTGGGATTCCTGGACAAGGCCAAGTCACAGCTCACCAAGGCGGTCGACCAGCACGGCGACAAGATCGCCAAGGGCGTGGACCAGGCGGCCGACGCGATCGACAAGAAGACCGGCGGCAAGCACACCGACAAGATCGTGAAGGGGCGCACCCAGGCCAAGGACGCGCTCGACAAGCTCGACGGCAAGAACGACGACATCAAGTAGGCAGACGTTTCCGGGTGGTGGGTTCGGGTACGGCGACGGTATGGCACCCCGTGAGGACGACCAGCCCGTGAAGGGTGGCCCGGCCAACCACGCCGCCCACACCGACCTCGACGCGCCGACGCCCCCTGGAGGCCCGCTGCGCCAGGACCGGCCGGACGCCGACGTGAACCCCACCGGTCCGGTGGACCCCGATCCCCCTGGGCCCGACCCGGACGTGCACCCGAGCAGCACCCCGGACGGTCCCACCACGATCCCGTCGCCGACCACGCCCGAGGGCGAGCCGGGGCCAGATCCGGACCCGGACCACGAGCACGCGGTCCAGGTCGAGAACGCAGAGACCTCGCTCGACCAGCCGTCCGACGGATCGGGCGGTGCGTGAGATGGAGCACGAGATGGACGACCAGCGCGAGCTCGCACCCGAGCCGGGGCAGGACGACGCCTTCGTGGGCGAGCCGCCCGCGGGCGACGCCAACCCCGGGGACTACATGTCCAACGACCAGCAGGGTGGGGTGTCCGAGGACACCGGCACCGCCTACGACCAGACGGGTGAGCCCGAGTCGACGCCGCACGACGAGGAGCTCCTCGCGGAGGAGGGCGAATGACCGCCTCCGACAGCGGCGAGTCCGGCAGCCGGGCCGGCAACCCCAACGCCGAGAGTGAGCACGGCCTCGAGGGCGACCTGGGCGTCAGCAGCGAGCGCACCGGTCCGTTCGAGGGGATCGAGGGCACCGGCACGGTCGGGTCCGCCAAGGGCCACACCGACGGCGACGTCGAGACTCATCCCGACCAGGTGGAACCGAGCACCGAGGTGCACCGGCAGGTGCAGGAGGTCGAGGAGAACACCGCCGAGCTGCCCTCCCACGAGCACATCCGCGAGGCCAACCCGCACCCGCACCGCGACGACGCCTGACCCCCCGGCGGTGGGGTACTAGGTTCGCCTGCATGCCCGAGACCCCCGACCACGACCACGACCTGCACGGACGGTTCTCCGTCGTGCCGGCCGCGTACGTCGTTTTCCTCCGCGGCCAGACTCATACCCGGGAGGTGCTCCTCCAGCTGCGCCAGGGCACCGGCTACATGGACGACCACTGGGCGTGTGCCGCGGCCGGGCACGTCGAGCGCGGCGAGTCGGTCTTCGCGGCCGCGGCTCGTGAGGCCGAGGAGGAGGTCGCCCTCACCGACGTGGTGCTCACTCCGTTGACGGCGATGCAGCGCAGCAACAACACCGGCCTCGCGATCGACGAGCGCGTCGACTACTTCTTCGCGTGCACGGCGTGGACGGGTGAGCCGCGCATCGTGGAGCCCGACAAGTGCGCGGACCTGCGCTGGTTCCGGCTCGACTCGCTCCCCGACCCCGTCGTACCGCATGAGCTGGCGGTGCTCACCGGGGTGCGCGACGGCGCCCTCCAGCCGATTGTCACCCACGGCTTCTGATCCGAGGCCGTCGAGGGGTCACGGATGCAGCGACACGCCGCCGAGGTGCCTGAAGTTCTGACTCCTCGCGGGCGCTAGCGGCAGGAGGGAGCCTCGGGGAGCGGTGCGGGTACGCCGACGGTGGGCAGGCCGAGCGAGACCCCGCGGCCGTTGCCGGTGGGCGAGACATTGCCGATGGTCGAGCCGTTGCCGGTGGTCGAGCCCGTCGAGACCCGCGCCTCCCAGGCGTCGCCGGACCGGGTGCGTCGCACCGAGCGCACCGGGCTGTCCGCGACCAGGTGGTGCGGGGCGCCGTAGGTGACCTCGACCTCGACCAGGTCCCCCGGCCGGACGGCGACCGGGGCACCCGAGGCGTCCACCGGCGAGAAGTGCACGAGCCGGTTGTCCCGGGCCCGTCCCGAGAGCCGGTGGGTGGCCTCGTCCTTGCGGCCCTCGCCCTCGGCGACGAGGAGCTCGACGACCCGCCCCTCGAGCCGGCGGTTCTCTTGCCAGGCGACGTCGTCGGCCAGCGCGACGAGTCGTTCGTAGCGCTCCTGCACGACCGCCTTGGGCACCTGCTCGTCGAGCACGGCGGCCGGCGTGCCGGGGCGCTTGGAGTACTGGAACGTGAACGCCCCCGAGAAGCGGGCCTCCCGCACGACGTGCATGGTCTGCAGGAAGTCCTCCTCGGTCTCGCCCGGGAAGCCGACGATGATGTCGGTGGTGATGGCGGCCTCGGGCATCGCGGCCCGGACCCGGTCGATGATCCCGAGGAACCGCTCCTGCCGGTAGGACCGTCGCATCTCCTTGAGCACCTTGTCCGAGCCGGACTGCAACGGCATGTGCAGCTGCGGCATCACGTTGTGCGTCTCGGCCATCGCCTCGATGACGTCGTCGGTGAACGCGGCCGGGTGCGGGCTGGTGAACCGGACCCGTTCCAGGCCCTCGATCTCCCCGCACGCCCTCAGCAGCTTGCCGAAGGCGTACCGGTCGCCGAACTCCACGCCGTAGGTGTTGACGTTCTGCCCGAGCAGGGTGACTTCGCTGACGCCCTCCGCGACCAGGGCGCGGATCTCCGCGAGCACGTCACCCGGCCGGCGGTCCTTCTCCTTGCCGCGCAGCGCCGGGACGATGCAGAACGTGCAGGTGTTGTTGCAACCGACCGAGACGGACACCCATGCGGCGTACGCCGACTCGCGCTTGGTGGGCAGCGTGGACGGGAACACCTCGAGCGACTCGAGGATCTCGACCTGCGCCTCCCGCTGCACCCGCGCGCGCTCGAGCAGCACCGGCAGCGACCCGATGTTGTGCGTCCCGAACACGACGTCGACCCACGGGGCCTTCTTCGTGATCTCGCTTCTGTCCTTCTGCGCCAGGCAGCCGCCGACGGCGATCTGCATGCCCGGGCGGGCTGCCTTCACCGGCGCGAGGTGGCCCAGGTTGCCGTAGAGCTTGTTGTCGGCGTTCTCCCGGACCGCGCAGGTGTTGAAGACGACGACATCCGCGTGGCCGGCGGGCTCGTCATCGGCCGCGGGGTCGAAGGGGACGTAGCCCGCGTCCTCCAGCAGCCCGGTGAGCCGCTCGGAGTCGTGGACGTTCATCTGGCAGCCGTAGGTGCGGACTTCGTAGGTTCGAGACATGTCCGCACCAGGGTACGGCGCCCTCGGTCACCGCGGCGGGGTCGCCTCGGGGTTCGGCTCGACCTGCTGCGGCGGCGGGGGTGGCGCGGTGTCGTCCGTGGTGCGCGGCGGGAGCTTGTCGCCCGGCGCTCCTGGCGCGGGGGCAGCCGTCTCCTGCGCAGGTGGCGTCTCGGCGGTCTTCTTCGCCGCCGTCTTCTTGGCCGGCGTCTTCTTGGCCGGCGACTTCTTGGCCGGCGACTTCTTGGCGGTCGTCTTCTTGGCGGGCGACTTCTTCGTCGCCTTCTTCGCGACGTCGGCCGGTGTGGCCTTCCTGGCGTTCACCTTCGCCTCGGTCGTGGGCACGGGCTCGGCGGACGGCGCGTCGGTCGCCGGGTGCGGCGCCACCGGGTCGCCCTGGACCTTGCGGGGACCCGGCGACGGCGTCGCGTGCGAGTCGGGACGCGGCTCGACGGGAGGCTCGGCACGCGGGGCGTCGGCGGCGCGACGGCCGCGGGTGCGCGTGCTGACCTGCTCCGCGATGGTGCTGGCGAGCCCTTCGGCGAGGTGCCGGCCGACGGTGGCGGCTCCCTTCGCCTGCCCGATCAGCCGCTCCGACGTACCCTTCGGGTCCTTCACGGCGTCGAAGGCCGAGTCCTTCAGCTTGTCGAGCGGCGCGGGAAGCGGGAACTTTCGGGGCACGTCGGCACTACCTCTCGTGGGACTTCGGTCCGTGAGTCGGATTCAAGCACAGGGACCGAGAGGCACTCCGGGCCGGTCGGCCCGTGGTCACGGTCCGGCAACTGTGCGGACCAACCGCATGTCAGCAATGGTCAGACGGTCCCGCCAACGCTAGGTTTCGTGCCATGAGCACCCCTCTGGTCGTCCTCGACCATGTCGACAAGTGGTTCGGTGACCTGCACGTGCTGCAGGACATCAACCTGTCGATCGCCAAGGGCGAGGTCGTCGTGGTGATCGGACCGTCCGGGTCCGGCAAGTCCACGCTGTGCCGCACGATCAACCGGCTCGAGACCATCGACAAGGGGTCGATCACGCTCGACGGGGCACCGTTGCCTGCCGAGGGCAAGGCCCTGGCGTCGCACCGCGCCGAGGTCGGCATGGTGTTCCAGTCGTTCAACCTGTTCGCGCACAAGACGATCCTCGAGAACGTCACGCTGGGCCCGACCAAGGTCCGCGGTGTGTCCAAGTCCGAGGCCGAGAAGCGGGCGCGCACCCTGCTCGAGCGGGTCGGCGTCGCAAACCAGGCGGAGAAGTACCCCGCCCAGCTCTCGGGCGGCCAGCAGCAGCGGGTCGCGATCGCACGAGCCCTGGCCATGGAGCCCAAGGTCATGCTCTTCGACGAGCCGACGTCCGCTCTGGACCCCGAGATGATCAAGGAGGTCCTCGACGTCATGGTCGACCTCGCCAGGGGCGGGATGACCATGGTCGTGGTCACTCACGAGATGGGCTTCGCCCGCACGGCGGCCGACCGCGTGGTCTTCATGGCCGATGGGCTGATCGTCGAGGAGAACATTCCCGAGCAGTTCTTCACCAACCCGCAGTCGGACCGCGCAAAGGACTTCCTCGGCAAGATCCTCAAGCACTGACCTGTCCTCCAACCAAGCAGCGCCCTGGGGGAACTCGGGTCGCACAACAAGGGAGAGAAGATGCGATTCAACAAGACCAAGGCGGCCGCGGTCGCCACGGGTCTCGGCCTCGCGCTCAGCCTGGCAGCCTGCGGCGAAGCGGGCAGCAGCGACAGTGCGGGCGGCGACTACGAGGTCGTCGAGAACGCCGCCGACAACTTCGACGACGGCACCCGCATGAAGGAGCTCGCCGAGAGCGGCGAGATCACCATCGGCGTGAAGTTCGACCAGCCCGGCATCGGCTTCAAGGGCGCGGCTGACGACGTCCCGGTGGGCTTCGACCCGGAGATCGGCAAGATCCTCGCCGCCTCGCTGGGGATCCCGGCCGACGACATCACCTGGAAGGAGACGATCTCGGACAACCGCGAGCCGTTCCTCCAGTCCGGTGAGGTCGACCTCGTCATCGCGTCGTACTCCATCACCGACGAGCGTCGCGCGATCGTCGGGCAGGCCGGCCCGTACTACGTGACCGGCCAGCAGCTGATGGTCCCTGCCGACAGCGACATCGACAGCCTCGACGACGTCGAGGGCACCGAGGTCTGCTCCGTGACCGGGTCGACGTCGCTGGAGAACATCGAGGCCGAGGGCGCCACCCCGCGCGGCTTCGACACCTACTCCGAGTGCGTGGACCAGGTCCTCAACGGCACCGTCGACGCGATGACCACCGACGGCGCGATCCTGCTCGGCTACGTCGCGGAGAACCCCGACGAACTCAAGGTCGTGGTGGACCCGTTCTCCGAGGAGCGCTACGGCGTCGGCTACAGCCTGGACCGCCCCGAGATGTGCCAGTGGATCAGCGACACGATCACCGAAGCCATGGACAACGGTGACTGGGAGACGGCCTTCGAGGCCACCCTCGGCGAGTCCGGGGTCGACACCCCGGAGCCGCCGGCGCTCGACCCGTGCGAGTGAGTCGAGGCTGACCTGAACGCCGTGTGCCGCCGTACGTCGCCCCGCCCGGGCGGCGTACGGCGGCGCGCCCGCCGTCACGGTGCGACGAGCGAACCCCCGACAAGGAGCTGACGCGACATGGAAGCCGTGTTCTCCAACTTCGACCTGGTGCTGCGCGCCTTCTGGGTCACGCTCCAGCTGCTGGTGTACTCGGCCCTGGCGTCCCTGGTCCTCGGCACCTTCCTCGCCGCCATGCGAGTGGGGCCGATCGCCGTCCTCCGGCGGTTCGGATCGCTCTACGTCTCGATCGTGCGCAACACCCCGCTGCTCGTCGTCTTCATCTTCATCTTCAACGCGCTGCCGACCCTCGACCTGTTCGTGGACACGCCGTTCCTGGTCAAGGGCGTGGTGGCGCTGACCATCTACACCTCCGCCTTCGTGTGCGAGGCGATCCGCTCGGGCATCAACGCGGTGTCGCTCGGACAGGCCGAGGCCGCCCGCGCGGTCGGCCTCACGTTCACGCAGACGATGACCCAGGTGATCCTGCCGCAGTCGTTCCGGGCCGTGGTGCCGCCGCTGGCGAGCGTGCTGATCGCGCTGGCGAAGAACACCTCGGTGGCCGCGGCCTTCGGGATCCTGGAGGCGACGGCCCGGATGCGCTCGCTGACCAACGACAACGCCGACCAGCGCACCGGGATCTTCATCTGCTTCGCCATCGGCTACATCATCATCGTCGAGGTGATGTCGGCGGGCGCGTTCTCGCTCGAGCGGCGATGGAGGGTCGCGAGATGAGCACCAGCATTTTGTTCGACGCCCCCGGACCGCGCACCGTCGCGCGGCACCGCCTCTACTCGATCATCGCCTACGTGGCCCTGGCCGCGCTGGCCGCCGCCGCGGTCTGGCGGATGTACGACACCGGCCAGTTCGCCTACGACCAGTGGGAGCCGTTGCTCACCCCGGCCTACATCGAGGCCCTGCTCGTCGACGGCCTGCTCAAGACGCTGCAGATGGCGTTCCTGTCGATCGTCCTCGCCGTCGTGTTCGGTCTGGTCTTCGGCATGGGCAAGCTCTCGGACCATTCGTGGGTGAGCTGGCCGTGCTGGGTCGTCGTCGAGTTCTTCCGCGCCGTCCCGCTGCTGCTGCTGATCATCTTCATCTTCTTCTCGTTCGGCGTCGGCGACGGGATCGGCTCGTTCTGGTCCGTTGTCGTCGGGCTCACCCTCTACAACGGTGCGGTGCTCGCCGAGGTGTTCCGGGCCGGCGTCAACGCCGTCCCCCGAGGCCAGAGCGAGGCGGCGTACGCCATCGGCATGCGCAAAACCCAGGTCATGAACATCGTGCTCCTGCCGCAGGCCGTGAAGATCATGCTCCCCGCGATCATCAGCCAGTGCGTGGTGGCCCTGAAGGACACCAGCCTCGGCTTCTACATCCTCGCGCCCGGCCTCACCGCCGTCGGCCGCGGGATCTGGATCCAGTTCGGCAACCAGTTCCAGGTCGCGATCGTCGTCGCGGCGCTCTACATCCTGGCCAACCTGGTCCTGACCTGGATCGCCACGTGGGCGCAGCGCAAGTTCGTCGGCGAGCGGAAGCCGCTCGCGTTGGCCACCGCCCCCCAGGAGACCGGGGAGTGACGGGGGTTACCTAGGACGCCGGCTTCTCGGTCACCCACAGACGGATCACGCCCTCGACGACGACGGTGCCGTCGTCGCGGACCCCGCGCACCAGCACGGGGACCTCGGGGTCGTCGCCGGTCCAGCGCTCGGGGTCGGTCTGCGCGATGCAGGTGATGTCGCTGGTGGCCTTGGCCGTGTAGGCGACGTCCATCCCCTTCGGGATCCAGCGCTTGCGCGCCGGCACCGTCGCCTCAGCGAGCGCACCCATCGCGGCCTCGAGCCCGTTGCAGATCGCGATCACGTGCACGGTGCCGATGTGGTTGTGCACCCGGCGGCGCTTGCGGACGGTGAGCTCGGCGTAGTTCGGGCGGAGCTCGGTGAACCGCGGTCGGACGGTCGCGAAGTAGGGCGCCTTCAGGCTGAACAGCACCGAGAAGATGCGGTGTCCCTGCGGCAGTCGGGTGACCCGGTCGTAGAGGTGCAGCACGCTCGCCATCCCGCGAGCCTATATTACCCGTCAGTAACAGGTCGAGGGTCACCCGCCCTCAGCGCGCCACCTCGGTCGCCCGGGACTCCCGGATCACCGTCACCTTGATCTGGCCGGGGTAGGTCAGCTCCTCCTCGAACTGCTTCGCGAGGTCGCGGGCCAGCACCTGGGCACCGATGTCGTCGACCACGTCGGGCTTGACCATCACCCGCACGTCGCGGCCGGCCTGCATGGCGAAGACCCGCTCCACGCCGTCCTTGGCGGCCGCCAGCTCCTCGAGCTTGTGCAGCCGTTGCACGTAGGCCTCGAGCGACTCCCGCCGGGCGCCCGGCCGACCGCCGCTGATGGCGTCGGCCGCCTGGGTGATCACAGCCTCGACGGTGCGCGGCTCGACCTCGTTGTGATGGGCCTCGATCGCGTGCACGACGTCGTCGGACTCGCCGTAGCGACGCGCCAGGTCCGCGCCGACCAGGGCGTGCGACCCCTCGGCCTCGTGGGTGAGCGCCTTGCCGATGTCGTGCAGGAACGCCCCGCGGACGCAGGTGGTGCGGTCGAGGCCGATCTCGTCGGCGAGCAGCCCGGCGGCGTGGCCGGACTCGACGAGGTGCTTGAGCACGTTCTGGCCGTAGGAGGTGCGGTAGCGCAGCCGGCCCATGGTGGCGACCAGCTCCGGGTGCAGGTCGGTGATGCCCATCTCGAACGCCGCCTCCTCTCCCGCGCGCACACACATCCGCTCGACCTCCTGCAGGCAGCGGGCGTGCACCTCCTCGATCCGCGTGGGGTGGATCCGGCCGTCGGCGACGAGCTCCTCGAGGGTCACCCGGGCCACCTCGCGGCGCACCGGGTCGAAGCAGCTGAGCAGCACGGTCTCGGGGGTGTCGTCGATGACGACGTTGACTCCGGTGATCTGCTCGAAGGAGCGGATGTTGCGACCCTCGCGGCCGATCACGCGGCCCTTCATGTCGTCGGAGGGGAGGTGCACGGCGGCCACCACCGACTCGCTGGTCTGTTCGGCCGCGAGCCGCTGGATGGTGGTGGCGAGCACCTTCTTCGCGTTCTTCTCCGCCTCGTCGGTGGCGAGCCTCTCGATGTCGCGGGCCAGCAGGGCGGCGGAGCGGCGGGCCTCGGACTCGACCGCCACCATCAGCTCGGCGCGCGCGTCCTCGGCGGTGAGGCCGGCCACCGACTCCAGCACGGCCCGTCGGTCGGCCTCGATGTCCAGCAGCTCGGCCTTCCGGGCCTCGAGGGCGGCCTCGGCGTCGGCGAGCTGGTGGGTGCGCTCGTCGAGGTGTCGCTGCTCGGAGTCGAGGCGCTCCTCGCGCTCGGAGATCCGGTGCTCGCGGCGCTCGATGTCCTGGCGCTGCTCGTGCAGGTCCTCGTGGAGCCGGTGCTCGCGGGCGGCGGACCGGTGCCGGTGGTAGAGGAGCACTCCCACCGAGACCACGGCCAGCAGGAGCATCACCCCGATGACCCCGATGAGCAGTTCGGCCAGAGTCGCGTTCATGGGGCGCTCCTGTTCCTCGCGCCCGGCGAGCCGACCGCCGGCGGTCCCGACGGACGACGCAGCGCCCCGACAGCCTCGCGGCGACGGGATCGTCAGCAGGATCGACAGGTCGAGCGCGGCCCGGCTGTCGCCGGGTTCGTTGTCAGTTCAGCCTCCGGTCCCCCGGAGTTTCAGTGATGCAGTTTCGAGGCTAGGTCGCGGGGTGGACCCGGTCAAGGAAGGTCGGGGTCGACGCCGTCGAGCTCGGGGTCCACGCCTGCCCCGGCCGCGTCGAGCTCCTCGCGGACGACGCGGAAGGCCGTGCCGGGCGGGTAGCCCTTGCGCGCCAGCATGCCGCTGAGCCGGCGTACGGCGGTGGTGTGGTCGACCCCGGCCACCGACCGCAGCCGGCGCCGCACCAGCGCCCGCGCCGTCTCGACCTCCGCGTCCGGGTCGACCTCGTCGAGCGCCTCGCCGGCCACGTCGTCGGCGATGCCCTTGCGACGCAGCTCCTGGGCCAGCGCCCTGCGGGCCAGGCCCCGGCCGGACTGGCGGGACTGCACCCAGGACCGGGCGAAGGCCTCGTCGTCGACGAGACCGACCTCCTCGAACCGGGTGAGCAGCCGCTCGGCGATCTCGTCGGGCACGCCCTTGGCTGCCAGCTTGTCGGCGAGCTGGGACCGGCTGCGCGCCTGGCCGGTGAGCTGGTCGAGCAGGATCTTGCGGGCCACCGCCTCCTGGTCGGCCTCGGGGCCGAGCGCGGCGGTGTCCTCCGGCGGCGGTGTCCCGGCGATGGCACCGGAACCGGGCGGGCCGGCCCCGTGGGCCGCCAGCCAGGTCTCGACGCCGAGACGCACGTCGCCCGTCCGGCCCCGTGGGAGCTCGGGGTCGGACGGGCGGTCGGCCGGGCGCTGGCCGGAGCTCATCGGCCGGTCATCGGCAGCTCATGTGCAGGGCGCCGTTCAGAAGTCGATGCCGGTGGGCTCGGCCGCCGGCGCCGCCGCCGCGGTGTCGACCTGCGGGCCGACGCCGAGCTTCTCGAGGATGCGCTTCTCGAGCTCGTTGGCGAGGTCGGGGTTGTCCCGCAGGAAGCTGCGGGCGTTCTCCTTGCCCTGGCCGAGCTGGTCGCCTTCGTAGGTGTACCAGGCGCCGGCCTTGCGGACGAGGCCCGCCTCGACCCCGACGTCGATCAGACCGCCCTCGCGGCTGATGCCCTGGCCGTACATGATGTCGAACTCGGCCTGCTTGAACGGCGGGGCCACCTTGTTCTTGACGACCTTGATCCGGGTGCGGTTGCCGACCATCTCCTGGCCGTCCTTGAGCGTCTCGATCCGGCGGACGTCGAGCCGGACGGAGGAGTAGAACTTCAGGGCGCGCCCACCGCTCGTCGTCTCGGGCGAGCCGAACATCACACCGATCTTCTCGCGGAGCTGGTTGATGAAGATCATCGTCGTGCCGGCACCGTTGAGCGCGCCGGTCATCTTGCGCAGCGCCTGGCTCATCAGCCGGGCCTGCAGGCCGACGTGGCTGTCGCCCATCTCGCCCTCGATCTCCGCACGCGGGACCAGCGCGGCCACCGAGTCGATCACAATCAGGTCGAGCGCACCGGAGCGGATCAGCATGTCGGCGATCTCGAGTGCCTGCTCACCGGAGTCGGGCTGGGAGACCAGCAGCGCGTCGGTGTCGACGCCCAGCGCCTTGGCGTACTCCGGGTCGAGGGCGTGCTCGGCGTCGATGAACGCCACGATGCCGCCGGCGGCCTGGGCGTTGGCCACCGCGTGCAGCGCCACCGTGGTCTTGCCGGAGGACTCCGGCCCGTAGATCTCCACCACGCGACCGCGCGGCAGCCCGCCGATCCCGAGGGCCACGTCGAGCGAGATCGCGCCCGTCGGAATCACCCCGAGCGCGGCGCGGGTCTCCTCGCCGAGCCGCATCACCGACCCCTTGCCGAACTGCCGCTCGATGTTCGCGAGCGCCGCATCGAGCGCCTTGTCGCGGTCTCCACCAGCCATGGATGCCACCCGTCCGTCTGTCCGCTTGTCCGCGGATCGTGTCGTCTTCTTCATCGGGAGCGACCCTAGGCAGGGCCTCCGACAGTTTCGACCCCGGGCCGGGAGCCTGTGGAGAGCGTCCCCGGGCCTGGCGTCGCCGCCAGCGTAGCCCGAACGTGTGTTCGATCCGAGACGACACGCGGGCGTGTCGTGGGCGCTACAGGGCGGGCGTGTCGGCCCCGCGGTGGCCCCGCTGCGTCGTACGCCGGGCGACCTCGGCCGCCGTCGCGACCCCGGTGACCAGGACCGCGGCGAAGAGGTTGAGCGCGACGTACCCGAAGCCGTCCATCACCAGCCCGGCCACGACGCCGGCGGCGGCGGCCACCAGGCCCATCACCAGGTCGGCGGCGCCCTGCACGTCGGTGCGGGCGTCGAGCGGCGCGGACTCGGAGAGCAGGGTCGAGGCGGCGACGTTGCAGAGCGACCAGCCCAGTCCGAGCAGGAACAGGCCGACGCCGATCGTCGTCGAAGCGCCGGCCGGCGACGAGCCGGACAGGAACAGCGCGAGGAACAGCACCAGCGCCCCGGCGGTCAGGACCGGGGGCCGTCCGAACCGGTCGGCGGCCCAGCCGACCACCGGCGCGAACGCGAACATGCCGAGCACGTGCACCGAGATGACGACCCCGATGACCTCGAGGGTCGCGCCGCCGTGGTGCATGTGCAGCGGGGTCATCACCATCACGGCGATCATCACGCCGTGTCCGAGCGCGAGCGCCGCGACGCCGGCACGGACGGCCGGCCGCTGGCGGATCACCTCCCGGACGCGCGCCCAGGACGTCGACGTACGGCCGGTGGAGACGCCCCGGTCCAGGGCCGCCTCCCGCGCGACCATCAGCGGGTCGGGCCGGAGGAAGACCGCGACCACGAGCCCGGCCGCCAGGATCCCCAGCAGCCCGAAGAGGAACGGTCCGGTGAGGCCGGGCAGCCCCATCGCCCGGGCCGCCCGACCGGCTACACCGGTGAGGTTGGGCCCGGCGACCGCGCCGATGGTGGTCGCCCACACGACCAGGGACAGCGACCGGGCCCGACGGTCCGGCGGGGCGAGGTCGGTGGCGGTGTAGCGGGACTGGTTGTTCGCCGCCGTCGTGGCGCCGAGCAGAGTCGCCCCGACGAGCAGCAGCGGGAACATCTCGACCACCCCGGCGACGACGCAGAGCGCCGCGCCGGCCGCGCCGACCACGTAGCCGAGCACGAGACCCGGTCGTCGCCCCCGACGGCCCATCAGGTGAGCGAGCAGGAACGACGCCAGCGCGGTGCCGAGCACCTGCGAGGTCTGGGCCAGGCCGGCCAGGCTCTCGGAGCCGGACAGGTCCTCGGCCAGGATCGCCGCGACCGCGATCCCGATGGTGATGCCGATGCCGCCGAGGGACTGCGCGACGACGAGCGTGCCGAGGGTACGACGCTGCACACGCCGGACCTCGTGGTCCGGCCACCTCACGCCCCCGGCGACACCGCGGGCCAGGCCGGACGCCACGTCGCGGGCACCGGCGCCGACCCAACCGGCGATCCGCCGACCGGCCCGGGCCGCCGGGTCGCCCGGGTCGCTCATCGCTCGCTCGCCGGCAGCTCGAGCGTCTCCCAGACGGCGCGCCACACGACCTTGGGGGTCTCGCCCTCGGCCAGCGCCTCGGCGGCGGTGCGGCCCCCGAGCGCGGCCATCACCTGCTGCTCCGACCAGTGCCGGGCGTACGCCGACGACCCGAGCGCCTGCTCCATCCGCTCCCAGAACTCCGTGTGCCGCACGGTGAGGAGCCTACGACGGCCCCGGGCGGCATCCCGCCGTCCGGGCTGGACGTGTCGTCCGCGCCGTCGGCGGATTTGGGAGAATGGTCGGATGGCCGCCGAGAGCCCCGCCGAACCCGCGCACGACCCCGTGACGGTCCGTCCCGCCGTCGAGGACGACTTGCGCGACATCGCGACGATCTACAACCACGAGGTGGCCAACAGCATCGCGACGTTCGACCTGGAGGCCCCGACGCTGGCGTACTGGCGCGAGAAGCTCGAGGGCAACCACCAGGGCGACCACCTGCTGGTCGCGGTCGACTCCGACGGCGACGTGGTCGGCTATGCCTACTCGTGGTCCTACCGGCCGCGTCCGGCGTACGAGCTGACCCGGGAGACCTCGATCTACCTCGACCCGTCGGTGCGCGGCAAGGGCATTGGCCGGATCCTCTACCCCGCGCTGCTCGACGCGATGGCGCAGTCCGGTGTGCACACCGCCGTCGCGCTGGTCGCGCTGCCCAACCCGGGCAGCGTCGCGCTGCACAAGGCGGTGGGGTTCGAGCACGTCGGCACGATGCGCGAGGTCGGCTACAAGTTCGACCAGTGGATCGACGTCGAGTGGTACCAGAAGCTGCTCGGCCCGAGCTGACCCGACGGCCCCTCAGCGCAGCAGCAGCGTGCCGAGCCGGCGCGAGACGACGTAGAGCCCGGCCAGGCCCATCACCAGCAGGTACACGACCGAGACCGCCGAGTCCCAGGAGATCGCGCCGGTGGTGAGCTCACGGCACAGCACCACGCCGCGGTAGAGCGGGCTGGCCTCGACGACCCAGCGCAGCGCGCCGTCGAAGGCCGTGACGGGGAAGAAGGTCGCCGAGAACAGGAACAGCGGCATCACCGCGAGGGTGACCAGGTCGAAGTCCTGCCACGAGCGCATGAACGTGGTGAGCGCCATGCACACCGCCGAGAACCCGAACCCGATGAGCAGCGTGGCCGGCACGGCGAGCAGCGCCCACCAGGAGTGCACCAGCCCCATCAGCAGCATGACGACGAGGAAGCCGACGGAGTAGACCCCGCCGCGCAGCAGCGCCCAGGTGATCTCCCCCCGCGCCACGTCGAACGGCCGCAACGGCGTGGCCAGCACGGCGTCGTAGAGCTTCTCGAACTTGAGCTTGAAGAAGACCGAGAACGTCGAGTCGAGGACGGCGCCGTTCATGGCGGAGGCGGCGAGCATGCCGGGTGCGACGAACGCGGCGTACTCGACCGTGCGGCCGTTGAACTCGAACGAGTCGATCAGCTGACCGACCCCGATGCCGATCGAGAACAGGAACAGCACCGGCTCGAGGAACCCGGTGAGGAAGAAGACCTTGCTGCGCCGGTGGGCCAGGTAGTTGCGCGCGACGAGCCGCCACGACGGCGACCAGCGCGTCGCGTCGGTGTCGAGACGCCCCAGGGAGGTGGTGACGACGGCCATCAGCTGAGCAGCCTCCTGGTCAGGCGGCGCACTGACCACCACCAGCCGCCGGCCGCGAGCACGCCGAGGTAGCCGACGTGTACGAGCGCGAGCGGGACGTCGAGCGTGCCGAGCGTCAGCATCCGGGTCAGGTCGACGCCGTGCCACAGCGGGGACACCCAGGCCAGCCACTCGATCCCGTCGGGCAGGTTGGAGATCGGGAAGAACGCTCCCGAGAACAGGAACAGCGGCATGATCAGCACCCGGAAGATCACCGCGAACGGCGTGGGGTCGGACAGCCCGGCGCTGTAGGCGTAGAGCGGGGTGCCGAAGGCCAGCCCGATCAGCAGCTGGACCAGGAACGCGACGAGCACGCCGGGCACCGAGACGAACAACCCGAACAGCGACAGCACCAGCAGGAACGCCCCGCACGCGGTGGCGACCCGGAACACCACGAACCCCAGATGGGCGGCGACCACGTCGGCCGGGGTCAACGGTGTGGCCACCATGCCGAGATAGGTCTTGTTCCACTTGATCGCGCCGAGGACGGGGTACATGGTCTCCCCCACCGCGGTCTGCATCGCATGAGCCGCGACCAGGCCGGGCGCGATGAAGGCGAGGTACGACGGGGCGCCCTCGAGCGCCGCTCCCCCGGCGTCGACGAAGCCGCCCAGCAGGACGCCCATCGCCACCACGTAGAACAGTGGGGCCAGGAACGAGCTCGCGATCGACGCCCGCCAGGTGCGCTTGTAGACGGTGACCCAGTAGTCGAGCTGGCGGAGCACCCGCTCGCCGTGCCCGGGCGCGGCGGCGCCCCGGCCGGAGGCGACGGGTCCGGGGGTCGAGACCTCGGCCATCAGTCCACCAGCGTCCGGCCGGTGAGATGCAGGAAGACGTCCTCGAGCGTGGAGCGGCGCACCAGCACCGCGGTCGGGTCGAGACCCCGCTCGTGGACCCTGGCCAGGGTCTCCTCGCCGTCCTCGGTGTAGAGCAGCAGCCGGTCGGGCAGCACCTCGACGCGCTCCGCGAGGTCGGCGACCCGGGCGGCCAGGGCCTCGTGCTCGCCGACCCCGAAGCGCAGCTCGGTGACCTCGCGGGTGGAGTGCTCGCGGATCAGGGAGAGCGGCGAGCCCTCTGCGACGATCTGGCCCTTGTCCATGACCACGAGCCGATCACAGAGCTGCTCTGCTTCATCCATGTAGTGCGTGGTCAGCACCAGCGTCACGCCCTGCTGCTTGAGCCGGAACAGCTTGTCCCACAAGACGTGCCGGGCCTGCGGGTCGAGGCCGGTGGTCGGCTCGTCGAGCAGCAGCAGGTCGGGCTGGTTGATCAGCGAGCGGGCGATGGTGAGCCGACGCTTCATGCCGCCGGACAGCTTGTCGACCTTCTGCCCGGCCCTCTCGGTGAGCTGGAAGAAGCGCAGCAGCTCGTCGGCGCGGGCCGCGCACTCGTTGCGTGCGAGCCCGAAGTAGCGCCCGTAGACGACGAGGTTGTCGCGGATGCTGAGCTCGGTGTCCAGCGTGTCCTCCTGCGGACAGACGCCGATCCGCGCCCGGATCTGCGGACCCTGCGTGGCGGGGTCCATGCCGAGGATGCTGAGCTCGCCCGCGGTCGGCGGGGACACCGCCGCGACCATGCGCATCGTGGAGGACTTGCCCGCGCCGTTGGGCCCGAGGAAGCCGAACGCCTCACCCGCGGCCACGTCGAGGTCGATGCCGCGAACGGCCTCGAGGTCGCCGAACGACTTGCGCAGACCGGTGGCCCGGATCAGGGACACGGGACGGGCCGCGGCGGCGGTGTCGACGGGGTCGGGGACGGCGTGAGGCACCGTTCGACCCTATCCCCGGGCACCGACGTGGTTCATCCGAGTTTTCGGCGCATCGGTCCCGCCGGAAGTGGCCGACTCGGGCCATGCCCGGGCCGGCACCGCCGTCGTACCGTCGAACGGTGACCACAGCACAGCACGAACGCACGGGGAGCGGGCTGGGGCTCGCGAGTGCAGGCCTGTGGCTGCTCCCCCTCTACGCACTCCTGCTCGCCCTGAGCACCCTCACGCACGAGCCCGACCACGCCGAGGCGTTCGGCGACTGGTCGCGCTACGTCACCACCGACATCTTCCTGGTCAACCACATCGTCGGCAGCATCCTCGGCGCCGCGTTGGGCCTGGTCGGGATCGTCTCGGCGCTGCTCTTCCTGGTCCGTGGTCCGGCCGCGGCCACGGCGACCGTGGCGACCGCCCTGACGATCGTGGGCAACGTCCTCTTCACGGGTCTCTTCGCGGCGGCCGCGTTCGCCCAGCCCGCGATCGGGAGGGCCTTCCTGGCCGGCCAGGAAGGAGCCGAGGGACTGTACGACGAGGTGTACGGCACCCCGCTGCTCACCACCTTCGGGATCGGAGCGGTGTGCTTCCTGGCCGGTGCGGTCATGTTCGGCCGCGCGGTGGCGCGAACATCGGACTCGCTGCGGCTCGCCGGTTGGGGATACGCCGTCGCGCTGGTGCTGTTCGTCATCTCCGGCTTCACCGTCTCGGTGGTACAACCTGTGTTCGCCGCGCTCGCCTGCGCGGCCGCCGTGCTGATCGCGCTGCGGCTTCCGAACGCGGTCGAGCCGGTCGGCTGAGGCGCGCCGACATCGCCGGGTCCGGGTACCGTCGAGGGATCCTGCAGCTACCCGCACGCCGCCCCGGCGACGGCGTCTCTCGCACGTCCGTGGCCCTGCTCGTCATCGGGCTGGGCGGCGCGCTGGTGCTCGCGTTGGTGGGGTGGGGCCGCCTGGACACGACGCCCGGCACCTCGGACGGCTCCGCGGTGGCCGCCCCGCGTGCGGCGCCCTCGTCGTTCGTGCTCATGCAGATGAACGTGTGCCTCTCCGGGATGTCCGGCTGCTACGACACGGTGGCGTACCCGGCCGGCGTACGGGACGTGGTCGCCCGCATCCGGCAGGCGCGCCCGGACGCGGTCACCCTCAACGAGGCCTGCCGGGTCGACGCGGCCGCCATCGCCCGACGCACCGGCTACCACCTGCGCTTCGTGAGCGTGATCTATGACCGCGAGCTGCTGCCCTGCGTCGACCCCGGCGGACGCGGATTGTTCGGCAACGCGGTGCTCACCAGGGCAGCCGTGAGGAGCTCGGAGACCGAGGTCTTCGAGGGCCAGTTCGGCCCCGAGGAGCGACGGTGGCTCTGCGTCACCACGAGTGAGGACCAGGACGTGTGCACGGCCCACCTCGAGATCCGCAGCAGGGGTTTCGCCGCGGCGAACGACGACCAGTGCGTCGAGCTGGGCGCGCTGCTGGCACGTCGCGCGGCGGTGCGCAGCGTGGTGTTCGGCGGCGACGTCAACCGTGGCAGTTCCTGTGCCCCGGGCGGCTTCTGGACCCGCACCGACCGTTCGGCCGGCCAGCGGGCCGGGGTGCAGCACGTCTACGGGAGCCGGAGCACGCTCAGCTCACCCCGCGCGCAGGTCCTGGCGGCACCGCACAGCGACCACGACGTGCTCTACGTCCGGGCCCGTCCGGGCGGGCGCTGACGACCGGGTCCGTCGCCCTCAGCCCCTCGTGGTGCGGGCCTCCAGCGGCATGCTCGCGGAAAGGAAGTCGTGGTCCGTGTACGTCGCCGCAGCGACCCGCGCGGCCGGTGGACCCAGCGACCTGCTGCCGTAGACGTGCTGGATCCCCGGCAGCTGGGTGGCCGCCGCGTCGTCGCGCGTCCACATGGTGCCCGGAGCACACGGGTCCCGGCGGTTCACGTCCCCGCCGAACACCGTGACCCCGGCCTCGTCGTACCGCGCGAGGACGGCCTTCAGCTGGCGGCACTCCGCGTCGTTGAAGACCCGGGCCACCGCCGACCCGCGAGTGTCGAGGTGTGCGCTGCAGACCGTGGTCCGGCGGCCCGTCGTCACGCAGAGCCACCGTCGCTCCTCGGCGCCCGCATGCACCTCGAACGCCCCGTCGTGGGCGCTGCGGACGGCCGCCTTGGTGAGGACGGCGATCCCGTACACGCCGCGGCCACCCGGCCTGACGCACGGCACGCGTGCGCCGCCTGAGAGGACGGCGGAGAACCGCATCCGGTAGCCGGTACGACGAGCCAGCGTCTCGACGTCGCCGCTGCACGCCTCGTTGAGCGTCACCGCCTCCGCGTCCTGGGCGACGACCTGGGCGGTCGCCTCGTCGATCACGGCAGGGTAGGCGGTGCGCGCGAAGCAGCCGGCCGCGCCGGACAGGCACAGGTTCATCTGCAGGACGGTGTAGCCCGGGGACGGCGCCGACCCGGCCACGCCGGCGGTCGGGGCCGGCAGCAGCACCGCCAGCAGGAAGCCGACCGCGATAGCGAGGGTGGCGGGCTTGCGCACCGGCTGCTCCTGACGAGGTCGGGGTCGACGTGCTCAGGAGTGGTTCGACCCGGCGCCGGTCCGGGACGGGTCCGGACCCCGGCCGTCCCAACCGGGTGTCAGTCCGCCTCCCGGACGAAGCGGAGCAGGCGGTACTCCAGCAGCCCGGCCCGGTGACATCGCTGCAGGGCGTCGCCGCCCACCATGGAGTCGGCCCAGGCCGACCGGCCGCGGGCCCGCCGCAGGACCGGCTGGAGGGCCCGGACGACCCGGTCCCGCGGCCGGCCGAGCCGCTGCATCGGCGACAGGTCCCGCGAGTCGACCAGCCGCAGGCCGGCACCGGCTGCCAGCGCCGCCGCCTCCGCGACGGTGAGCAGGGACGAGACGTGCCAGCCGTCGCAGAAGTCGACGATGCGGCGGTCCGCCGTGTCGGTTGTGCGCACGTCGTCGACGACGACGAGGGCGCCGCCCGGCCGCAGGGCGCAAGCCACCTCGCGGAAGAACGCCGGCGCCGGGTCGGCGTGCACGAACGACTCGATGGCGAAGGCGAGATCGAACCCGGTGAGCTCGTCCGGCAGGTCGGTGAAGTCCGCGACCGCGAACCGGACGTCGCCCAGCAGCGGTCCGCTCCGGTCGGCGTACCGCCGGGCCAGCCGCACCTGGGCGGGGCTGATCGACACGCCGACCACGTCGACCGGGCGGCGCCGCGCGACGTACAGCGCGGCGGTGCCGACCCCGCACCCCAGGTCGAGCACGCGCCGGTCGGCGGCGCCGAGCTCGGCCAGCACCAGGTCGTGCGTGTGGTGCACGGCCTCCGCGCGGGTCGTCACGCCCGGCCCCCACAGCTCCCGGTGCAGCGCCCGCTGGCTGCCGGTGAGCAGGAACTTCCAGGTGTTCGCGTCGTAGTAGCGGCGCACGCCCGCCCCGCCCGTCTCGGCGGGTGTCGGGTGTGTCGCCATGTGCCGAGTGTCAGGGGTCGGCGCCTCCGGTGCCAAGGTCCGCACCCGGCGAACTGTCGGAGGCGTGCGGCAGGATGGAGGGATGGCCGATGGGGCGAGCACGACGCGGGTGCCCGACGTCTTCAGCGCGCCCACCCGCACCTGGTTCGAGACCGCCTTCGCGACTCCCACGGCCGCGCAGGTCGGCGCCTGGCAGGCGGTCGCTGCGGGGCGCAACGCCCTCGTCGTCGCCCCGACCGGGTCCGGCAAGACGCTGTCGGCGTTCCTGTGGTCGCTCGACCGGATCGCGACCGAGCCGCGCCCGGCCGACAAGCTCAGACGCTGCCGCGTCCTCTACGTCTCCCCGCTCAAGGCGCTGGCGGTCGACGTGGAGCGCAACCTGCGCGCCCCGCTCACCGGCATCCGGCACACCGCCGAGCGGCTCGGCGAGACGGTCCCCGAGATCGCGGTGGCAGTCCGCTCGGGTGACACGACGGCGGCCGACCGGCGCCGGATCGCCACCGCCCCTCCGGACATCCTGATCACCACTCCCGAGTCCCTGTTCCTGATGCTCACCTCGCAGGCGCGCGAGGCGCTGCGGGGCGTCGACACGGTGATCGTCGACGAGGTGCACGCGGTGGCCGGCACCAAGCGCGGGGCGCACCTCGCGCTGTCCCTCGAGCGGCTCGACGAGCTGCTCGAGTCACCCGCGCAGCGCATCGGCCTCTCCGCGACGGTCCGGCCGATCGAGGAGGTCGCCAGGTTCCTCGGCGGTCCCCGTCCGGTCGAGGTCGTGGCGCCAGCCTCCACCAAGGAGTGGGACCTCCAGGTCGTCGTGCCCGTCGAGGACATGACCGAGCTCGGGGCCGCCGCCGAGGAGCCGTCCGAGGGGTCGGCGGCCGCCGGCGACCGGCACGGCTCCATCTGGCCGCACGTCGAGGAGCGGGTGGTCGACCTCGTCGAGCAGCACCGCTCCACGATCGTGTTCGCGAACTCCCGGCGGCTGGCCGAGCGGCTGACCGCCCGGCTCAACGAGATCGCCACCGACCGAGCGGCGGGCTCGACGGGCGCGACCACCGCGGAACCCACGGCGATCCCCGGCACCGGGATGCCGGCTGCGATCATGGCCCAGTCCGGGCAGTCGCGCGGCGCCGACGCCGACAACGTGGTGATCGCGCGGGCCCACCACGGCTCGGTGTCCAAGGAGCAGCGGGCCCGCATCGAGGACGACCTCAAGCGCGGGGCACTGCCCTGCGTGGTGGCCACCTCCAGCCTCGAGCTCGGCATCGACATGGGTGCGGTCGACCTCGTCGTCCAGATCGAGAGCCCGCCGTCGGTGGCGAGCGCTCTTCAGCGCGTCGGCCGCGCCGGTCACCAGGTCGGCGAGGTGTCCCGCGGCGTGCTGCTGCCCAAGCACCGCAGCGACCTCGTGCACACCGCCGTGGCGGTGGAGCGGATGCGGGTCGGCGCCATCGAGTCGCTGCACATCCCGGCCAACCCCCTCGACGTGCTCGCCCAGCAGGTCGTCGCCGCCGCGTCGGTCGACGAGTGGGACGTCGACGAGCTCTACACCCTTCTACGCCGGGCGGCGCCCTTCACGACGCTGCCCCGCTCGGCGTACGACGCCACCCTCGACCTGCTCAGTGGCCGCTACCCCTCCGACGAGTTCGCCGAGCTGCGACCCCGCGTGGTCTGGGACCGGGTGGCCGGCACGCTGTCGGGCCGCCCCGGGGCACAGCGGCTGGCGGTCACGAGTGGCGGCACCATCCCCGACCGCGGCCTGTTCGGAGTGTTCCTCGTGGGGGCCGCGACCGGCTCGAAGTCCGGAGGGGCCAGGGTCGGCGAGCTCGACGAGGAGATGGTCTACGAGTCCCGCGTCGGGGACGTGTTCGCGCTCGGGGCGACCTCGTGGCGGATCGAGGACATCACCCACGACCGGGTGCTGGTCTCCCCCGCACCCGGTCAGCCCGGCCGGCTGCCGTTCTGGAAGGGCGACCAGATCGGCCGGCCCGCCGAGCTGGGTGCGGCGATCGGAGCGTTCACCCGCGAGCTGTCCGCCCTGCCCGTCGACCGGGCGATCGCCCGCTGCCGTGACGCCGGCCTCGACGAGTGGGCCGCCGACAACCTGGTCGCGTTCCTCGCCGAGCAGCGCGAGGCCACCACGACGCTGCCCACCGACCGCACCGTGCTCGTCGAGCGCTTCCGCGACGAGCTCGGCGACTGGCGCCTCGTCGTGCACTCCCCCTACGGCGCCCAGGTGCACGCCCCGTGGGCGCTGGCGATCGGGGTCCGGTTGCGCGAGCGCTACGGCATCGACGCCCAGGCGCTGCCCGGCGACGACGGCATCGTGCTGCGCATCCCCGAGACCGACCAGGAGCCGCCCGGCGCCGAGGTGGTGGTGTTCGAGCCCGACGAGATCGAGGACATCGTCACCACCGAGGTGGGTGGTTCGGCCCTGTTCGCGTCCCGGTTCCGGGAGTGCGCCGCCCGCGCCCTGCTGCTGCCGCGCCGTGACCCCGGCCGCCGGTCGCCGTTGTGGCAGCAGCGGCAGCGCAGCGCGCAGCTGCTCGAGGTCGCGTCGAAGTACCCCTCCTTCCCGATCGTTCTCGAGGCGGTCCGCGAGTGCCTGCAGGACGTCTACGACGTGCCCGCCCTCACCGGCCTGATGCGCGACCTGGCGGCCCGCCGGCTCCGCACGGTCGAGGTCAGCACCACCCAGCCGTCGCCGTTTGCGCGCAGCCTGCTGTTCGGCTACGTCGCCGCCTTCATGTACGAAGGCGACAACCCGATCGCCGAGCGCCGCGCCGCCGCGCTCAGCCTCGACCAAGGCCTGCTCGCCGAGCTGCTCGGTCGGGCGGAGCTGCGCGAGCTGCTCGACCCCGACTCGCTGCACGAGCTCGAGCGCGAGCTGCAGCGGCTGACCGACGACCGCAAGGCGCGCGACGCCGAGGGCGTGGCCGACCTGCTGCGTCTCCTCGGGCCGCTCTCCACCCAGGAGGTCGCCGACCGTTCCCGGGAGGACCCAGCACCCTGGCTGGAGCTGCTGCGCGAGTCCCGGCGGGTCGTCGAGGTCCGGTTCGCCGGCGGCGAACGCTGGGCCGCGGTCGAGGACGTCGGCCGGCTGCGCGACGGGCTGGGCGTGCCGGTGCCGCCCGGCACCCCCGAGGTGTTCACCGAGCCCGTCGACGACCCACTGGCCGACCTGGTCGGCCGCTACGCCCGCACCCACGGCCCGTTCACCGTCACCGACGTGGCGACCCGGCTCGGCCTCGGGGTCGCGGTCGTGCAGCAGACGCTCAACCGGCTGGCGTCCCAGGGCCGGGTGCTCGAGGGCGAGTTCCGGCCCGCCGGCTCCGGTGCCGAGTGGTGCGACGCCGACGTGCTGCGCCGACTCCGGCGGCGCTCGCTGGCCGCGCTGCGCAAGGAGGTCGAGCCGGTCGAGCCGGCCACCCTGGGCCGGTTCCTGCCGATCTGGCAGAACGTCCTCCCGACCGGCTCGAGCACCCGCCACCGGCTGCGCGGAGCCGACGGGGTGCTGACCGTCGTCGACCAGCTCGCCGGTTGCGCGGTGCCTGCCTCCGCGCTCGAGCCGCTGGTGCTCGGCAGCCGAGTCGTCGACTACCACCCGGCACTCCTCGACGAGCTCACCACCACCGGCGAGGTCGTCTGGGGCGGTCACGGCAGCCTCCCCGGCAACGATGGCTGGACCAGCCTGCACCTGGCCGACTCCGCGCACCTCACCCTGCCCGATCCGGCCGAGCTCGCGGGCGATCTGGAGACCACACCGCTGCACGAGGCGATCCTCGAGGCGCTGGCGGGCGGCGGGGCCTACTTCTTCCGGCAGCTCTCCACGACCGTGGGTGCCACGGTCGGGTCCGTCGACGACCGGGCCTTCGAGGCCGCCCTGTGGGACCTGGTCTGGTCGGGCCGCCTGACCAACGACACCCTGGCCCCGGTCCGGGCCCTGACGTCCGGCGGACGCACGACACACCGGTCGCGCCGCCCACCACCCCGCGTGCGCACCGGGAGCCGTCGTCCCGCCATCGGGCGCCCGGAGCTGCCGTCGCGCACGGGCCCGGCCACGGCCGCAGGTCGCTGGTCGCTGCTGCCCGCCATCGACACGGACGACACCCGGCGGGCACACGCCGCCGCCGAGGGCCTGCTCGAGCGGCACGGAGTCGTCACCCGCGGTGCGGTCATGAGTGAGCGGGTGCCCGGCGGGTTCGCGGGCGTCTACAAGGTGCTGTCGGCGTTCGAGGACTCCGGCCGGTGCCGCCGCGGCTACTTCGTCGGCTCCCTCGGCGCCGCCCAGTTCGGGGTGCCGGGCGCGGTCGACCGGCTGCGCTCGTTCTCCCGCGAATTGTCCGGTGCCGAGCCGTCGAGCGACGCGGCCCCGGACAAGCGGTCCGCGGTCACGCTCGCCGCCACCGACCCGGCCAACCCCTACGGCGCGGCTCTGCCGTGGCCGGAGCGTCCGGTGCGCGCCGACGACGCCACCGGCACCTCCGGGCACCGACCCGGACGCAAGGCGGGCGCGCTGGTGGTCGTGGTCGACGGCGACCTCGCGGTCTACGTCGAGCGGGGCGGCAAGACCCTGCTCACCTTCACCGAGGACGCCGAGGCGCTCGGCTCGGCACTCGGTGCGCTGGCCACCGCGGTCCGCCAGGGCGCACTCGGTCGGCTCACGGTCGAGCGCGCCGACGGCACCAGCATCCTGGCCGGCAGCGACCGGGCCGGGGCGCTGCGGAGGGCCCTGGAGGACGCCGGGTTCGTGGTGACCCCGCGGGGTCTGCGGCTGCGCGGCTGAGAGCACGAGAGCCATGCCCGAGGGAGACACCGTGTGGCGCACCGCCCGTCACCTCGACCGGGCGATCACCGGGCAGACCCTGACGAAGACCGACTTCCGGGTGCCGGAGCTCGCGACCCTCGACCTGTCGGGGCGCGTGGTGGAGTCCACCGTGGCGCGCGGCAAGCACCTGCTCACCCGGATCGGCCCGGACCACACCCTGCACACCCACCTGAAGATGGAGGGTTCGTGGCACCTCTACAAGCCGGGATCGCGATGGCGTCGCCCGGCCCACGAGGCGCGGGTGGTGCTCGGCACGCAGCCGTGGTCGGCAGTCGGCTTCGCCCTCGGCATCGTGGAGGTCATCCCCCGGTCCGAGGAGGAGTCGGCGGTCGGGCACCTCGGACCGGACCTGCTCGGTCCCGACTGGGACCCCGACGAGGCGGTCCGCCGGGTCCGCGAGCGACCCGACCGCGCGATCGCCGACGCGCTGCTCGACCAGCGCAACCTGGCCGGCGTGGGCAACATGTACAAGTCCGAGCTGTGCTTCCTGGCGGGGCTGCACCCGTGGCGGCCGGTCTCCGAGGTCGCGGCGCTCGACCGGCTGGTACGCCGGGCCCACCTCGTGCTCGACGCCAACAAGCAACGCGTCGAGCAGACGACCACGGGTGACACCCGGCGCGGCAGCACGATGTGGGTGTTTCGGCGCGACAAGCAGCCGTGCCGCCGCTGCGGGACACCGATCCGGGTGGCGATGCAGGGACCGGACGGGCAGCAGCGGGCGACCTACTGGTGCCCGACGTGCCAGCCGGAGGCGTAGCGCAGGGTCCGGCTCAGGCGGCGGAGGCGACCACGTCGCCCGGGCGGGACCCGGACCCGGTCCGACCGCGCTGCATGGAGCCCTGGAGGGACGTCGTGTCGAGCCTGACGTCCTCGAGCTGCATGGCCAGGGCGGCCTCCTCGAGCGCCACGGCGTCGCTGACCTCGGAGAGCACCTCGGACAACGGCACGTCGAGCGCCGCGCACAGGGAGGCGAGCAGCTCTGAGGAGGCTTCCTTCTGGCCACGCTCGATCTCGGAGATGTAGCCGAGGCTGACCCGCGCGTCGGCGGACACCTCGCGCAGCGTGCGGCCCTGCCGCATCCGCTGGGAACGGAGCACCTCGCCGAGCAGGCGTCGGAAGAGGACCATCCGCTTCTCCCTTCGCTCTGCCCGATCAGGTGCTGTCGGTCCGGCTCCACAATGCGGTGCCGGTACGTGTAGCCCAACGCTACCGGTCGAAGAAAACTTCCCGCACGGCAACCGTCCGAACACGCTAGTCGTTGTCGCTGACTTCTGTGACGGCTGCAAGCAGGGTCTCGACCGCGGCGGCCACGGCTGCGGCTCGGATCTCCGCCCGGTCACCGTCCAGGTGCAGCTCGCGCGCGCTGGTCCCGGTCGGCCCGGAGAGCCCGACGTACACCAGGCCGACCGGCTTGCCCTCCTGGGTGGTCGGACCGGCGACGCCGGTCGTGCTCACTCCCCAGTCGGTGTCGAGGACGCGGCGGATCCCGTCGGCCATCGCCTCGGCGCAGTCAGCCGACACGACGCCGTGCTCCTCGACGAGCTCCGAGGGCACGCCGAGCACGCCCATCTTCACCTCGGTGGCGTAGCTCACCACTCCGCCCACGAACGTCTCGCTGGCTCCGGGGGCCGCCGACAGTTCCTGGGCGACGCCCCCGCCGGTCATCGACTCCGCGCAGGCCACGGTCTGCCCGCGCAGCAAGAGCTCGGCGTGCAGCTGGGCGCCAAGATCCATGGCGGCAGCGTAGAGGACACCCGAGTGCCCGGTAGGTTGACGGCCATGCCGCTGCCCATCGAGGACTACGCGATCGTGGGCGACACAGAGACCGCGGCGCTGATCGGTCGCGACGGCTCCGTCGACTGGCTGTGCCTGCCCCGCTTCGACTCCCCCGCGTGCTTCGCGGCGCTGCTCGGGGACGAGTCCCACGGACGCTGGCTGCTCGGCCCCGCCGACGAGGCGGTGAGCACCCGGCGGTACGTCGGACACTCGGCCGTGCTGGAGACGACGCACCGGACGGCCACCGGGTCGGTCCGCGTCGTCGACGCGATGCCCGTCAACGACGGGCGCGCGGACCTCGTGCGCCGGGTCACCGGCGTCGAGGGCACGGTCCGGATGCGGCACGAGTGGATCGTCCGGTTCGGCTACGGGCGGATCAGCCCCTGGGTCCGTCGCGTCGACGTGCACGGCACCCGGGTGATCAGCGCGGTCGCCGGGCCCGACCGCCTCAACCTGCGCGGCGACCGGCTCCCGCACGCCGCCGACCACGTCCACGCCGACGAGTTCGACGTGTCCGCGGGCGACGAGCTCACGTTCACGACCACCTGGCTGCCCTCCCACAGGCCTCCGGCCCGCCCCCTGGAGACCGACCACCGCCTGGTGGACACCCTGGAGGCGCACGAGCGCTGGGCGGCCCGCTGCAGCTACGACGGCCCCCATCGCGAGGCGGTGCTGCGCTCCCTGCTCACCCTGCGGCTGCTCACCCACAGCGGCACCGGCGGAATCGTTGCGGCTCCCACGACATCCCTGCCCGAGGACTTCGGCGGTGAGCGCAACTGGGACTACCGCTACTGCTGGCTGCGCGACGCCGCGCTCACCCTGGAGGCGTTCCTTGCCTGCGGCTACTCCGGGGAGGCGCGGCTGTGGCGTGACTGGCTGCTCCGCGCGGTCGCCGGCGACCCGTGCGACCTGCAGGTGATGTACGCCGTCGACGGCGGCCGGGACCTGCCCGAGCGTGAGCTGGACCATCTGCCGGGGTACGCCGGGTCGCGGCCGGTGCGCATCGGCAACGCCGCGGTGGCGCAGCGGCAGACCGACGTGCTCGGCGAGGTGATGGCCGCCCTGCACATCGCCCGTGAGCTGGGGCTCGAGGACAGCCACGACTCCTGGGCGCTGCAGCGGGCGCTCGTCGACGAGCTGGCCGACACCTGGGAGAAGCCCGACAACGGGCTGTGGGAGATCCGCGGCCCGCAGCAACGGTTCACGCACTCCCGCGTCATGGTCTGGGTGGCGTTCGACCGTGCGGTCCGCGCGGTGGAGGAGCACGGCCTGACCGGGTCCGTGGAGCGCTGGCGGGCGTTGCGCGACGAGGTGCGCGCCGAGGTCCTGGACCGCGGGTTCGACGAGTCCCGCAACACCTTCACCCAGCACTACGACACCGCGGCGGTCGACGCGTCGCTGCTCGTGCTGCCCACCGTCGGGTTCATCGACGGCGACGACCCGCGCATGCTCGGCACCATCGAGGCGATCGAGGCCGAGCTGACGGAGAACGGCTTCCTGCTCCGCTACCGCACCGAGACCGGCGTCGACGGCCTCTCCGGGGAAGAGCACCCGTTTCTGGCCTGCTCGTTCTGGTTGGTCTCGGCGTACGCGCAGGCCGGCCGCCTCGACGACGCCGGCACGCTGATGGAGCGGCTGCTGACCCTGCCCAACGACGTCGGCCTGTTGCCCGAGGAGTACGACCCGGTCCGGCAGCGGTTCGTCGGCAACTTCCCGCAGGCGTTCTCGCACCTGACGTTGGTGGGCGCGGCCATCCACCTCGAGGCCGCGGTGGCTGCCTCCCGTGGCGGCGCCCTCTAGGAACGCCGCCACGGTCGGTGGTATCTACCGGCTAGGACCGCACCTCGACGGTGACCTGCTCCTCGGCGTCACTGGTGGAGCCACCACCCGAGTAGCGCACCGTCAGCGTGACCGTGCCGGGCTTCGTGAACGGCGCGAGCGGGATCCGGACCCGGCCGTTGTCGGGCGCCAGAGCACCGAGCAGCCGCTCGCCGTCGTACACGCTGACCAGCCCGTCGTCGATCCGCTCGCCGTCCGAGGTCCGCACCTCGACCTCGACGACCGGCCGGGTGCGACCGGCCTCGATGCTCTTCGGCGTGACCTTGACCGACAGCTCGGAGCCGACCAGGTCGAGCCCGACCAGGACCGGGTCGTGGTCGGAGGACCGGTAGGCGTCCGGCGCGTTGATCGCGTCGATCGGGGCCGGCTTGAACGACGTGTCGTAGTCGAGGATGTCCGGCTCGTCGGCGTTGATGTGCCACTCCGCCGTGCCCGTCACCTGCGCGGCGAGGGACCCGTTGGCGAGCGCGTGGTCGAGGTAGCCGGCCTGGCCGTCGAACACGTAGCCGTAGGCGAGCTCGCCACCGAAGCGCCTCACCTGGTCGGCGAAGCCACCGCCCTCGAGCGCCGCGATCGGGTCCTCGTGGTCGTAGGAGTTGAGGTCGCCGATCACCAGGTGGTCGGGGTCGCCGCTGTTGGTCGGGTCACCGGCGAGGTGGTCGACGATCGCCTCCGCCGCTGCGGTGCGGGTCTCGTTGCAGTTGCCCTGGCCGTCGCCGGTGTCGGGGTCGCCCGTGCACGCCGAGCCCTTGGACTTGAGGTGGTTGACCGAGACCGTGAACCGCTCGGTGGCCGCCTCGTCCGACGGCACCGTGTCGAAGGTCTGGGTCAGCATCGGCCGGTTACGGGTGTCGTCGAAGCGCGGGTCCACCGAGGAGTCCAGGACCGCGGTCCCCCCGACCGGCTTGACGGCGCCGGGCTTGTAGAGGAAGCCGAGGCGGATGGCGTCGGTGCCGACCACGCCCGTGTCGATGTAGTCGTAGGTGCCGGCTCCGCGCAGCTCGTTCAACCCGGCGACCAGGTCGGCGGCCGGCTCCACACCGGTGCTGTTCTCCATCTCCATCAGGCCGACGACGTCCGCGTCGAGCTTCGCCAGCGCGGCGACGATCTTGGCGCGCTGCCGCGCCAGCTCGGTCTCGTCGTTGGCCCCGCGGCAGTCCTGGTTGAGCCCCGGTCCGCACTTGTTGCCGTCCCGGTCGAGGGTCAGGAAGTAGTTGAGCACGTTGAAGCTCGCCACCTGGACCTCACCGCCCACGGCGGGGGCCGTCGTCGGGCGGGGGTTCTGGACGGCGTACTGGCCGTAGTCGGTCGGCTGCAGCCGGTAGCGGGCGAAGGCGTGGTCGAGGATGCCCTGGATGCCGGTGACCGTGTCACCGCCGCGGAACCGGTTGTCCAGGCTGAACGGCTCGCCGTTGCCCGGGTGCGGGATGGTGGACGGGTTCTGCTGCGTGGAGCGGTCGTCGACGGTGATCGTGCGGCGCGCGTACTCCGCCGTCAGCGCGTTGGCCGCCGCGCCGGGGTCGGCGACGGCGGTGGGCGTCCAGATCCGGTCGCCCTGGACGGGCTTGGCGAGCACGACCTCACCGAACCGGTCGTACTCGAAGTACTCGCTGATCACCAGCTCGTCGGTGAGCTCGACGAGCATGCCCTCGAAGCGCTCGAGGTCGCCCGGCTCGTCCACCGGGAAGGTGACCTCCGTCGGCACGATCGGGGTCTCGGAAGCGCCGCAGTCCGCGAGCGCGGTCACGGTGGCGAGCTGGGTCTTGTCGCCGAACTCGGTGACGGTGCCGGCGACGCGGACGACCGAGCCCTCCGCGGGCGCGGAACGACCGGCCAGGAACAGGAAGATGCCCTCGGAGGTCACCGGGTCGGTGTCGCGGTCGGCGGTCTCCTCCTGGACCCAGACACCGCCGAGCATGGCGGAGGTGACGACGCCCTCGATGACCCGCGGGCCGCCGAAGGCGGGGTCGAACGTGGTGCCGGTGCCCTGGATGTCGTGGATCGCCGTGGCCGGGTCGCCGCACTCGCCGATCGGGTTCGGGTCGGGGTCGGGTTCGCCGTCGTCCTCGCCGAAGGTCTGGCCGGTGTTCGGTGCCCCCGGGGTGGCCTCCGCCGGGGCGGACCAGTCGAAGTCGCCGTACGTCGTGCCGGTGCCGGTGAGCTGCAGGGAGTGGCCAACGGTAGAGGTGCCACCCTCGGCCACACCGATGTCGGTGCTGGTCTGGCCGGCGGCCGGTCCGGCGGTTGCCGCGAAGTTGCCTTCGTAGCTCAAGAACTGGACGAGCGCGCCGTCGTCGACCAGCGCGACGCCGTCTGGGGCGCCGTTCTGGATCCCGGCGGCTGGACCGTTCACCCGGACCGTGCCGTAGCCACCCTGCTGGTCGGGGATCGTCCCGGCCAGCGGCAGGGTGCCGTAGGTGGCTCCTCCACTGCCGTTGTAGAGCACGAGGCTCCAGCCGGTGAGGTCGGTCCCCGCGGGACCCGCGATCTCGACGAGCTCGTCGGCATCAACGCCGTCGTTGTCGTAGTGGATCTCGTTGATGAAGATCGTCGAGTCGTTCGCCGGGACCGCGGAGGCGGATGACGCCAGGGTCAGCGAGGCGGCGACGAGGGCGCCCAGGGTGAGGGCGGTGACAGCGCGTGATGACGCCACGGGTTTCCTCCCGAGATAGGTGACCGGCACACCTTATGCGTGCGCGGCCGTCCCGGCGAGGGTCGAAAGGTAACGACTTGGCGACCAGCCGCGGTCAGGCGGCGGGGCGGGTCGCCTCTCGGTGCTGGTGCCGGGCGTCGCGGACGAACTCCCAGCCCGACCAGATCGTCATGGCCACGGCGGCCGCCATCGTCACGGCCGCGGCGTACCAGAGCACCTGTCCGGGCACCTCGAGGGCGCCTTCGAGCAGCAGCAGCGGCAGGATGAACCCGCACAGTGCCACGGTCTGCAGCACGGTCTTGACCTTGCCGCTGCGGTTGGCCGCCAGCACCACGTGCTTCATGATCGACAGCCGCAGCAGGGTCACGCTCCACTCGCGGAGCAGCACGACGATCGTGACCCACCACCACAGCTCGCCGATCAGTGACAGCCCGACGAAGGCCATGCCGGTCAGGGCCTTGTCGGCGATCGGGTCGGCGATCTTGCCGAAGTTGGTGATCAGGTTGTGCTTGCGGGCGATGTCGCCGTCGATCTTGTCGGTGATCATCGCCGCCAGGAAGATGCCGAACGCCACCATCCGCCAGCCGACCGAGTCGCCGTCGTCGTGGAGCAGCGCCCAGGCGAAGACCGGCACCAGCACGATGCGCAGCGTCGTGAGCGCGTTGGGGACGTTCCAGTTGCTCACCGTGCTCGGCGCGGCGGTCTGGCTCATGCGGCACGTCCTTCGGCTCGGGCGAGCAGGTCGACCCCGTCGCAGCCGGTGACCACGGCGGTCACCAGGTCCCCGGTGCGTGGCCGGTCCGCGAGCGCACCAAGCCCCGTCAGGGTTGTGGTCCCGTCGACCTCCGGCCCCTGGTGGGCGGCCCGGCCCTCGGCGGTCTCGCCGTCTACGGACTCGACCAGCACCACGACCTCCTCGCCGACGCGTTCCTCGGCCCGCTGGGCGGTCAGCTCCTCCACGAGGCGTGTGACGTGCTCCGTGCGCTCGCGGATCTCGTCGTCGTCGTGCTTGCCGTCGTACGACGCCGCCTCGGTGCCGTCCTCGTCTGAGTAGCCGAAGACGCCGACCACGTCGAGGCGGCCGGCTTCGAGGAAGTCGCACAAGGTCTGCAGGTCGTCCTCCGTCTCCCCGGGGAACCCGACGATCACGTTGGAGCGGATGCCCGCCAGCGGGGCCCGCTCGCGGATCTGTTCCAGCAGGCCGAGGAAGCTGTCGGGGTCGCCGAACCGGCGCATCCTGCGGAGTACCCGGGCCGACGCGTGCTGAAACGACAGGTCGAAGTACGGCGCGACGCCGGGCGTATCCGCGATCGTGGACACCAGCCCGGGCCGGGTCTCGGCCGGCTGCAGGTAGGACACCCGCACCCGCTCGACACCGTCGACGGCGGCCAGCTCGGGCAGCAGCGTCTCGAGCAGCCTCAGGTCGCCGAGGTCCTTGCCGTAGGAGGTGGAGTTCTCGCTGACCAGGAACAGCTCCCGGACGCCCTGCTCCCCCAGCCAGCGGGCCTCGCCCACCACGTCGCTCGGCCGGCGGGACACGAACGACCCGCGGAACGACGGGATGGCGCAGAACGAGCAGCGCCGGTCGCAGCCGCTGGCCAGCTTGAGCGGCGCCATCGGCCCGCCGTCGAGGCGGCGGCGCACGGCGCGTGGACCGGACTCGGGCGCCGCTCCGGCGGGCAGGTCGGGCGCGGCGATGCTGTGCCCGGGCACCACGATCGTGCCGGCGTCGCGGTCGGCCGGGGAGATCGGCAGCAGCCTGCGGCGGTCCTGCGGCGTGTGCGGGTGCTGCTGCTCCCCGTCGAGGATGGACCGCAGCCGGCCGGCGATGTCGGGGTAGTCGTCGAAGCCCAGCACCGCGTCGGCCTCGGGCAGCGACTCGGCGAGGTCCTTGCCGTAGCGCTCGGCCAGGCAGCCCACCGCGACGACCGCTTGCGTCGTACCCCCGGCCTTGAGGTCGGAGGCCTCGAGCAGCGTGTCCACCGAGTCCTTCTTGGCTGCCTCGACGAAGCCACAGGTGTTCACGACCACGGTCTGGGCGTCGGCGGCGTCGTCGACCAGGCGGAACCCGCCGAGCTCCAGGCGGCCGGCCAGCTCCTCGGAGTCGACCTCGTTGCGGGCGCACCCGAGGGTGACCAGCGCGACGGTGACCGGTTCAGCCGAATCGGGCGTGCTCGAGCGTTCGGATGCGAGTTCTGTAGTCATGACCGTGTTCGAGTATGACCGCCCACCCCGCTCCGGGGCGAACCGAGCCGTTGAGACGCGCTTCACGGGGTGTTGAGACGCGCCCCGGGGGCGCGTCTCAACACCTCACCACCCACTTCTCAACGGGCGGGCCGGTGGAACGTACGACGACCGGGGGTGCCGAGCTCTCCGACGGGGCCGCGGTCCTTGCCCCTCACCTGGACCTCGATGGCGCCGGCGTTGCGCGCCTGCACGCGCACCGGCGGGTCCACCTTGAGGCTCTTCCGCTCGCCGATCACCATCGGACCGGCGTAGACCACCTTGCCGTCGCCGCCCCGGACCACGACCCGGGAGCCGGCCTGGGTGGCGACCAGCGTGATCGGCAGCCGCGGGCCGGTCGCCCTGGCCGCTCCCGCGGCCTGCGGGAACTCCTGGTCGACGCCGGCGGACCCGTTCAGCGCGGGGGCGGGCGTCGGGAGCAGGGCGTCGTCGGGGTTGGGGGTCTCGGTGGCGAAGAGCCTGACCACGCCCCAGACGAGCACCAGGCTCAGCACCAGCCCGACGAGCAGCGCCCAGTTGGGCCCGCCGACCGTGCTGCGGATGCTGCCGTTCATGCCGGTGGCGAGCTCGGCCTCGAACACGCGACGGGCGTTGATCGGCGCGGTCGCATAGCGGTTGTCGAACTTCTCCAGCAGCGGGACCGGGTCCTGACCGAGCACCCGCGCCAGGGTGCGCAGGTGCCCGCGTGCGTAGAAGTCGCCGCCGCAGGGCGCGAAGTCGTCGACCTCGATGGACTCGATGACGTGCGGGCGGATCCGGGTGCGCTCGGCCAGCTCGTCGACACTCAGGCCGGTCCGGGTGCGGGCGGCGGCCAGCTGGGGGCCGATCACCGGGTCCGGGGCGGGCTCGGCGGCGAGGTCGTCGATGACCAGCGGCTCGACCGGGTCGGCGAGCTGGGCGATCGGGCGGACGGTTGCGGTGTCCACGGACTCGAACACCAGGTTGACGCTGCCGGGACGGCGCAGCTCGCGCCCCTCCGGCGCGCCGGCGCCGGTCTCCTGCGAGCGGCCCGCCCCGAGCGTGGTCGCCGGCACGTCGCGCCTGACCTCGGAGCGGAGTCCGCGCCGGGCGTCCCGCAGCGGCACCGCGAGGGCGGCCGGGCCGGCGTCGGCGGACGCCGGGTCCGCGGAGTCGTGCTCCTCGGGCACCTCGGTCTCCACGGCCTTCGCGGTGTCCTCGGTGTCCTCGGCGTCCCCGGGTACGACGACCGGCCCGGCGTCGACGTCGTGGCCGCGCCCCTTGGCGACCCGGGAGACGATCGTTCCCAGACCACCCACCAGGCTGCGCCGGGGGGCGCGCGTCGCGCTCCCGGACGCGACGTCCTGCTCATCCTCGTGCTGCTCCGCGGCGGATGCCGGGGCGGTCTCGGACTCCGTGACGTCGAGGGTCTCGGTGGCCGAACCGACCGGGGGGCTCTCGACGCCCGCCGGCTCGACGTCGACGGCCGGCGTCTCGTCCACCGGCGGCTCGGGCAGCCCGAGAGGCTCGGGAGGCTCGGGCAGCAGAACCTCGACGGTCGTCCGGCCGCGCACCAGAGCGGCCAGCTCGTCGGCCAGGGCCGCGCGCGGGGCGGAGGTGCGGGTGGTGAGGCCCATCGGCACCGCGAGCGGGGCGCCGTACAGCTTCTGGTTCAGGGCGGCCGCGCGCCGTCCCGGGGTCTCGAGACCGTCGAGCGCACGCTCCAGGCTGTGCGGCCGGAACACCAGCCGCCCGTCGCGCAGCAGCCCGCGGCGAGGCAGCACCTCGACGGCGGCGACGGCGTCCCACGGCAGACCGCGCCACTGGGCGCCGAGCCGGATCCGCACGCCGAGCTCGTCGGCGACCGCGAGCGGGGTGCGTGCGTCGAGCAGGCCCTTCAGGTGGAACCCCGCGACCAGCGTGATCACCACGCACAGCGCCCAGTCGAGGGCGGCACCGCTCTGGATCGCGCGCCACAGATAGGCGATCGCGATGGCCGAGGCGGCGGCCCCGATCGCCGCCGCGAAGGCGGCGTTGCGGCGCACCACGACCGGGGCGCCGGCCAGCTCGGCCGGCGTCGCCCTGGTGCGGTCGTCGCCGGTCGGGTCGGAGGTGTCGTCGGCCGCGCGCCGGCCTTCGTCGTACATGGCGCTCACAGGTTGCCCCTCACTGCTCACCCTGCAGGGTGGCGATCACGTCATCGAGGTCGTCCGGCTTGATCAGCACGTCGCGTGCCTTGGATCCCTCGCTGGGGCCGACGACGCCGCGGCTCTCCAAGATGTCCATCAGGCGCCCGGCCTTCGCGAAGCCGACGCGCAGCTTGCGCTGCAGCATCGAGGTCGAGCCGAACTGGGTGGAGACGACGAGCTCGACGGCCTGGACCACCAGGTCCAGGTCGTCACCGATGTCGTCGTCGAGCTCACGCTTGGACTGCGCGGGTGCGGTGACGTCCTCGCGGTAGGTCGGTTGCAGCTGGCCCTTGCAGTGCTTGACCACGTGGTGGATCTCCGCCTCGGTGACCCACGAGCCCTGCACACGGACCGCCTTGCCAGCGCCCATCGGAAGGAACAGCCCGTCACCCTGGCCGACCAGCTTCTCCGCGCCCGGCTGGTCGAGGATCACCCGACTGTCGGCCAGCGACGACGTCGCGAACGCGAGCCGCGACGGCACGTTGGCCTTGATCAGCCCGGTGACCACGTCGACCGACGGCCGCTGCGTGGCGAGCACCAGGTGGATGCCGGCGGCACGGGCCAGCTGGGTGATCCGCACGACGGCGTCCTCCACGTCGCGCGGCGCGACCATCATCAGGTCGGCCAGCTCGTCGACGACGACGAGGAGATAGGGGTACGGCGCGAGCACCCGCTCGCTGCCCGCAGGCAGCTGCACCTTGCCGGCGCGCACCGCCTTGTTGAAGTCGTCGACGTGCCGGAACCCGAACGCCGCCAGGTCGTCGTAGCGCATGTCCATCTCGCGCACGACCCACTGGAGGGCCTCCGCGGCCTTCTTCGGGCTGGTGATGATCGGCGTGATCAGGTGCGGGACACCCTCGTAGATGTTGAGCTCCACACGCTTCGGGTCGACGAGGATCATCCGCACCTCGTCAGGCGTCGAGCGCATCAGCAGCGAGGTGATCATCGAGTTCACGAAGCTGGACTTGCCGGAACCGGTCGCTCCCGCGACCAGCAGGTGCGGCATCTTCGCGAGATTGGCGACGACGAAGCCGCCCTCCACGTCCTTGCCCAGCCCGACGATCATCGGGTGGTGGTCGTTGCGCGCGATCGGCGAGCGCAGCACGTCACCGAGGGAGACGATCTCCTTGTCGCTGTTGGGGATCTCGATCCCGATGGCCGACTTGCCGGGGATCGGCGACAGGATCCGCACGTCGGCTGACGCGACGGCGTAGGCGATGTTCTTGCCGAGGGCGGTGACCTTCTCGACCTTCACGGCCGGGCCGAGCTCCACCTCGTAGCGCGTGACGGTCGGGCCGCGCATGTAGCCGGTCACCTGCGCGTCGATGTCGAACTGCTCGAGCACCTCGGTGAGCCGGCCGACCACGTCGTCGGAGGCCTTCGAGCGCGCCTTGTGCGGGCTGCCCGGCTTGAGCACGTCGTTGGCCGGCAGGGCGTAGGCGATGTCACCGGACAGCGAGAGCTGCTCGACGCGCGCCGGCAGCGGGGTGTGCGGCGGAGCCTCGACCTTCTCGTCGGCCTCGTCGGCGGGCGCCTCGACGGTCGCGTCCGGGGCGGCCTTCTTCTTCCTGCGGCCGAGGAGGGCGCGCTCCTCGAGGACCGGGGTGTCGTACGGCGCGTCCCCGAGCTCGGGGTCGATGTCGTCCTCGGCCATGGCGCCCACGCGCCGGCGGGTCCGACCGCGCTTGATCGGCGCGGTGTCCTCGGTCGGCGAGGCCTCCCCGTCGGGGGTCGGCGTGCGCCCGAGCATCCGGTCGCGGAGCTCGGCGATCCGGGCGGGCACCTGGTAGAGCGGGGTCGCGGTGATCACGAGGACGCCGAACATCGCGAGCAGCGTGAGCAGCGGGATCACGACCAGCGTGCTGCGGAGCAGGTCGACGAAGAGCGAGGCGATCACGAAGCCGATCGCACCGCCGGCCTGCTGGAGGGCCGCGATGTCGCCGCGGGCCGGCTCCGGCATCCCGTTGCCGATGTGGATCAGCCCGAGGACGCCGAAGAGGAGGGCGGCCCAGCCGATCACCTGACGACCCATCGGACCGTTTGCCTCCGGGTCGCGCAGGTTGCGCCAGGCGACGAAGCAGAGCAGCAGCGGCACGAACCAGCCGACGAGTCCGACCGACCCGTTCACGACCGTGCGGGTGAAGTCCCCGACCCCCCCGGGCAGCTGCCACCAGACGGCGGCGGCGACGACCACGGCCAGGCCGATCAGGAACAGGCCCGCTCCGTCGCGCCGGTGCTCGGGCTCGAGCTCGCGGGCGGTGTGGCCGACCTTGCGCACGCCGGCCCCGAGCACGTGCGCCGCGCCCAGCCAGAAACCCGCGACGCCGCGACCGACGGCTCCGAAGAACAGCGCAATGGGACCGGTGCCGTTGCGTACCGCCCGCGGCGCGGGACGGGTCGACTTCGACCGTCTCTTGGACGCGGACTTGCTCCGGGACCGGCTACCGGACGACCGGGTCTTCGAAGAGGCGGAACGAGACGTGCCGCTCTTCGACGACGCCGGCGGGGAAGACGTACGGGTCGCCATGGTGACAATCTAGGTGATCGTCACTCCCGTCACATGCTTCACACGCCGCGTGTTCCCTCCGGCTCGACAACCGCGGTCTTGGCCGTTTCGACGCGGCCTGGGCGGGTACGGAGGGCCGGTGACCCCCTTGCGTCGTACCGACCGGACCAGCGCCACCCGGGCCCGCCGATGACCGGCCCGTCCGGCGGCTACCTCGAGCGGCCCGCGCCCAGCGGCCTGGCCGACGTGGTCGAGGTGATCCTCGACAAGGGCGTCGTGATCGACGCCTACGTGCGGGTGTCGGTGGTGGGGATCGAGCTGCTGACCGTGGACGCCCGGATCGTGATCTCGAGCGTCGACACCTACCTCCGCTTCGCGGAGGCGACCAGCCGTCTCGACCTGTACCCCGAAGGCGGCGCGACGCTTCCGGAGCTCGTCGAGGACGTGGGCGGTGGCGCCATCGAGAAGGTCGCCTCCAACGTCGCCGAGAAGAAGGTCGACGACGTCGTGGACACCGCAGTCGACGCGGCCGAGAAGGTCGTCAAGAAGGTCGTGCCCGGCAAGTAGTCGTCCGGGATCCGTCAGCCGCCGTGGCGCGGCACCTCGTGGGCGAGGTCGTAGGAGTAGTCCCCGTGCGGGTCGACCGGCGGATCCTGCTCGGCGTCGCCCGAGCGGTGCCCCGGTTGGGCGGCGGGTGCCCGGGGCGCCGACTCCGGCACCTCGTGAGCCAGGTCGTAGGAGTAGTCCTCGCCGCTGTCGTCGCCTCCAGGGCGATCCGCGGTGGTCGGCTCGTCGGGGTTCATAGGACCACCCTGCGGCCCGCCCTCGCCCGGAGGCAAGGCCCCGCCGGACCCTGCCGGAACTCGCGGAGAAGCGAGGCTTGACCCTGACGCAGCGTCAACCCTCGACCATGATCTGCATGAGGACGAACACAGCGATATCGGTGGCCGGGCTCCACAAGAGCTACGGCGACAACGAGGTGCTCAAGGGCGTCGACCTCGAGGTGCCGGAGGGGAGCGTCTACGCCCTCCTGGGACCCAACGGGGCCGGCAAGACCACGGCGGTCAACATCTGCTCCACACTGCTCACCCCCGACGCCGGGGAGATCCGGGTCGCCGGGTACGACGTGCGGACCGAAGCCGACCAGGTGCGCCGGTCCATCGGAGTGACCGGGCAGTTCTCGGCGATCGACGAGTTCCACACCGGCCGGGAGAACCTGCAGCTGATGGCCGACCTGAACCACCTCGACCGCGCTCGCGCGCGGAAGGTCATCGGCGAGCTGCTCGAGCGGTTCGAGCTCGCGGACGCGGCGGGCCGCCGGGCCCAGACGTACTCGGGCGGGATGAAGCGCCGCCTGGACCTGGCGATGACCATGATCGGCTCACCACGGCTGATCTTCCTCGACGAGCCGACCACGGGGCTGGACCCGCGCAGTCGCCGGGAGCTGTGGCAGATCGTCCGGGAGCAGGTCGCCGACGGCGTGACCGTGCTGCTGACCACGCAGTACCTCGACGAGGCCGACCAGCTCGCCCACCGGGTGGGGGTGCTCGACGGCGGCGTCCTCGTCGCCGAGGGCACGCCCGCCCAGCTGAAGAGCAGGGTGCCGGGCGGGCGTGTGGAGGTGCAGCTCAAGGATGCGGCTCGGCTGGCCGAGCTGGCCGCCGTGCTCCCGGAGGCGACCGCCGACGTCGAGTCACTGACCCTGCGGATGGCGAACGAGGGGGTGGCCTCCCTGCGCCGGCTGCTGGACCGGCTGGACGACGACGCGGTCGCCGGGGTGACCGTGCAGAGCGCCGACCTGGACGACGTGTTCCTGGCGCTCACCGGCCACCCGGCAGAGCCCCGGGGATCGTCCGAGGACGAGAACGAGATGGAGGCAGTGCGATGAGCACCCAGACGATGGCCCGTCCGGCAACGAGCTACGTGGTCCGCGACTCGGCCACGATGTTGCGCCGCAACCTGCTGCACTGGCTGCGTTACCCCTCGCTGGCGATCATGCTCGTCGCCCAGCCGATCCTGTTCCTGCTGTTGTTCGTCTACGTCTTCGGAGGGACGCTGGGTGCCGGGTTGCCCGGAGCTGCCGGTGTCGGCGACCGCGGCGACTACCTGGTGTTCATCACCCCCGGCATCCTGGTCATGGCCGTCGCCAGCGTGGCGCTGGGCACGGCGGTCGAGGTGGCGTTGGACATGACCGGCGGGATCATCGCCCGCTTCCGGACCATGGACATCGCGAAGGTGTCGGTGCTCACCGGTCACGTGCTCGGCGCGGTGGTCAAGACCGTGTTCGCCGTGGTCGTGACGCTCGCGTTCGCGGTGCTGCTCGGCTACCGGTCCGACGCCGGGGTGGGGCACTGGCTGCTCGCGCTCGCGCTGCTGGTCCTGATGGCGTTCGCCCTGACCTGGCTGACCGTCGGCATGGGGCTGGCCGCCGACAGCGTGGAGACCGCGAGCAACACGCCGCTCTTCCTGGTGATGCTGCCGTTCCTGAGCAGCGCGTTCGTGCCCACCGACGCGATGCCGTGGGGTCTGCGGCACTTCGCGGAGTACCAGCCGTTCACGCCGATGATCGACAGTCTCCGGGCGCTGACCGCCGGGCAGAGCGCCGGGTCGGACCTGTGGCTGGCGATCGGCTGGGCGGCACTGATCGCCGTGGCCGGCTACCTGTGGTCGCGACGGCTGTACACGAAGGTCCCGACGAAGTAGGGGGACACTGGCCTCATGCTCACCATCGGTCAGCTGGCAGCGCACGCCGGCGTCACGGTCCGTGCGGTGCGCCACTACCACGCCAAGGGCCTGCTGGCGGAGCCGGAGCGCGACGCGTCCGGCTACCGGCGGTACGACGCGAAGGCCGTGGTCGACCTGATCAAGATCCGCACGCTCGCCGAGGCCGGCGTGCCGCTCTCGCGGGTGGGGCAGCTGATGGTGGCGGACGAGGAGGAGTTCGCGTCCGCCGTCGGCGAGATCGACAGGCGACTCCGTGCCGAGATCCGGCAGCGGGAGCGACACCGGGAGCGGATCTTCCGGCTGGCGGCGGGCGACAGCCTGGCACTGCCGCCCGAGGCCGTCGCCTACCTGGACCGGCTGCGCGAGCTCGGCGTGCCGGAACGCGTCGTCGAGGGCGAGCGGGACGCCTGGATCCTGATCGCGGCACACTCGCCCGAGCGGATGGCGAGATGGATGAGCCTCAAGCGGAAGCAGATCGAGAACCCTGAGGTCGTCGAGCTCTACCGGCGGCTCTACGAGATGATCGACTGGCAGCCCGACGACCCGCGGCTTCCCGAGCTGGCCGACTGGCTGGCGGCCGCCATCTCCAACGCCGACGACTGGGACGACTACGACCCCGAGGACGTCCTCGCGGCCGACTTCGCCGAGCTCATCGACTCGATCTTCATCGACTCGGTGCCCGCGGCCCGGCGGCTCCTGGAGCTGCTGGAGGAGCGCGGCTGGTCGGGGTGGACCCAGCTGGAGCCGACGTCCGACGCCCGCGGGTCCTGAACCGGATCCTGTCCGTTTTGACCGACTTCGGGGAATCCCGGTGCGCGGACCGACGACCCGGGACAATCGACCCGTGCTCTCCCACGCGGCCGCCCAGGTCATGACGCTCGCCCAGGACGGCGACGTCGAGGGCGCCCTGGGGCTGGCGCACGCGACGCTGCGCGACGCCGGGAGCGCTTCGGCGGCCGAGCGCGCCGCGCTGTGGTACGCCCTCGCGGTGGCCCACCACGCCGACGGCGACTACGAGGCGCAGGCGCTGGCCGCCGACCGCTGCCTCGACATCGCGCGCGGGGCGGACGACCACGGCTGGCAGTCCAACGCGTTGTCGATCAGGGCGATGGCCCACCTCCGCGCCGACCGGGTCGAGCCCGCGCTGCTGGACCTCGCCCGGGCCGAGGCCGCCCTGCTCGGCATCGAGGACGACGCGCTGGCGTGCTGGGCGCACACCGGACTGGGCTATGGATACCTGGAGCTCCGGCTGTACGAGCTCGCCCGGCCGCACTTCGAGGCCGCCGTCGACCTCGACGCGAGTCCGATCCCGCTCAACGAGGCCCGCGCGATCGACCTGCTGAACCTGGCCGAGCTGCACGTCCGCTGGGCCGACGAGCTCGAGCGGGCCCTCCCCCACGACTCGGCGGAGGACGAGGCCGACGAGCTGCGCGCGGCCGGACACGACATCGCGTCGGCGGCCCTCGCCGAGGCCCAGCGGGTGGGTGCCGCCGGCCTGGCCGCGGTCGCCGGGGCGCTCGCGCTCTGCTCCCGTCCGCGGGCGCAGGCCGAGGCGTCCGTCGCCGACCTCCGGGCGGCCTACGAGAGCCCCGACCACAACGACCACCAGGGCGGTCGGGCCGTGGTCGGCAGCTCCCTGGCCCGGGCCCTGTGGCGCACCGGCCGGCACGACGAGGCCCTCGACGTGGCCCGACAGGCCGCGGAGCTGTCGGCCGCGGCCGGCGACTGGCACGTCGCGGCCACCGTGCGCTGGCTGCTGGTCGAGATGGAGCACCAGGCGGGGCTGCCGGGCGCGGCCTCGGGGCACGCCTACGCACGGCTGCTGTCCCGCGTCCTCTGGCAGCAGCGGCTCAGCACCCTGCAAGGAGCCCGGGCCGCGCTCGCCGTCGAGGGCCTGAGGCGGGACACCGCCGTGGCCGAGCGCCGCGCACTGGAGGACCCGCTGACCGGCGTCGGCAACCGGCGTGCCCTCGACGCCGCACTGGGCCGCAGCCGGCACGAGGACGGGCCGTGGAGCCTGCTCGTCGTCGACCTCGACGAGTTCAAGACGGTCAACGACCGCTACGGACACCTTCTCGGAGACGAGGTGCTCCGCGGCGTCGCCGACGCGATCCGTCGCGTCGCCCGTGCCGACGACATCGTGGTCCGCCTCGGCGGCGACGAGTTCGTGGTGCTGGCGCGCGGCACGGACGAGGCCGGGGGCTCCGCTCTCGCCGGGCGCCTGCGGGAGGCGATCGCGGCGGTGACGGTGTCGACCCCGCACGGCTGCGTCCGGCTGACCGCGACGGTCGGCGTCGGCACCACCGACGACCGGACCACGGCCACGGACCTGCTGGAGGTCGCGGACCTCGACATGTACCGCGGCAAGGGCCGGCGGACCGCGCAGGGTGCCTGACTAGGCCTCGACGACGACCGGGATGATCATCGGCCGGCGACGGTGCCGGTTGGACACCCAACGGCCGATCACGCGGCGGATCGTCTGTTGCAGCTGGTAGGTGTCGTCGACGCCCTCCTGCAGCGCGGCGTTGATCGCGTCGATCACCGGCTGCTTGATGTCCTCGAAGACCGAGTCGTCCTCCGCGAACCCCCGAGCATGGATCTCGGGGCCGCCGGAGACCTTCCCGCTCACCGAGTCGACGACGACGATGACCGAGATGAACCCCTCCTCGCCGAGGATGCGACGGTCCTTGAGCAGCGTCTCGCTGATGTCGCCGACGGACGAGCCGTCGACGAACACGTAGCCGCAGTCGACCTTGCCGGCGATCCGCACCTTGCCGTCGACGAGGTCGACGACCACACCGTCCTCGGCGATCACGATGCCCTTCGAATGCACGCCGGTCGCGCGGGCCAGCTCGGCGTTGGCACGGAGGTGCCGGATCTCGCCGTGCACCGGCATGACGTTGCGCGGCCGGACGATGTTGTAGCAGTAGAGCAGCTCCCCGGCCGACGCATGGCCGGAGACGTGCACGAGCGCGTTGCCCTTGTGTACGACGTTGGCGCCCCACCGGGACAGTCCGTTGATGACGCGGTAGACGGCGTTCTCGTTGCCCGGGATCAGCGACGAGGCGAGGACGACCGTGTCGCCCTCCTCGATGTGCACGAAGTTGTGGTTGCGCTGGGCGATCCGCGACAGCGCCGACAGCGGCTCGCCCTGCGAGCCGGTCGAGATGAGAACCGTCCGCTCCGGCGGGAAGTTCGCGAGCTCCTTGGCGTCCACCAGGGTGTTGGGCGGGACGTTGAGGTAGCCGAGGTCGCGGGCCACCCCCATGTTGCGCACCATCGAGCGTCCGACGTACGCCACCTTGCGGCCGTGCGCGACGGCGGTGTCCATCACCTGCTGCACCCGGTGCACGTGGGAGGCGAAGCAGGCCACGATGATCCGCTGGTCGCGGGCCTGGTGGAAGACCCGGTCGAGGACGGGGGTGATGTCCTTCTCGGACGTCGTGAAGCCCGGCACCTCGGCGTTGGTGGAGTCGACCATGAACAGGTCGACGCCCTCCTCGCCGAGCCGGGCGAACGCGCGCAGGTCGGTGATCCGGCCGTCGAGCGGCAGCTGGTCCATCTTGAAGTCGCCCGTGTGCAGCACCGTCCCGGCGCCGGTCCGGATCGCGACGGCGAGCGCGTCGGGGATCGAGTGGTTGACCGCCACGAACTCGAGCTGGAACGGCCCGAACGTGATGCTGTCGCCCTCCTTGACGACGTGCTGCGCGGTCTCCTTGAGCCGGTGCTCGCGCAGCTTCGACATCAGCAGCGCCAGGGTGAGCTTCGAGCCGACCAGCGGGATGTCCTGCCGCTCGCGGAGGAGGTACGGCGTGGCGCCGATGTGGTCCTCGTGGCCGTGCGTGAGCACCAGCGCCTCGACCGAGTCGAGCCGATCCCGGATCGACTCGAAGTCGGGCAGGATCAGGTCGACGCCGGGGTGGTGGTCCTCAGGGAACAGCACGCCGCAGTCGACGATCAGCAGCCGTCCGTCGTACTCGAACACGGTCATGTTGCGGCCGACGTCGCCGAGACCGCCGAGCGGGGTGACCCGGAGCCCGTTCTTCTGCAGCGGGCCGGGGGCGGACAGCTCGGGATGCGGGCGGCTCATTCACAGCTCATTTCGGGGAGGGCTCCTCCAACAGCCCGGCGCTTCGCAGCACCGTGCGGATCTCGGCGACCAGGTCGTCGCCGGCGGGGACGAGGGGCAGGCGGACGTGTCGCCCGTCGAGCACGCCGAGGACCTGCAACGCGGCCTTGGCGGTCATCGCGCCCTGGGCGCGGTGCATGATCACGTCGACGACCGGGACCAGCGACCGGTAGATCTCCAGGGCCGTGTCGAGGTCGCCGCGGTCGACGGCCTCGACCATCGCCGCGTAGCGGCGCCCGGCGACGTGCCCGACGACGGACACGACACCCGAGGCTCCATGGGTGAGCCACGCGAGGTTGAGCACGTCGTCGCCGGAGTAGAACGCCAGGCCGGTGTCGGCCATCACGCGGACGCCGCGGTAGAGGTCGCCCACGGCGTCCTTCACGGCCACGATGCGCTCGTGGGTGGCGACCCGGCGGTAGGTGTCCTCGGCGATCGCGATCGCGGACCGGCCGGGGATGTCGTAGAGCATCACCGGCAGCCCGGCGGCGTCCGCCACGGCCTCGAAGTGCGCGGCCAGGCCCTCCTGGGTCGGCTTGTTGTAGTACGGCGTCACGACCAGCGTGCCGGCGGCGCCAAGCTTCTCGGCCTGGACGGCCAGCTCCACCGAATGGGCGGTGTTGTTGGTGCCGACGCCGGCCACCACCGTGGCCCGGTCGCCGACGGCCTCCAGGACGGCGCGGAGGAGACGGCCGTCCTCCTCGGTGCTGGTGGTCGGTGACTCCCCCGTCGTGCCGGACACGACGAGGCCGTCGTTGCCGTGGTCGACCAGGTGCTCCGCGACCCGGGCGGCGGCATCGGTGTCCAGCGACCCGTCGGCCCGGAACGGGGTGACCATCGCCGTCAGCACGCGACCGAACGGAGCGGGGGCGAGCGTCATGTCGGTCAGGCTAGCGGGTCAGCTCGCGCTGTCGCGCTCCAGCCAGACCCGGTCGTAGCCCTCCCGCGGCTCCCGCCGGGTCTCCCGCCACTGGCTGGAGTCGTACGCCGGGTAGCGGACGTCGCCCTCCGGCTCGAGGTGCACCCGGGAGATCACCTGCGCGTCGGCGACCGGCAGGGCGGCGGCGTACACCTGCGCCCCGCCGGCGACCATCACGTCACCGTCGAGCTCGCCGGCCAGCGTGAGCGCCTCGTCGAGCGACCCGGCCACCAGCACACCCTCGGCCGACCAGGTGGGGTCCCGCGTAAGCACGATCGTGGTCCGGCCGGGCAGCGGACGCCCGATGGACTCGTACGTCGTGCGGCCCATGACCAGCACGTGGCCGAGCGTGAGCTCCTTGAACTCGGCCTGCTCCCCCGGGACGCGCCACGGGATGTCGGGACCGTTGCCGATGACGCCGTTGTCGGCCACCGCCGCGACGAGCACGACCCGCTTGCGGGCCGGCGTCGCCTCCGTCATACGGCGATCGGTGCCTTGATCCCGGGATGCGGGTCGTAGCCGTCGACCCGGACGTGCTCGAGGTCGAACGCGTCGATCGCGGTCACCGACGGGTCGAGCCAGAGCGTCGGCAGCGGCCGAGGCTCGCGGGAGAGCTGCAGCCTCGCCTGCTCGAGGTGGTTGGAGTACAGGTGCGCGTCGCCGAGGGTGTGCACGAAGTCACCGACCTCGAGGCCGGTGACCTGGGCGACCATGTGGGTGAGCAGGGCGTAGGACGCGATGTTGAACGGCACACCGAGGAAGACGTCGGCCGAGCGCTGGTAGAGCTGGCAGGAGAGCCGGCCCTCGGCCACGTAGAACTGGAACAGCGCGTGGCACGGCGCCAGCGCCATCTGCGGGATGTCGGCCACGTTCCAGGCCGACACGATGTGCCGTCGGCTGTCCGGGTCGCGGCGCAGGTTGTCGACGAGCTGGGCCACCTGGTCGACGTGCTGGCCGGACGGGGTCGGCCACGAGCGCCACTGGTAGCCGTAGACGGGTCCGAGGTCGCCGTCGGCGTCGGCCCACTCGTCCCAGATGGTCACCCCGCGGTCCTGGAGCCACTTGACGTTGGTGTCACCGCGCAGGAACCACAGCAGCTCGGCGAACACCGAACGGGTGTGGACCTTCTTGGTTGTCACCAGCGGGAAGCCCTCGCGCAGGTCGAACCGCATCTGGTGCCCGAACACGCTGAGCGTGCCGGTGCCGGTGCGGTCGCCCTTGGCGACGCCGTCGTCGAGGATCCGCTGCACGAGGTCGAGGTACTGCTGCACTGGGTCAGGGTAGCCGTGGCGACAACGGTGGCGGGTCAGGCGTCGTAGTCGACCACGACCGTGTCGCTGGTCGGGTGCGACTGGCAGGTCAGCACGTAGCCCTTCTCCACCTCGTCCGGCTCGAGCGCCCAGTTGGTGTCCATCTCGACGCTGCCCTCGAGCACCTTCGCCCGGCAGGTGCCGCACACGCCGCCCTTGCAGGCGAACGGCGCGTCGGCGCGGACGGTCAGCGCCGCCTCGAGCACGGAGGGACCATCGGTGGCCAGCCGGAACGACGACGTGCGGCCGTCGAGCGTGATCGTGACGTCGGCGCCGCCCTCGGGGGCCGCGTCGGCTCCCGGTGCCGGCGCCCGTCGCACGGGTGGCGTCGACTCGACGTGGAAGATCTCCGCGTGCACCGCGCGCTTGGAGACTCCCTCGTTCACGAGGAACGTCCGCAGCGAGGAGACCATCTCGAACGGTCCGCACAGGAACCACTCGTCCACCGTGTCGATGGGCAGCACGGTGTCGGTGATCCGCCTGAGTCGCTCCACGTCGAGCCGACCGGAGAACAGCTCCACCTCCTGCGGCTCGCGGGACAGCACGTGCACGAGGTGGAACCGCTGCGGGTAGGTGTCCTTGAGGTCCTCGAGGTCCTCCAGGAACATCACCGACTTGTGGGTGCGGTTGCCGTAGAGAAGGGTCACCGAGGACTCGGGCTCCGTCTCCAGCGTCGTCGCCACGATCGACAGCACCGGCGTGATCCCCGAGCCGGCCGCGATGCAGACGTAGTGCTTCTTGTGCTCCGGGTCCAGCTCGGTGAAGAACCGCCCGCTCGGGGTCATCACGTCGAGCACGTCGCCCGGCTTCAGCACGTCGAGGGCATGCTCGGAGAACGCACCGCCGGGCAGCCGCTTGACGGCCACGCGGAGCTGCCCGGAGGAGACCGGCGAGCAGATCGAGTAGTTGCGGCGCACGTCGTCGCCGGCGAGCTCCGTGCGGATGGTCAGGTGCTGGCCGTGGGAGTAGGCGTAGTCGTCCCTGAGGTCGTCGGGCACGTCGAAGGTGATCGCGACCGAGTCGTCGGTGACGGGCTCGATGGACGCGATCGTCAACGGGTGGAAGACGGAGTGGCTGTGGCTCACGCGGCAGGGTCCTCGGGTCGCTCGGCGGCGCTCAATGGGCCTTGAAGTGGTCGAACGGCTCGCGGCAGGCGTTGCAGACCCACAGCGACTTGCACGCCGTGGACCCGAACCGGCTCAGCTCGCGGGTGTCGGGCGAGCCGCACTGCGGGCAGCGAAGCGACAGGGTCAGGGACACCACGCCGCCGACCGTCCGCGGGGGCGCGATGCCGAAATCCTCGAGCTTGCGCTTCCCCTCCTCGGTCATCCAGTCCGTCGTCCACGCCGGCGCGAGCACGAAGTCCACCCGGACGTCGTCGTAGCCGGCGCGCGCGAACGCGGCCAGCAGGTCGGCGCGGATCGTGTCCATCGCCGGGCAGCCGGAGTACGTCGGCGTGATGGCCACCCGCACGGCTCCGGCCGCGTCGACGTCGACCGACCGCAGGATGCCGAGGTCCTCGATGGTGACGACCGGCACCTCGGGGTCCTCCACAGCCGCGGCGATGTGCCAGGCGGTGCTGGACGCTTCGGTGGTCGAGCCCGTCGGGACCGTCATGCCCGGGCTCACCACGTCGCCCCCGGGTGCGAGCGCGCCAGGTGCTGCATCTCCGCGAGCAGGTAGCCCATCTCCTGGGTGTGCACGCCCCGGCGTCCGCCGGTGACCGCGGGGGTCACCTCGGGCACAGTCAGCGTCGCCTCGGCGAGCACGGCCGCGGCCCGCCGGTCGAACGTCGCCCGCAGCCTCGCGGGGTCGGCGGCGACGCCGGACTCGACCAGGGCGGGCGCGACCCACGACCCCTCGAACAGCTCGTCGACGTAGCGCCACTCCTCGTCGAGGGCGGCCTGGACGCGCAGATGCGAGTCGGCGGTGCCGTCACCGAGACGGATCACCCACATGGTGGCGTGGTCGCGGTGGTAGTCGACCTCCTTGACCGCCTTCGCCGCGATCGCCGCGACCGTCTCGTCGGTGCTCGACGCGAGCGCGGAGTAGAGCGCGTGCTGGTAGGTCGAGAGGATCAGCAGCCGCGCCATCGCGACCCCGAAGTCGCGGCGCTCGCGGCCCCAGCCCCGCTCGACGAGCTGCACGTTGCGGAACTCCCGCTCGTCGCGGAAGTACGCCAGTTCGTCCTCGGTGCGCACCGGGTCGAGCAGCGCGCCTGCGTAGCTCAGCAGCGAGCGCGCCTGGCCGAGCAGGTCGAGCGCGATGTTGCCGAGTGCGACGTCCTCCTCGATCTGCGGGGCGGTCGCGATCCACTCGCCCATCCGCTGCGCCGCGATCAGGGCGTCGTCACCGAGGGCGGTGACGTAGGCGGCCCGGTCCAGATCTCGACGGGCTCGATCACCGACGACACTCACAGGTGCTCGACCCCCTCGGGGATGTCGTAGAAGGTCGGGTGCCGGTAGATCTTGTCGCCGGCCGGGTCGAAGAACGCGTCCTTCTCCTCGGGACTGGACGCGGTGATGCCCGCGGCCGGGACCACCCAGATCGATACGCCCTCCTGGCGCCGGGTGTAGACGTCGCGGGCGTTGCGCAGCGCCATCTCGGCGTCGGGGGCGTGCAGCGAGCCGACGTGCACGTGGTTGAGCCCGCGCTTGCTGCGGACGAACACCTCCCACAGCGGCCACTCGCGCCGCCCGGTCGTCGAGTCGTCCCCGCTCATGCCACCGACTCCGTGCGTGCCTGCTCGTGTGCTCTCTTCTCGGCGTACGCCGCGGCGGCCTCGCGTGCCCACGCCCCTTCCTCGTGGGCGCGCACGCGGTGCGCCATCCGTTCGCGGTTGCAAGGGCCGTTGCCCTTGATCACCTCGAACAGCTCGCTGAAGTCGATCTCGCCGAAGTCGTAGTGGCCGCGCGACTCGTTCCAGGCCAGGTCGGGGTCAGGCAGGCTCAGTCCGAGCGCCTCGGCCTGCGGGACGGTCATGTCGATGAACCGCTGCCGCAGGTCGTCGTTGGAGAACCGCTTGATCCCCCACGCCATCGACTGCGCGGTGTGGCCCCCGGGCGCGGCGCCCTCCCCCGAGACCGTGCTGTCGGGGGGACCGAACATCATCAGGCTCGGCCACCACCAGCGGTCGACGGCGTCCTGCGCCATCGCGTGCTGCGCCTCGGTGCCGTGCGACAGGGTGTGCAGGATCTCGAAGCCCTGACGCTGGTGGAACGACTCCTCCTTGCAGACGCGGATCATCGCGCGGGCGTAGGGGCCGTAGGAGCACCGGCACAGCGGCACCTGGTTCATGATCGCGGCACCGTCGACGAGCCAGCCGATGGCGCCGCAGTCGGCCCACGTCAACGTCGGGTAGTTGAAGATCGACGAGTACTTCTGCTTGCCGTTGTGCAGCCGGTCGAGCAGCTCGGCCCGGTCGACGCCGAGCGTCTCGGCAGCGCTGTAGAGATAGAGGCCGTGCCCCGCCTCGTCCTGGACCTTGGCGATGAGGATCGCCTTGCGGCGCAGTGAGGGGGCGCGGGTGATCCAGTTGCCCTCGGGCTGCATGCCGATGATCTCGGAGTGGGCGTGCTGGGCGATCTGGCGGATCAGCGTCTGCCGGTACTCCTCCGGCATCGCGTCGCGTGGCTCGATCCGCTGGTCGGCAGTGATGAGCGCATCGAAGTCACCTCCGACCTGCTCGCGGCGGTCCTGGTGCGCGAGCGCCTCGTCGTAGGCGTCCGTCTCCGCCGCGTTCAACGGCTCGTTCGGGTCGATGACGTCGTTGCCATACATGCGTCCAGTATGCGAGATGGGCGCCAGTGGCACCAAAGTGGCCCTTTCTCGGACGCACGGGGCGCCTGAGACGATGCAGTGGTGAGCCAACCGCAGCACCACGTCAGTCACGACCACGACCACCCGCCCGGCCCCCTCGCCGACGCCAGCGTCCGGGTGGCCCGAGTGTCCGACGCCCCTGCTGTGGGGTTCGTCCAGGCGGTCGTCTTCCGGGAGGCGTATGCCGCTGAGCTGGCTCCCGAGGTCGTCGCGCAGTTCCAGCCCCAGGCGTTCGCGAGCGCGTGGCGGACGACGCTCGAGGGTGCGGGCGCAGACGACGGCGTGCTCCTCGTCGCGTGCGCGGGCGAGCAGGTCGTCGGGTTGGCCGCGGTGGGGGCCTCGAACGACCCCGATGCCGACGAGCAGACTGCCGAGCTGCTCGTGCTCGGGGTGCATCCGGACGCGCGGCGCCAGGGCCATGGGTCCCGCCTGCTCCATGCCGTCGTCGACACGGCTCGGGCCCGCGGACGCGACCGGCTGACCGCCTGGGCCCTGGCCTCCGCACAGGAGGTGCGAGAGTTCCTCGTCGCGGCTGGCCTGGGCCCGGACGGCGCGAACCGCGAGCGCGTGGTGGGTCCTGACGGCGAGACCGTCAAGGAGTTCCGCCTCTCCGCCTCCCTGGAGGCGGGGTGACGACAGACGTCCTCACCGCGGAGCAGCGCCGCCTCGTCATCCGCGAGGCGCTGTCCGTCGGCATCGCGACGGGGGCCTACGGCATCAGCTTCGGGGCCCTGGCGGTCGCTGCCGGCCTCGACGTGTGGCAGGCCTGTGCGCTCTCCCTGCTGATGTTCACGGGCGGTTCCCAGTTCGCCTTCATCGGGATCATCTCCGCCGGCCTGCACGCGGCCCCGGCCGCAATCGCCGCGTCATCGCTGCTGGGCGTCCGAAACGGGCTCTACGCGCTGGAGCTCACCCAGCTGCTGCGGGTGCGAGGCATCCGACGGCTGGCCGCCGCGCACATCACCATCGACGAGTCGACCGCGGTCGCGGTGTCACAGTCGCACAACAAGGCCGCTCGCCTGGGGTTCTGGCTGACGGGTCTGTCCGTGTTCGCGTTGTGGAACCTCACGACGCTCGTCGGCGCCCTCGTCGGCAACGCAATCGGGGACCCCAGGACCTGGGGTCTGGACGCGGCCGCCTGCGCCGCGTTCACCGCCCTGCTCTGGCCGCGGCTGAAGAACCGCGACTCGGTGGCGATCGCCGTCGTCGCCGCCGTGGTCGCGGTCGTGCTCGCCCCCGCCACGCCGCCCGGCGTCCCGGTCATCGTCGCCGCGCTGGCTGCGTTCATCGCCTGGCGGGAACCGCGCGCGACCACTGGGGCCGAGGACGATCCGGAGGACTCCCGACCCGGCCCCGTCCCGGCGCAGCCCGAGCGAGGGTCGGAGGTGCCTTCGTGAGCATATGGGTCGCCCTGCTCATCGCAACCGCCATGGCGTTCGGGCTCAAGCTCGTCGGCTACCTCGTTCCGGCGGACCTGCTTGCCGAGCCGCACGTCAAGCGCGTCACTGCGGCGCTGCCCGTCGCGCTCCTCGCCGCCCTGGTCGCGATCCAGACCCTGACCGGCTCGGGTGGCGCCTGGACGCTCGACGCGAGGGTCGCCGCGGTCGGCGTGGCCATCGTGGCACTGATCCTCCGAGCGCCGTTCATCGTCGTCGTCGTCCTCGGCGCGGCGACGGCCGCCCTCCTGCGGCTCGTCGGCTGGGCCTGATGGCCGACGCGGACGACGTGCGTCGCGTCGCGCTGAGCCTGCCGCACGTCGTGGAGATCGAGAGCGACGGCTTCGACTTCCGCGTCGGCGACAAGGGATTCGTGTGGTCCTACCCGGAGCGCAGCCCGGGCAAGCGCCGAGTGATCCGCACCGACATCGCCGTCCTCTTCGTCGGCGACGAGGCCGAGAAGCAGGCGCTGCTCCTCGGGGAGCCAGACCTGTTCTTCACCACTCCGGCGTACGACGGATGGCCACTCGTCATGCTGCGTCTCGAGGCTGTGGACACCGAGCGGCTCGACGAGCTCGTCATCGATGCCTGGTGCATGCGCGCGCCCGCCGACATGGTCGGCGACCTCGCACGGGAGCAGTAGCGCTCTGCACATTTCCACCCAGCGGTTGACCTTCGGATGGGCAGATCTCCCGACGCGGCACGAGACCGCCCACGCCTACGGTGGCGAGACAGGAACGAGACCGTAGGAGGTGGGTTCGATGGGCAACGCGGCAACGAGCCACGGAGCACCGGCCACCAGCAGTGCGGAACGGAAGCAGCTCATCGCAGCCACTCCGCTGACTGACCAGCGTCTGACCGTGGCCGGCATCCCCACGGCGGTGCTCATCGGGGGCGCCGGTCCGCCGGTCGTCCTGCTGCACGGGCCGGGTGAGTTCGCCCTGACCTGGCTGCGCGTGATGCCGGAGCTCGCCAGGACCCACCGCATTGTCGCCCCTGACCTACCGGGCCACGGCGCCTCTGGCCTGGGAGACGCACCACTCGAGCGCGCGCGGGTACTGGGCTGGCTCGACGACCTGATCCGGCAGACCTGCCCCTCGCCTCCGTACCTCGCCGGACACCTCGTCGGCGGCGCGATCGCCATGCGGTTCGCCCTCGAGCAGGGCGACCGCGTGCGCGGGCTGGCACTGGTGGACACCCACGGCCTGCACCGCCTGCGGCCATCACTCGCGTTCTCCCTCACGCTCATCGGCTTCCTCGCCCGGCCGACCGCCGGCAGCCGTGACCGGTTCTTCCGCCAGTGCTTCGTCGACATGCCGGGACTGCAGCAGCAGCTCGGCTCGCTCTGGGTCCCGCTGATGACGCTGGCTCTGCAGGGCGCGGGGTCGTCGGAGGGGAAGTCCGCAGTGAGGAGCCTGGTGTCACAGTTCGGTCTGCGCCCCATCCCCGACGCGGAGCTGGCCCGAATCCCGGTGCCGACGACGCTCGTCTGGGGACGCCATGACCGCCAGACGCCGCTGGCCATCGCACAACGGGCGAGCGAGCGTTTCGGCTGGCCGTTGCACGTCATCGAGGATGCGGCCGACGATCCCGCCTTCGAGCAGCCGGCTGCGGTGTTGGAGGCGCTGACCACCGTGCCCGCCCTGGGTTGAGGACCAGACCAGGCACGTGCTCACTCGAGGCCGAGGTACTTCTCCAGCCCCACGGTGAGGCCGGGGTGGTCGGCGACGGCCTTGACGGCCGCGATGACCCCCGGCATGAAGGAGGCCCGGTCGAAGGAGTCATGGCGGATCGTCAGCTGCTCGCCCACGTTGCCGAGAAGAACCTCCTGGTGCGCGACGAGCCCACGCAGCCGGACGGAGTGGACGTGTATGCCGCTGAGCTCGGCCCCGCGCGCGCCGTGCGGATCGTGGGTGGTCGCGTCTGGGACGGCGGGCAGGCCCGCCTCGCCACGCGCTGCCCCGATCAGCGCGGCCGTGCGGGCTGCGGTCCCGGATGGTGCGTCGACCTTGCCCGGGTGGTGCAGCTCGATGATCTCGACGGACTCGAAGTACGCCGCGGCCCGGGCGGCGAACGACATCATGAGCAGGGCCCCGATCGCGAAGTTCGGCGCGATGAGCACGCCGACCCCGATGCCGGTGCTGGCCGGTGGAGCCCCGTCGAGCTGCGCGCGCAGGGCGGACAGCCGGGCGTCGTCCCAGCCGGTGGTGCCGACGACGACGTGGACTCCCCTGTCGACGCAATGGGCAACGTTGCCCGGTGATGCAGCCGGGACCGTCAGCTCGACAGCGACGTCGGCGCCGCCCAGGTCCCCCAGCTGATCACTCGAGCCGTAGGCCCCGACGAGCCTCAGTCCTTCGGCCGCCCCGACTGCCTTCACGGCTTCGGACCCCATCCGGCCGTTCGCTCCGATCACCGCAACCTTGATGTCCGTCACGACGAAACCCTATCGATGCCAGACAGAGAGTCCGTGATTCGGGACCAAAGGCCCACCTGCACCGACCGTCCGGGCGCACACTGGAGGTGATCGAGGAAGTGGGTCATCATGCGCGATCGTCATGCTCGCACGAACCTCCGGCGCGTCCGAAGGATCCTGCTCGCCCCGCTCGCGGCCGTGGCGCTGCTGGCCGGGCTGCTACCCACCATCGCGCCCCCCGCCCAGGCCGCACCTCTGCTCGGACACGACATCTCGTGGCCGCAGTGTCCTTCGAGCGTGGGCGGGTTCGACCTGCCCCTCCCCCCGGACAGCACCCAGTTCGTCATCGTGGGCCTGACCAAGGGCTTGCCGTTCACCGAGAACCCATGTCTCGCGTCGCAGGTCGACTGGGTCCAGGATCGCAGCAAGCCGGCTCACGGGTACGCCATGGCCGCCTTCCCGACGAGCGCCCAGCTGAGCACCTACGGTTCGCAGGGCCCGTGGTCGACCACGACCCGGGCGGGCCAGCTCTCGAACGTCGGGTACGCGGAGGCCAAGTACGCAGTGGCGACCCTCGCTCGCATCGGCTGGCGGCCGCCCGTGGTCTGGATCGATGTCGAACCCAGGCCGGCGCAACCCTGGCCTTCGAGCAGTGCAGCGCAGCGCCTGGAGAACCGCTATGTCGTCGAGGGCCTGATGCGCGGCCTCCGCGACAACGGCTACGCCTACGGCCTCTACTCGTACGCCAACGGCTGGCAGGAGATCACCGGCGGCTGGCGCCTCCCGGGTGTACCCGTTTGGGCCACGGCCGGACGACTCGACTACCCCGACGAGGCTCTGGACCGGTGCACGCAGGCGAGCTTCTCCGGTGGGCGGGTGTACTTGTCGCAGTGGTACGACGACACGCGGGACTATGACCGGACGTGTGGCACGTACGCCTTCAGCGCGCTTGCGGTCCCGGCCTCGACGCTCTCCAACTCCACGGCAGACTTCAACGGGGACTGGAACAACGACGTCCTCGCGCGGCGTAGTTCGGACGCCACGCTGAATCTCTACCCCGGCCGAGGCAACGGCCGACTCGCCTCCCGCATCCAGATCGGCACCGGTTGGGGGTCCTTCAGCGCCCTCGAGACGGTCGGCGACTTCAGTGGTGACGGAGCCCTCGACGTGCTTGCCCGGGAGGCGGCCACGGGCTACCTGTGGATGTACCGGAGCACGGGCAAGGGAGGTTGGTCCACCAGGGTGCGAGTCGGTACGGGCTGGAACCCGTTCAACGCGATCATCGGTCCCGGGGACTTCGACGGCGACCAGCGCGTCGACGTGCTCGCCCGGCGCGCCAGTACCGGGGAGCTGTTCCTCTATGCCGGCAACGGCTCAGGCGGGTGGAAGGGATCACGACGGGTGGGCACTGGCTGGAACGTGTTCAACCGGTTGATCGGAGCGGGGGACGTCAACGGTGACGGACGGGCTGACGTCCTGGCTCGCGAGTCGAGTACCGGGTACCTCTGGCTCTACCCCGGCAACGGGTCCGGCGGCTGGCTGCCGCGGGTCCGGATCGGCACCGGGTGGAATGGCATGACCGCGATCTCCAGCCCCGGCGACCTCACTGGGGATCGAGTGGTCGACGTCGTCGCCCGGGACCGTAACGGCGACCTCTGGCTGTACGCCCGCACCGCGTCCGGAGGGTGGCGTACTCGAGTCCTGATTGGGACGGGCTGGAACGGGATCAACGCGATCTTCTGACCGCAACCGCGAAGCGGCCCGGAACCGCTCAGGTTCCGGGCCGCTTCGCACCTGCGTGGGGCGACTCAGGCGTCAGCCGGCTCCTCGGCCTTGGCCGTGTCGGCGGACTCGGCCTTGGCGTCGGCCTCGCCCTCGGGCAGGACAGCCGCGAGCGAGAGCTTCCCGCGCGGGTCGATCTCCTTGAGCTCGACCTGGATCTTCTGGCCGACCTTGACGACGTCGTCGACGCTGTCGATCCGCTTGCCGCCGACGAGCTTGCGCACCTCGGAGATGTGCAGCAGGCCGTCCTTGCCGGGCAGCAGCGAGATGAACGCGCCGAACGTCGTCGTCTTGACGACCGTGCCGAGGAAGCGCTCACCGACCTCGGGCATCTGCGGGTTCGCGATGGCGTTGATCGCTGCGCGAGCCGCCTCCGCAGACGGGCCGTCGACCGCTCCGATGAACACGGTGCCGTCGTCCTCGATCGAGATGTCGGCGCCGGTGTCGTCCTGGATCTGGTTGATCATCTTGCCCTTCGGGCCGATGACCTCACCGATCTTGTCGACTGGGACCTTCACCGTGATGATCCGCGGCGCGTACGGGCTCATCTCGTCGGGCACGTCGATGGCCTCGGCCATGACGTCGAGGATGTGCAGCCGCGCGTCGCGGGCCTGGGTCAGCGCGCCGGCGAGAACCGACGCCGGGATGCCGTCGAGCTTCGTGTCGAGCTGGATCGCCGTGACGAACTCCTTGGTGCCGGCGACCTTGAAGTCCATGTCACCGAAGGCGTCCTCCGCACCGAGGATGTCCGTGAGCGCCGCGTACCGCGTCTCGCCATCGAGCTCGTCGGACACGAGACCCATCGCGATGCCAGCGACCGGGGCGCGCAGGGGCACACCGGCGTTGAGCAGCGACAGCGTGGACGCACAGACCGAGCCCATCGACGTCGAGCCGTTGGATCCGAGCGCCTCGGACACCTGGCGGATCGCGTAGGGGAACTCCTCGCGCGTCGGAAGCACAGGCATGAGGGCACGCTCCGCGAGTGCGCCGTGGCCGATCTCGCGACGCTTCGGAGAGCCGACCCGGCCGGTCTCACCGGTGCTGTACGGCGGGAAGTTGTAGTTGTGCATGTAGCGCTTGCGCGTCTGCGGGTTGAGCGTGTCGAGCTGCTGCTCCATCTTGAGCATGTTGAGCGTCGTGACCCCCATGATCTGGGTCTCGCCACGCTCGAAGATGGCCGAGCCGTGCACACGCGGCAGGACCTCGACCTCGGCGCCGAGGGCGCGGATGTCCGCGAGGCCACGGCCGTCGATGCGGACCTTGTCGCGCAGGATGCGCTGGCGGACCAGCTTCTTCTGCAGCGCACGGAAGGCCGCCGAGACCTCCTTGCGGCGACCCGCGAACGGGCCGTGGACCTCGCTGTCCTCGCCTTCGCCAACGAGCCTCAGGTGCAGCGACGACTTGATCTCGTCCAGCCGGTCCTCGCGCTCGGTCTTGCCGGCGATCGTCAGCGCGGCAGCCGTGTCGGCCGAGGCGGCCTCCTCGACGGCGGCGTACACGTCGTCCTCGTAGTCGAGGAACACGGGGAAGTCCTCCACCGGCTTGGCCGCCTTGGCAGCCAGCTCGGCCTGCGCGTCGCAGAGCGCCTTGATGAACTTCTTGCTCGCCTCGAGACCCTCGGCGACGACCTCCTCGGTCGGCGCCTGCTTGCCCTCGGTCTTGACGAGGTTCCAGGTCGACCCGGTCGACTCGGCCTCGACCATCATGATGGCTACGTCATCGCCGACGACGCGGCCCGCGACGACCATGTCGAAGACGGAGCGCTCGATGTCCGAGAAGTTCGGGAACGCGACCCACTGGCCGTCGATGAGCGAGACGCGCACGCCACCGATCGGGCCGGAGAACGGCAGCCCGGAGATCTGCGTGGAGGCGCTCGCGGCGTTGATGGCGAGCACGTCGTACTGGTGGTCGGGGTTCAGGGCGAACACCGTGATGATGACCTGGACCTCGTTGCGCAGGCCCTTCTTGAAGGTCGGGCGCAGGGGCCGGTCGATGAGCCGGCAGGTGAGGATCGCCTCGGTCGTGGGACGGCCCTCGCGACGGAAGAACGAGCCGGGGATCCGGCCCACGGAGTACATCCGCTCCTCGACGTCAACGGTGAGCGGGAAGAAGTCGAACTGGTCCTTGGGCGTCTTGCCCGCGGACGTCGTCGACATGATCATCGTGTCCTCGTCGAGGTACGCGACGACGGCTCCCCCGGCCTGCTTGGCCAGGCGCCCGGTCTCGAAACGGACCGTGCGAGTGCCGAAGCTGCCGTTGTCGATGACGGCTTCGGCGAAGGTGATATCTGGACCCTCCATGTAGGGGCCCTCGCTTTCTTTCTCTCTGTGCCCTCGCACATCGTCGTTGTGTGCGGGGTTTCCATCAGGCGGGCTGCCGACACCATGGGTGGGAGCCTCACCACGACGAAAGGCGGTCACCGCAGGACTGCGGTGACCGCCTTTCGTCACGGGTTCATCGACGCAGGCCGAGTCGCTTGATGAGCGATCGGTAGCGCTCGATGTCGGTCGCCTCGAGGTAGCGAAGCATGCGCTTGCGGCGGCCGACGAGCAGGAGGAGACCACGACGGCTGTGGTGGTCGTGCTTGTGGGTCCGAGAGTGCTCGGTGAGGTCCTTGATGCGCTGCGTCAGCATCGCGATCTGCACCTCGGGGGAGCCGGT